>JAEUQN010000459.1 GCA_016789725.1 Blastocatellia bacterium | reverse complement strand
TATTGAAGCCGCCTCGGTGCAAGGCTTAGACGTGGCCTGTGTTCAAGCCATTGCGCCCCTGCCGTTTTTTGTAGATGTGACTGGGCCAAAACCCTAACAGTGAAGGATTGAGTGATTGACCCAATCGCCCAATCCTTCACCCATTGAATCAATGATTGAAGTACAAAACCTTTATAAATCTTTTGGCGCCGTAAAAGCCGTGCAGGGTGTGAGTTTTACCGCGCCAGATGGGCATATTACGGGCTTGCTGGGGCCAAACGGCGCGGGCAAAAGCACCACGCTCAGAATGCTCTACACGTTGCTCAAGCCAGATAGCGGCACGGCCAAGGTGGATGGCTTTGATACGGTGGCCACCCCCGTGGAAGTGCAAAAACGGTTGGGCGCATTGCCAGATGCGCGCGGCTTGTATCCCCGTTTAACGGCCCGTGAAAACGTGCGCTACTTTGGGCGTTTGCACGGCTTAAGCGGCGCAGAATTAGAAAAGCGCATTGATGCGTTGGTGAAAATGTTGGAGATGGGCGAAATTGATCATCGCCGCACAGAAGGCTTTTCCACTGGTGAACGGCTGAAGGTGGCCATTGCGCGCGCGTTGGTGCATAGCCCTAAAAACGTTCTGCTAGATGAACCTACCAATGGCCTAGATGTGATGAGCACGCGCGCCATGCGAGACGTTATCCGCCGCTTGCGTGATGAGGGCCAGTGTGTGTTGTTCTCTAGCCA
>JAEUQN010000458.1 GCA_016789725.1 Blastocatellia bacterium | reverse complement strand
GGCGCGAACAAGATCAACGAAAACGACAATTGGGCCGCCAGCCTGTCCACGACGTTCACCAGCGTCGGCGCCTTCGGGCTGACCGCCGGCAGCAAAGACGCCGCCCTGCTGATCACCCTCCAGCCCGGTGGCTACACCGTGCAGGTGAGCGGGGCCGACGGCGGCACGGGCGAGGCCATTGTCGAGATCTACGAGGTCACTCCGTGACGAAACCCGGCCCAAAGCCCTAGACAAATCCCGCAGTCAGCAGCGCTTAGACGGTACGCCTCCGCGCGTACCGTCCATGTCGCTCGTTTCCCACGCCTTCCGCTCTCTGCGCGCCCACCCGGTCTTCAGCGCTTCCCTCATCGTTCTGCTCGCGCTCGGCATCGGTGCCAACACCGCCATTTTCGGGGTGGTCCACGCCGTCCTGCTGCAACCGCTGCCGTACCCGGATCCGGGTCATTTGGTGGTCGTGCGCAAGCTCGCCAAGGAAGGCGCCCCCTCGCCGCCGGGTGGCGGCGACTTCATGCCGGACAATGAATTCTCGGCCTGGCAGGAGACGCCCCCGTCCTCCGTGCTCCAACTCGCCGCCTATCGCTCGGGCACCGTCACCTGGCAGCGGCCGGAAGGGGCGGTCCGCGCCACCTCCGCCGCGGTGACCGGCGAGTTTTTTCAGATGCTCGGGCTCACGGCCTGGCGGGGACGGCTCTGGCAACCCACCGACTTCAAGGCCGGAGCCA
>JAEUQN010000457.1 GCA_016789725.1 Blastocatellia bacterium | reverse complement strand
GTCGTAGTTTCCGGAGGTCGCCTTCTCCACAGCGATGCAGCCGTGTTCTGCTTCTTCGACTTCCAGACCGGCCTTGCGAAGAACAAGTCCGACCAGCTGGCGGTTTGCAGGAGTATCGTCGGTGACAAGCACGCGTGCCGGCTTGAACCAGATCTTGATGCCTGTCTGCTGACGGCGAGCCAGAGCGCGGAATCGTTCCTGAGCCTGCTTCTGGTTGACCATCGGCACTCCCGTCAGATCGCCTGTCGAGATTGAGAAGTGGAACGTGCTGCCGACTCCAGGAGTACTGTCCACACCAATTTCTCCTCCCATCAGTTCCGTCAGTTTCTTGCTGATCGCCAATCCCAGTCCTGTTCCGCCGAATCGACGTGTGACTGAGGAATCGGCCTGCATAAATTGCTGGAACAATCGACCTCGCTGTTCCGGTGTCAGACCAATTCCCGTGTCGCGAACTTCGAAGCGAACCTGAGGACGACCATCGGTATTTACGGTGGAAGCCACAATACGGACGCCACCTTCGGTCGTGAATTTGATGGCGTTGCCGACCAGATTCATCAGCACCTGTCGAAGCCGAGTCGAATCAGTCTGAATGGTCTCGGGAAGCGTTCCTTCAATGACGGGCTCCAGATACAGCGACTGCTGCTCGGCCTTCATGCGCAGGACGTTGACGACTTCCATCATGATCTGGAACGGACTGCATTCACGAATTTCGAGTTCCAGTTTGCCG
>JAEUQN010000456.1 GCA_016789725.1 Blastocatellia bacterium | reverse complement strand
TCAACAGGCCCAACGGGATGTTCACGGTCACGCCCTTGAGATTGTGCTTCTTCGCCCCCACGACGGTTACAAAGCCCTTGGGCTTCCGGGTACGCGGCGGGAGCGAGACCATCTGCTCGCCGCGCAGGTACATTCCGGTGAGCGAGTCGGGATTCGCCATCACCTGCTTGGGCGTACCCTGGGCAATGATTCGGCCGCCATGCGTACCGGCGCCCGGCCCCAGGTCGAGAATGTAGTCGGCCGCTTCCATGGTCTCCGCATCGTGTTCGACCACGATGACGGTGTTGCCGAGATCACGGAGGCGCAGCAGGGTTTGCAGCAGGCGGCGATTGTCCCGCTGATGGAGGCCGATCGACGGTTCGTCCAGGATGTACAACACGCCGACCAGGCCGGACCCGATTTGGGTGGCGAGACGAATGCGCTGACCCTCGCCGCCTGAAAGCGTGGCCGCAGGACGATCCAGCGTCAAATAATCCAAGCCAACATTCACCAGGAAGCCCAGCCGTTCACGAATCTCTTTCAGGATACGATGGGCGATGACGAGTTCGCGTTCGGTAAATTTGAGTGACGTGAAAAAATCCACCGCTGCCCGCACCGACAACATCGTGACTTCAGCAATCGATTTCTTAGCGATCTTCACCGCCAGACTTTCCGGCTTGAGCCGCGCCCCGTCGCAGGTTTCGCACCGTTCCAGCAGCGTAAAGTCCTCTTCTTCCGACGCGCCCGG
>JAEUQN010000455.1 GCA_016789725.1 Blastocatellia bacterium | reverse complement strand
ACACAGTGCAGCTTGATGTTGCGCGCGCGCAAACGCAGCAGGAATCTGATCGGCGCGCGGATTTCGGCTCCAGCCTGAAAACATTGAAATGGGACAAGAAGAAGCAAAAGGCGCTTGATACAGCCCCAACACAGGAGGCTGCTTCCAAGCCAGGTCAGAAAGTCTCCAAACCGGAAGAAGACGACGTATTGCGTCTGGACACTGTGATGGCGGTGTTCGACGTTCTGGTACTTGATGCGCAAGGTCGGTCGTTAACCGGATTCAAACAGACAGATTTCATCGTTAATGAAGACGGTCAGCCACAAGAGATCGCCGCTTTTTCCACTGGCGATGGCCTGTCAGTACCACGTTCATTTGTGCTGATTATTGATTACAGCGGCAGCCAATTGCCTTACCTGCGCACCAGCATCGAAGCCGCCAAAACACTGGTGGACAAGCTTGCGCCCAAAGACCGCATGGCAATCGTGACCGACGATGTCGAGCTCGTCGTCGAATTCACCAAGCCGGTCACTGGGACAAAGTGCACAGCTCAGCGCGTTGCTGGCAACGTTGCGGGAACTGGTAAAAGAGGAAGAGCGACCGATCATTCTCTTTCAAACGGATGGGGACGAACTTTATCGGCTGCATCCGATCAAGGAAGATTCGTCACGCCCTGGCCAGCAGGTGCGCGAATACAGTTTTGAAGACGTGTATCAGGCATTGGCGCATTCGCGCACGACGTTGTACACCATC
>JAEUQN010000454.1 GCA_016789725.1 Blastocatellia bacterium | reverse complement strand
CACCGTGTACGGCTGCCCGTCCAGTTCCACCACCCGGCCCACGGCGTCGCTCTTGCCGCCCGATATCCGCTGCCACAACGCATGGCTGACAATCGCCGTGCCCTCGGCGGCGTTGTCTGCGAACTCCTCGCCTTGCGCCAGCCCAGTACCCAACGTGCGAAAGAAACCCGCCGTCACTCGTGCCGCCACCGCCCATTCCTGCCGCCCCTCGAAATCGATGCGCCGCTCCCCGCCGCTTTGCCACCCCGCCACATCGCGAAACACATCCATCCGCCGCAGCCGTTCGTATTGTTCCATCGTGGCGTCGCGCTGCGTATGCAGCAGCCGCTCCGGCTCGGGATACGGCGGTGGACGCAAAATGGCGGCGTTCACCAGACTGAACATCGCCGTGTTCGCTCCGATGCCGAGCCCCAACGACAACACAGCCATCGCCGCGAACGTCGGATTCTTCTTCAGCAGGCACAGCGAATAGGCGATATCCCGCGCCAGATTCTCCAATACCGGCGCCCCACGTTGCTCGAAATACAACTCCCGGCTCTGCGCCACTCCGCCCAGCTTGATGCGCGCCTGCCGCCGCGCCTCCTCCTCGCTCAACCCGGCCCGCATCCCGTCCTCCACATGCATCTCCAGGTGCGACTCCATCTCCGCGGCGAAATCCTCTTCCGCTCGCCTGCGCCCGAATATCCCCCAAATCCGCATTGTCCACCGCCGCAACGTTCTCATTTACTCCTCCTTC
>JAEUQN010000453.1 GCA_016789725.1 Blastocatellia bacterium | reverse complement strand
AAATGCCAGATATGCCAGATGCCTTTGTGCGTGAAATTTCTGACCGTTATATTGAGCTGTTTGAAAAAGTAACCGGCCACAGTTTTATGAAGGATACTGCCAGGGATATCCCGGCACGTATTGAGGAAAATATACTGGCAGCGCTCCTGCTCCTGAAGTAAAGGCCGAAGGGGAATACACGAAGGCGCTAAGGCGCAAAGGCAAAACTTGAGTCCTCCTGAAAAATTCAGGAGGACTCAAGTTTTGTCTCTTTGTCTCTTTGTCTCTTTGTCTCTTTGTCTCTTTGCGTCTTTGTGCCTTTGCGTCTTAGTGTATTTGCCTTAGCGCCTTCGTGTATTCGCCTTAGTGCCTTGTACCATATCTTCGTGTCTTTTTTTCTATGAGATACATTTACCTGGTTCTGATTCTTTTTTCCTCTGGTTCACTTTTGGGTCAACCGGTTTCGCTCATACTGTCGCCCAAGGCTACCGCTGGTGAAACCCGCGCAGCTGCGGTTCTAAAATCGTATTTGAGTAAAATAACCCGTCAACCCATTACGGTTACCCGCGATCCAAAATCTGAACCTGTACCGCCAGCTATTTTTATTGGCAATAGCGTGGCCGCCCAAATGCAGGGATTTGCCATTCCGGAAAAAATGGAAGAAGATGCCATATTCCTGCATGGAAAAGGTGGCATGGGGGCTCTTGGGGGTGGGGGAGAGCTCGGGGCAGAGTATGCGGCGTATTCTTTGCTGGAAT
>JAEUQN010000452.1 GCA_016789725.1 Blastocatellia bacterium | reverse complement strand
AAGGCACCCGCGTCTTTTCGCCAATCCGATTGGATCGTGGCCGCAACGTCGGTGTTTACGGGAGGCATGACAATCGTCTGTTGGCCAGCGGATTGGCTTGGTCAGAGTCGCTCGGCTTGATTCAGCAAAAAGCCTTTCTGATTCATCAACCGATGGGACAAGGCCACATCATCGCCTTTGCCGAAGACCCGAACTATCGCGCCTATGCCGAAGCGACGGAGTTTTTGTTCATCAATGCTGTGCTGCTCGGCGTGTCGTATTGAAGGAGGTTCACGAACTGCCCGTTGCGAATTGAATGATTGATGGAACGTCGCTGACCGCGCCCTAACACCACGTTAACCGTGCCGCGCCTGTAACATTGGAAATCGAACACGCCCGTCGTTGGCGCGGCTACGGTTGAACAGATGCTAGGTGCGGTGCGATGTTATATTTAACTTGGTGGATTCAGAGGTATGTCAAACCGTCTATACCTCACTTCAGGTCCCATTCTAATAACCGGTCGCCCCCCGACAGTGCGACGTTTAATTATTTTCCCACTCGAATTCAGGAAATCAATCCTTAGCATAATCATATCCCAATAGTCTTTGCCGATTCCGAGAGTACCTTCACTCATTGTTCCATAATACTCCAATGAAACGAAATTCCTCAAAAGTGGCTGGCCTGTCCTCCGGTCATTAAAATAGTACTGCGTGGAGTAATGCTCCCAACAGGGAAGTTTCTGCCTACTGTTCATTTGCCA
>JAEUQN010000451.1 GCA_016789725.1 Blastocatellia bacterium | reverse complement strand
CAATCCAACTTTGAAATCGCGTACACAGCGCTGAGCTTTATTAACTCGGAAAACCTCAAGTTCAAATACAAGCTCGAAGGACTCGATGACGAATGGGTCGAAGCGGGTACGCGGCGCACGGCCTATTTCTCACACGTCGCGCCGGGCAATTACACCTTCAAAGTCATGGCAGCCAACAGCGACGGCATCTGGAACACGGAAGGCAAAAGTTTGCGCATCCGCATCTTGCCGCCGTTTTATCGCACCTGGTGGTTTCTGACACTAGCGGGATTGAGTGTGGCAGGCGTCGTATTTGCCGCTTTCAAATATCGCGTCACGCAAATCGAGCGCCGACAAGCCGCGCAACAAGCCTTCGCGCGCCAGTTGATCGAATCGCAGGAAGCGGAACGCAAACGCATCGCTGCCGAATTGCATGACAGCCTGGGGCAACATCTGGTCGTCATCAACAACCTCGCGTTGCTTTGGTTGCATAATCACGCCGATGCCAATGAGCAACCAATCAAAGACATTTCTGCCACAACGCTGCAGGCCATCAGCGAGGTCAAAGAAATTTCGCACAATTTGCGCCCCTATCAATTGGGTCGCATCGGCCTGACGAAGGCGATTGAAGCACTATTGAAAAAAGCCGAAGCGGCTTCTGGCATTCGCTTCATCGGTTTGCTGGATGATTTGCGCAATGTGTTGCCGCAGGAATCAGAAATCAATTTTTATCGTATTGTGCAGGAATGCGTGAATAACATTCT
>JAEUQN010000450.1 GCA_016789725.1 Blastocatellia bacterium | reverse complement strand
CATGTTGGTTCCGTGCATAAACCGGCGCGTCAGTTGTGCTTCTCCCGGCTGATAAGGCAACCAGACATCCGCCGGACGAAGCGCGAACTGAAAGCCCGGCGGCAAAATGCCAACCACGGTGTATGGCAATCCGCTGATCGTCAGCGACTGGCCGAGAATGTTTTGGTCTCCGCCAAAACGACGTTGCCACCAACCATAACTCAGCACCACCACGCGCGGAGCTCCCGGTTTGTCTTCGCCGGGTTGAAACGTCCGCCCCAGAAACGGCTCGACGCCCAACGTCGTAAAGAAATTGGCCGATGCGCCCGGCGAAAAGATACGCTCCGGTTCGCCGTATCCGGTCAGAATGCCGCCGCCACCCGTATAAGCCGCGACGCCGTCAAACACCTGATTCTGTTGATAGTCCTGATAATCGGGATAGGAAAATTCGCGGCGGGCATATTCTTTCTGCGGCGTCGTTTCCCACAGATGATAAAGCTGTTCAGGCGCACGATACGGCAAGCTGCGAATCAGCGCGGCATTCACCACCGTGAAAATGGCGGTGCTGGCGCCGATGCCAAGCGCCAAAATGATGATCGCCACCATACTGAATCCGGGTTGTTTGAGCAGCGTCCGAATGCCGTAACGTAAATCCTGGAAGAGCGTTTCCATCTGTGTCCTCCTCTTGCTGGAGCTTTGGCTCGTGCTGGAGCCTTGGATTGAGTGTCTCGTTTGTGCCGTGCGCACATTTGGCCGTGTGAATCACCATCCAAGTT
>JAEUQN010000044.1 GCA_016789725.1 Blastocatellia bacterium | reverse complement strand
GGGCTTCGGCCCCGGCTTTATTTGTCGCAAGATATAACTCCGGCGGTTTGTTGCTGTACGAATAAATCAGCGCCTGCGTGGATTCGTCAGGTGAAAGTTCGACCTGATTATTGCCGGACATTGAGGTCAGCTTCGTGCGTGCGCCACCGTCAAAGGGCAGGGCGTAATAATGCCGCTCGCTGGAACTCACTTCGCCCGTGGTCAGATAAAATTTCGTTTTGTCTGGCGCGATTTCAACGCCTGCCACTTCCCATTTGCCAGAAGTCAATGGCTTCGGTTCACCCCCATCAAGCTCCTTCGTATAAAGGTGAGCGAAGCCGCTCTGCTCAGAAACAAAATAGATGCGCTTGCCGTCGGGCAACCAGCCTAACGTAAACGAGCCAGGTCCACCAATCCAGGCGTCATCGTGTTCGCTGAACAGGACCTTCGTTGTCGCGGTCGTCGGGTCAAGTTGCATGATCCAACGATCTTTGTTGTCTGCCGCACGCGCCTGCATCACGGCGTGCTTTCCATCTGCCGACCAAACGGGTGCGAAAAGCTGCACCTGGCGCTCCGTTTGTTTGGCCGGAGCCGAACCATCGCGTTGTGGTGAAGCATCGGGCGGCACGGCAGGTGACGGTAAAGATTGCGCTTTCGTCTCGGCTTTGAGGCCGTGATCTACGAACTTCACATCACCCGTTTCAGCGTTGATAACCGCCATCCGCGAGCGAGATTGGTTATCACCTACTTTGTTACGTGCCGGGAGGTCTTCGGTGTAGGCCGATTCGGTGATGTAATTCGGGACGATAGTGCTCTTGGTCCCTGTACCAGATTCGAAGACTGTGGCGATCACGTACTTTTCATCGGGCGTCCACATTAAACTGCTGATCGCCTGTCCCTGTGGCACATTGAAGGGCTTGCGCGTTTCACGTTTCTTGCGTTTGGCTTCTTGCTCTTCGCGTTGTTGCGCACGCTCACGGACAGCCTCCAGCAATTCGCGCTCTTCTTTTTTGATAAACTCCTGACTATCGGTTCCCTTTTGCTGTCCGCCAGCTCCCCCACGAACCGCACCACCACCTAAGCCGCCAGAAGCCAATGCCGGAGGTGCAACCGAACCAGGTCCTCCGCTGCGAATATCAGTAATTTGGGTTAGCGTTCCACCTTCCAAGGGCATTACATACAAATTGTTTTGTCGCGTAAAGTAGATGCGTTTCTGATCCAACGTGAAATGCGGATTGCTTTCACCGTCCGTCGTTTTGGTCAATTGTTGTCGTTCGTTCCTGAGGTGATCGAATAGGAAAATATCGCCATCTTCGGCAAAAAGCGTCTTCGTTTTGTCTTTCGATAATTCGCCCGCCGGAGGTACAGCCAGCTTTGCTTCGTCTTCAGAAAGTTTCTTCAAACCGTTGCCATCGCGTCCAACGACGTACCAATCGAATTCTTTCAGGCGCGGTTCATTCGCCTGTTTCCAGCGAAAATAGACGCGCTGACTGTCCGGTGACCAACGAAGTCCCATCGGCGCGTAGCCCACCAATTCAGGGCCTCGCATAATATTGTCTACGGTTAACTCAAATTTCTTCGTGATGGGTTGTTGTGCCCAAAGTTGTGGCGGGAACACAAGACCGAATAAACAAACTGCGGACAAAAACCGACGGGTGAGTAATTGCATAAAGACTCCTCGAAATGTGATGGATGCGGGCAAAGACAGTCAGACGAGGCCTCGTCTGGCTAGGGACGAGGCCTCTCTGAAGTGAAGCAGTAGCGTGTCTATAACAATGACCGTCTAAACAAATACGACTTTGCCATTGCCATCAATGACTTCGCCAACTTCGTAAAACACCTCGCCTGCCTGCGTAATTTGATCTTTGACATAGTCCGCGAATTGTCGGCCAGTGATGACGATCATGCCTAAGCCAAGATTAAAGGTGCGCAGCATCTCGGCCTCCGACACATTACCGATCCTTCGCATCAGGTCGTAAACAGGCAACACAGGCCAGCTTCCATCGCGCAACTCAACATCCACGTTGATCGGCAAAATGCGTGGGATGTTTTCGACCAAACCGCCGCCCGTGATGTGTGCCAGGCCTTTGATAATGCCTTCCTGCCCGATCAAGCGGTCAAGCGCGGGCAAATAGCTCTTGTGGTTTTTGAGCAATTCCGCACCGACCGTGCAACCTAATTCCTCGACGTACGTGTCAATTTGATAGCCTGCGACATCGAGCAAAAGTTTGCGCGCCAAGCTGTAGCCATTCGTATGTAAGCCAATCGCAGGCAATCCCAACACGACATCACCCGCGACGATGCGCGAACCGTTAATGACCTTGCGACGATCCACAACGCCAACAATAAAGCCCGCGATGTCATATTCACCATCTGTATAAAAGCCCGGCATTTCGGCGGTTTCGCCACCGAGCAACGCACAGCCGCCTTCGCTGCACGCGCGCGCCATGCCTTCGATGATTTGCTCTACAACTTCCGGTTCAAGTTTGCCGGTCGCAATGTAATCCATAAAGAACAGCGGTTTCGCGCCCTGTACTAAAATGTCGTTGAAGCAATGCGAGACCAGGTCGTAGCCAACCGTATTGTGAATGCCTGCGGCGAAGGCAATTTTGAGCTTCGTCCCCACGCCGTCGCAACTCGCAACTAAAACGGGATCACGAGTGTCGGTGAACGCCGCGCTGAACATCCCGCCGAAACTGCCAATTTCGGACAGGACGCGATCATTGAACGTGCGGCGGGCAATTTGTTTGATGCGGGAGGTCGTTTCGTTGGCGGCGTCAATATTTACGCCAGCGTCTTTGTAGCTAATAGATTGCGTCATAATTTGATAGTGGTTTCGGTTTCGGTTGCTAACTCGGTTTCGGTTGCTAGCGTGGATTGCAAGGCCGCCACACGATTGCGCGTGGCTTCTGTGGAGTCAATATCAAGTTCAAATAAAAGCCTGAGGTGATCGCCCTCTGCAACGTGTGGGGGCAAATACTGGATCGGAAGATTGAACTGGGTTTCAGGTGCATCGCTGAGAATAATTACAGCCACCTCATCCTCAATGCGGTCCACAAAGGCGGGAAGAAAACTGGTGTCCTGGTCTTTCGTGTGTTTCGTCATTACGGATTTACTGTCAATTCATTGCGCACGGGCTGTCGTCCGGCCCACGTTTGCGCGAGAGTGGCTTTGCGCGAAGGCCGGGCATCGAAGGTCTTGCCATCGGAAAAGATTTCAATTTCACCGCTCAAATCTGTGCGTAGGGTTTTAATGCTTGCCTTTTTCAACCGATCCATCGTCAATTGCGCCGGATGTCCGTAATCGTTATTTTCCCCCACAGAGATGATGGAAAATTGCGGCGCGACGGCGGTTAGAAATTTTCCGCTGGTGGCGTGACGCGAACCGTGATGCCCAACTTTCAAAACATTCGCCCGTAAATTGGCCCCTGCCGTCATCATTCGCGCTTCAGTTTCAAATTCCGCATCCCCCATAAACAGCATTGCAAATGAACCATAGCTCAATCGTAGCACGATGGAATTTGCATTCTGCACGCTACGGTCTGTGCCAATGTCCGAGTTCGAAAAAAGCGGAGTGGGCGGGCCGTATACATCGAATTTCACGTCTGGCTCGATTTCGATGGATTGGCCTCGCACGGCTTTAATATATGGCGTTTTGTTGTCTTGAATCTCCCGCAACAATTTTTCATACGTGGCGGTTCCATAGGTTTGCCCGCTATCGAGAAACTTTCTGACGCGAAAGGTGTCAAAAACTTTTTTCATCCCGCCGATATGGTCGGCGTGCGGATGCGTGGCAACCATCAAATCAATTTGCTTCACGCCATGAGCGCGCAACGCAGCAACAACTTCATCGCCTGCTTCTGTTGGCCCCGCATCAATCAGCACCGTTTTGCCTTGCGGCGAAATGATCAACAGCCCATCCCCCTGCCCAACATCCAGCGCGTAGATTCTTAGATTACCGCCGGGGGCCGGTTCATCAGGCAATGGCTGATCGTTAACCTGTTCGACTTTAGGGCGACAGGACAACGATCCCAAGGCGATGAGCGCGATCAGCAGCAGGCCGAAAATCCTGGGGGCGCACACGGCTTGCGCGCTGTTTGCCAACCAGCGGCGGAGCAAACGAATCTGGAGCCAATCCTTTTTCAAGAAAACGAATTCCTTTCGTGAATTGTACGCGCTCCCGCTTACTCGACAATCTTCCCATTCTCAAACGACGCACGTTGCCCGGCGCGTGCGCTGGCGATTTGCACAGGCTGGTTGTTGAGCAAAGTCGGATATTGCCCGGTATAACACGCCTGACAAAAATGCGAATCCGGCGTATCTCCCACGGCTTCGCGCAAACCTTCCAAACTCAAATATCCAAGCGAATCCGCACCAATGAAATCACATATTTCCTGCACCGAATTGTTTGCGCCGATCAACTCTTCGCGGGTGGGCGTATCAACACCGTAGTAGCACGGCGAGACTGTCGGCGGACAACTGATGCGGAAATGAACTTGCGTTGCGCCAGCATCTCGCACCATTTTGACAATCTTTTTGGACGTTGTGCCGCGCACCAGCGAATCGTCAATCAACACGACGCGGCGGCCTTCGATTAAATCGCGCACCGGATTCAATTTGATTTTGACGCCGAAATGACGAATCTGCGATTGCGGCTCGATAAACGTGCGGCCCACATAGTGATTGCGCACCAGACCGAAGCGAAACTTCAAGCTCGAAGCCGCCGCATATCCAATCGCTGCGGCCACGCCTGAATCTGGCACTGGCACGACGATGTCCGCTTCTGCCGGATGTTCACGCGCCAGGATGCGCCCCATTTTGTGACGGCTTTTGTTAATGCTGCGCCCGAAAATCAGCGAGTCGGGACGCGCAAAATAGACATGCTCAAAAATGCAATGCGAAATCGGTTTCGGATCGAAAGGTTTTGAGGAACGTTGCCCGCTGGCATCCACAACGACCATCTCGCCCGGTGCCACATCCCGAAGATATGTCGCGCCAATCAAATCAAAGGCACAGGTTTCTGAAGCAAACACGGTCGCGCCATCAAGATCGCCCATCGCCAAAGGTCGAAAGCCGCGTGGATCGCGGACGGCAATCAATTGGGTAGGTGTAGCGAACAGCAGCGAATACGCGCCGTCGTGTTGTTTGAGCGCCTCCACAATCGCTTCGGGCAACGTCGCCGCGCGGGAGCGTGCAATCTGATGCAATAAAACTTCCGTGTCCGAAGTGGATTGAAAGATTGCGCCTTCGCGTTCCAATCGCTCGCGCGCTTCAATTGCTTCCGGCAAGTTGCCGTTGTGGCAAAGCGCCAATTGACCAAAACTGCAATTCACCGAAAACGGCTGCGCTTCGGCTAAACTGACTTTGCCGGCGGTTGAGTACCGATTGTGCGCGATGGCGATATTCCCGTGCAACAGATCCAACTTGTCTTCATTGAAAACATCGCTGACGTGTCCCATTCCGCGATCTGTGTAGAGCTTGTTTCCATCGGCGCTCACAATTCCGGCGGATTCCTGCCCGCGATGCTGCATCGAGTACAACCCCAGATAGGCCAGCTTCGAGGCTTCCGCGTTGCCAAAGATTCCAAATACACCGCATTCTTCTTTGAATTTATCGAACATAAAATTAACTGCAAATCAAAAGGCAAATCTCAAAAGGTAAAAGGCAAAAAGTCGGCACTTTATTTTCTTTGCTTTTGCTTTGGTCGCAGTAAAGTTTTCTGAAATCTGAATTAAAGATTGGCTTGGATTTCGAATGAACTTTTGCCGTCAGTTGCGACTGTTTGAGATTTGCCTTTTGCCTTTTGATTTCGTTCATTTTTTAAGAAACGTCATCGCTTCCGCGCGCAAAATTTCATTTGTGCGAAACACGCCACGCAACGCCGAAGTTACCGTCGTTGCGCCTGGCTTCTTAATGCCGCGCATCGTCATGCAGAGGTGAACGGCTTCAACTACAACCAGCACGCCGCTCGGTTTGAGCGGGCCATCAAAGAGCAAATCCGCAATTTGCGTCGTCAGGCGTTCCTGCACCTGTGGGCGGCGCGCAAAGATGTCCACGATGCGCGCGAGTTTGGATAAACCAACAATGCGTCCATCTTGCGGAACATAGGCAACGTGCGCCACACCGGTGAACGGAATCAAATGATGCTCGCAAATCGAAGCCAGAGTGATGTCTTTGACCAGCACGATCTCTTCGTGCGCTTCAGAGGGCAACACCTTCAGCTCAGCGTTCGCATCTTCATACAAACCGCCACAGATTTCGGCATACATTTCGGCGACGCGCTGCGGTGTTTCGACAATACCGGGGCGTTGCGGGTCTTCGCCTATCCCCTCCAAAATTAACCGCACGCCATCGGCAATTTTTTTCAGGTCAAAAGAGTTAGTAAGTGACAAAGCTGCTTCCGTAGTCTGGCTCATTGCAAAGGAAAACTGATTCGTAAAACGTAAGGTAAATTCTAAGTTGGCATTATCGGCGGACACGCCTCAGAAGGCAAATTGTGAAAGGCGTCCACGTGGTAGCAAATTTATTTACTGATTCTGACAAGCGAATGAATTCGCCACTACGTGAAACTTTTTGCTGTTGACGAAGCGCGGCATAATCCTGATGATTGGCAATTCATTTTTGAGTGCTGAGGACATCAACTGAAATCATTATGGAAATTCCAAAACAATACGAACCCAAAGAAGTCGAAGGCCGCTGGTATCCCGAATGGGAAGCGAGCCAATATTTTGCGCCTGAAACACAAACCAACGCTGACGCGTCCGTGTTCACGATGGTGATTCCACCGCCAAACGTCACAGGTTATTTGCACATGGGACACGCACTGAATCACACGTTACAAGACGTGCTGGCGCGGTGGCGCAGAATGAAGGGGGACCGGGTTTTGTGGCTGCCGGGAACGGATCACGCCGGCATCGCTACGCAAATGGTCGTGACGCGGCAATTGGCTGAGCGGGGTATTGATCGCCGCGATTTGGGACGCGAAAAGTTCGTCGAAAAAGTGTGGGAATGGAAAGCACATTCCGGCGGCACAATCCTCAAGCAAATGCGCATCCTCGGCGATTCCGTAGACTGGTCGCGCGAACGCTTCACAATGGACGAAGGCTTATCTAAAGCCGTGCTGGAAGTTTTCGTGCGCTTGTACGACGAAGGCTTGATCTATCGCGGCGAATACATGGTCAATTGGTCGCCCGGTTTGCAGACCGCGATTTCCGACCTCGAAGTCGAAATGAAATCCGTCAAAAGCAACATCTGGCACATCGCCTACCCCGTCAGTACCGCGAGCGATAGCGACCGGTTCGAAGGCTTGGCCGAAGCCTATGCCGCGCTCAACGAAGGCGAGCAAAAATCCGGTCTCCTCAAAACAGAACAAGGCACATTTATTGTCGTCGCCACGACGCGCCCGGAAACAATGCTTGGCGACACCGCCGTTGCCTTCAATCCTGAGGACGAACGCTATGCCGAGTTGATTGGCAAGACGGCTTCCCTGCCGCTCGTGGGTCGTCAAATTCAATTTATTCAAGATGCGATTGTCGAAAAAGAGTTCGGCACAGGCTTAGTCAAAGTCACGCCCGCGCATGATCCAAACGATTTTGCGATGGGCAAACGGCACAGCCTCGAATTCATTCAGGTCATCAGCAAAGAAGCGAAAATCACCGACGCCGCGCCCGAAAAATACCGTGGCATGGATCGCTACGAAGCGCGCAAAACCGTTGTCAAAGATTTAGAAGAAGCGGGCTTGCTGCTGAAAATCGAAGATTACACGCATAACGTAGGCCATTGCCAACGCAGCGGGCAAGTCGTCGAACCGCTGATTTCTACGCAATGGTTTATGAAAATGCAGCCGCTGGCTGAACCTGCGCTGCAAGCAGTCATAGACGGTCGCACCAAAATTATTCCTGAAGGCGTTTCCAAAATTTATTGCGGCTGGCTCGAAAATATTCAGGACTGGTGCGTCTCACGGCAATTGTGGTGGGGACATCGTATTCCCGCCTGGTATACGCCCGATGGAGAAGTTGTTGTTGCACGAACCGAAGACGAAGCGCGCGAACGCCTGTCAAATCAGGGCAAAGACGCAAATGTCGTCTTGACGCCTGATGAAGATGTTCTTGACACCTGGTTTTCGTCTGGGTTGTGGCCGTTCTCTACGCTCGGCTGGCCTGACGAAACCGAAGACCTGAAAAAATTCTATCCGACACAAGTGTTGGTTACGGCGCAAGATATTATCTTTTTCTGGGTCGCACGAATGATGATGATGGGCTTGAAATTTATGGGCGAAGTTCCCTTCAGCACCGTCTACATCAACGCGCTCGTACTTGATCCGCAAGGCCAGAAGATGTCGAAGACGAAAGGCAACGTGATTGACCCGCTCGACGTGTTTGCGAAGTACGGCACGGATGCAGCACGCTTCGCCTTGACGGCTGCTTCAACCACGGGATTGACGCTGGCGTTGCAGGAATCAAAGCTCGAATCCGCGCGCAATTTTGCGAATAAGATTTGGAACGCGACGCGCTTTGTCTTGCTGAATTGCGGCGACATTTTGGAAGATCAGGAGCCGCTTGAATGGGAAACAGAATTGTCGCAGCCGAGCATTGCGGATCGCTGGATTTTGAGCCGTTTGAATGCTGCGACTGCCGAAGTAAATTTGGCACTGGAAGAATATCGTTTCCACGAAGCCGCCGCGACGTTGTACCAATTTTTCTGGAATGATTTCTGCGATTGGTACATCGAGTTATCGAAACCGTTCGTGACCTCGACGGAAAAAACGGACGAAAACACAGCCGTCAAACGCCGCATCATTTACATCCTCGAACGCAGCCTAACGTTGCTCCATCCGCTGATGCCGTTTATCACCGAAGAGCTTTGGCAACGCTTGCCGCATCGTGGAAAAACCATTTGCCTGAACGAATTCCCCGAGGCCGCCGCGCGCGACGAACAAGCCGAACGCGAAATGGAATTGTTCACTGGCTTGGTCACAAAATTGCGCAATATCCGCTCGACCTTCAACATCGCGCCGTCGGTTGCGATCAACGCCAAAGTCGCTGCGACCGAAGCTTCCAGTCAATCAGTTATTGCCGCAATGAGCGCCCAAATCAAACGCCTCGCGCGCATCGAAACGCTCGAAATTGTCGAGCAGATCGAAACGCAAAAAGGCTCCGTCCGCGACGTCATCAACGACATCGAAATCGCCGTACCGCTCGAAGGCTTGGTAGATTTCGAGAAAGAAAAAGCACGGCTCGAAAGCAACGTCACGAAACTCAGCAAAGAACTCGAAGGCTTGCAAAAACGCCTCTCGAACGCCGATTTCGTCGCGCGTGCGGCGGCGGAAGTCGTCACCGAATCGCGTGCGCGGGCAACGGAATTGGAAGAGCAGATTGCGAAGCTGGAAGTGGTCAGGGAAAATTTGTAAATCGTCTTTAGGAAGGAGGGCGTTTTGATTATTACACTCGAAGCTTTACGATTTGAGCGATTTCTTAGGTCAGGCCGCACTTGTCCAATGGTCATTGAGTGCGAACAATCTGTTCCAGAAGATCAGGACACTTTGGAAACCAGCAATAATGAGACTGTTTTGCCTCAGTTAATGGTCGTCAAAGCACTTGGGCTGCCAGAGATTGAAGAGCGCAACCTGTTCTGCGAGTTTGTGGGAAACCTACTGGCGAGAGAACTGGGCCTTTTTACTCCGCCTCCTGCATTGATTACAATATCGTAGGAGTTCGCTACCGTCGTTAATGGAGTAGCTAAACAAGAACACCTTCCGATCAATTTACAGGCGGGCGTTGGCGTTGGCGGCGAGTATCTCCATCCGTTACGACCCTTAACCCCCAAGCCTATCCTAACGGAAGAAGAAGCCAATCAAGCGGCAGCGATTTATGCGTATGATTTGTTGATTCAAAATCCTGATCGGCGTGGCGATAAACATAACTGTGTGTTCTATCAAGATGGGCTGGTAGCCTTCGATTTTGAACTTGGTTTTAGTTTCTTGCTGCCGATTTTGGGAGACCCAAAATCGGCTTGGCAAGTTTCTCAACACGGAATAAATCACACGCATCTATTTCGCCCGACGCTGCGTAATAAGGCTATTGAGTGGAGATCATTTATCGGTAAGCTTGAAGCATTGTGCCAAACCAAGCTGGAAATGGTTTTGAATCAATTGCCTGAGAAGTGGCAGGGGTGGGCTTCCATTGTGCGCGAGCACTTTTTTGAAGCCATTAGCAAACCCAATGCCTTTGAGATGGAGTTGCAAAGGAGTTTGTTATGAAACGTCTGACATATAGTTATTGTGTAATCAAATACGTTCACGATCCGGCGGCAGGCGAGATGCTAAACATCGGTGTTGTCGTTTGGTTTCCAGCTATTTCGCAGTTGTTTTACAAGCTAGAAATGCGGTACGAGCGTCTTTCCAAAACCTTTGTGAATTTTGATGGAGAAAACTTTAAGCGGACGCTCCGACACTTTGAGATTGCCGTGGAGACCCTTCAGCAAGAACTCTCCGGCAATCTTTTTTCGGCAGAAAATGCCGTGGCAGATGTAAAAACTCTGATTAAGCGTGTCTGGCCGGACGAAGACTTAAGTTTTCAAGCGGGATCATCGCTTGTTGGAATTACTGATGATCCTGAGCAAGCGGTACAAGATATATACCATCGCTTCGTAGCCTCTCAGTGGTCGCAACAAAGTAATGAGCGGCGTAACGATGAGCAAATCTGGTCATTGTACAGTGAGCCATTAAGCAAAGTCAGCGTCAGTAAAAAGCTGGTTACCAAAGACATCATCACGGAAGAGTTTTCGCTCAAGTTCAATCACGCTTTCAAAAATGACAAGTGGCATTTACTTGAACCAATCTCGCTTGATTATGTAAAAGCATCTACGATTCAGGGAAGAGCTACCAACTGGCTGGGCAATGCAACGGCTATGCAAGGACACCCTGAACTGGGGAAGCTTTATCTTTTACTTGGGCAGCCACGCCTATCAGAGCATCGCAAATCCTACGAAAAGGCCAAAAATCTTTTGCATAAAATGCCTATCCCCCATGAAATTATTGAGGAAAACGAGGCCGAAGATTTTGCTCAGGAAATGGCTAATTTCATGAAGGAACATGGCGTTTGAGACCTACGAAGATGATTATCCCCTTAGACCCCGATTACATTTACGAAGCTGTCGAACGTGCGTTGCTCGAAGACCTTGGACGCGGCGACATCACTTCACGCTCCACCATTCGCACGATGGCGCGCGGCACGGGCAGCTTTTTGGCAAAACAAGACCTCGTACTTGCGGGCATCGAAGTTGCCGACGCGGTGTTTAGTTGGTTCGACGTTGGGATGCAGATTCAATCTACGGCCAACGATGGCAACGAGATCAAGGCTGGCAAAGTCTTTGCGCGGGCGAGCGGCGATGCACAAGCGTTGCTGGCAGCGGAGCGAACGGCGCTGAATTTTTTGCAACATCTCTCCGGCATCGCTACCAAGACAAAGATGTTTGTGGATGCGATTGCGGGAACGGGTGCGTACATCGCCGACACGCGCAAGACTGTGCCGGGATTGCGGATGCTCGAAAAATACGCTGTGACCTGCGGCGGCGGGCGCAATCATCGAATGGGGTTGGATGACGGCGTGCTGATTAAAGACAATCACATCGCGCTCGCGGGTGGCATTGCTGAAGCCGTGCGCCGCGCGCGTGAAACCGTCGGACACCTGCACAAAATCGAAGTCGAAACGTCCAATCTCGCGCAAGTCGAAGAAGCTCTCAAAGCCAACGCCGACATTATTATGCTCGACAATATGACGCCAGAGCTGGCACGCCAATGTGTCGCCGTCGTCAAGTCATCTGCGCCCGAAGAGCGTCGCGCGTTGACCGAAGCGTCCGGTGGCATCACGCTCGACAATGTACGCACCTATGCCGAAGCAGGTGTGGATTTGATTTCGATTGGCGCGATTACACATTCAGCTCCGGCGGTGGACATCAGTTTTAAGATTAAGATTGCGTAGCAGCAAACAGAGAAATCAAAAGGCAAAGATCAAAAAGCAAAAGGCAAAAGTTTATTCGGAAGCAAAACCACCTTTCTTCAGATTTCTAAAACCATCGTTGCAACCGAAGGAATACAGAAATAAAAAAGTGCCGACCTTTTGCCCTTTGCTTTTTGATCTTTGCCTTTTGATTTGTGCTTTATGCTTTTCTTTCACCCACCTTTCACCATTCATCATTATCAATCCATCGGCTCGACAAACAATCAATTGAAAGCGATGCCGGGCGCACCGGAATTTACGTGCGTGATGGCGGATGAACAAACGGCTGGACGCGGCAGACGCGAGCGTTCGTGGCATTCCGCGCCAGGCGAAGGATTGTATCTTTCGATCTTGCTGCGACCTGAGATTGAAGCGAGCAAAATTCCGCTATTGAGCTTGTTGGCAGCGGTAGCGGTGGCAGAAACGATTCGGGGACTTCAAATTTCAAGTCTGCAGTTAGACATCAAATGGCCGAATGACGTGCTGGCAAATGACCGCAAAATCAGCGGCATTCTGATCGAAAGCACCAGCATCCCAAACGAAGCGCCACGCTTTATTGTGGGCATCGGCGTGAATTTAAACCATCAATCATTTCCACCTGAACTCAGCGAAATTGCCACCTCACTTCAGCTTGAATGTGGCAATCATTTCAATGTCGCCAGCTTCCGCAATGCCCTGCTGGATCGGCTCGCGTTTTGGTATGAAGAGTTGCGACAGAACCGGGCGCGGAAAATCCTGCAACGGTGGCAGGAACTTTCCAGCTATGCGCGTGGCAAGCAAGTCGTGGTCATTTTCGATCACGAAGAAATACGCGGTGAAACGATTGGCTTGCACGAGAGCGGCGCATTGCAACTGCAACTTCCTTCCGGCGAAATTCGCACCATTCTCGCAGGCGAAATCAAACATCTGCGCCAGTCGTAAACTTTCTCTCGATGTAAGGTTTTGTGCTTTTTTGTCAGATTATGGCAGAAATGGTTTTCATTTTTGCGCTTATAAGAATGGAGCAGTCGCTCCAGACTTGACGAGCAGGGTAGAATGCAACTGAACAACCATTCTCCTCGCGTCCCGAACACGACAGAAAAGAGCTGCATTATGAAAAGTTTGTATCGAGCCGTTCATTTGTTTCTGATTCTCGCGTTGTTCGCTTGTCTGCCTGTCTTCGCGCAAAAAACACCCAAGCAGGAACGCGCGCTGACCGTGGTGCAAAGCAGCGGCGAAGCACTTGATGGCAAAGGCAAGCTCTGGGCGGTCGTGATCGGCGTTTCCAGCTACCGCAATTTGACCAAAGACCAGCAATTGCAATACGCGCACCGCGACGCGCAGGATTTTGCCGCGTTTTTGCGCAGCCCGAATGGCGGCGGCTTTCCGGTCAATCAGGTTTCCTTGTTGCTCAATCAGGATGCAACGGTGTCCGCCATGCGCAGCGCGCTCGGAACAGCCTTGCCGCGTTCGGTCGAGCCGGATGATGTTGTTGTGATTTTCTTTGCCGGACACGGCGTAGTTGAAGGCGACCGCGATGGCTATTTGCTGGCACACGATTCCGACCCGCAAAATCTGTACGCGACCGCGATGCCAATTGCTGAGCTGGATCGCATTGTCACCGAACGCATCAAAGCGCGCTCGGTGATTTTGATTGCCGATGCCTGTCACGCGGGCAAACTTGGCTGGACGTCGCGCAGCACCGAAGCACAAACGATGGTCAATCGCTATATGGAAGAAGTCGGGAAAACCGGGCAAGGCGTGTTGCGCATTCTTGGTTCGCGCGCCGATCAACGCAGCTACGAGGGCGAGCACTGGGGCGGCGGTCACGGCGTCTTCACACATTTCCTGCTGAAAGGATTGAAAGGTGAAGCAGACAAAGACAAAGACAGTGTCGTGCGCGCAGCGGAAGTGTTGGAATATCTTTCCGAAATGGTTCCAAAAGAAACCAAAGCCTTGCAGCATCCGCGCGCCGCTGGCAGCATTGATCCGCGCTTGCCATTAGCAGTTTTGAGCAAAGCTGTTCCAGTCGTAGCCAAGCCTGAAATTGAAAAGCCATCCACCACTTCGGTCACGCTGGAAATTCGCGGCGTGCCGGGTAGTGACGTGTATTTGAACAACAGCTTCAAGGGCAAAATTCGTCCCAATGGAACACTGGTCATCGAACAACTTAAACCCGGTCAGCACGATTTTTCGATTGATTCGCCGGGCGCAACAACGATCTCGCAAAAGCTTTCGCTCGCCGCCGAACGCACGATTGTGAACGTGAAAACGGCGACACCCACAACACCGCCGAGTTCTCCGCTCGTCGCACAAATTCAGCAATCACTGGCGGGCAAAAATGTGGGCCAGGCGTGGCAGCAATATCAACAGTTGGTGCAAACCGCGCCGCAGGAACCACAACGCAAAGCCCTCGAAATCACGTTCAGCGGCATTTTTGAATCCATCGGACAACAAGCCATCAGCAACTACGTGCAGGCTTCCATCAACACCGTCAGCCGTCATTCGTTTCGCCAGGGTGCAGAGGCATTTCGGTTGCTGAAATCGCTGAACGCCACGGATCCGACCATCGAGGCCAAATATCTGTTTTGCGAGGGTCGGGCAATGATCGAAGAAAACCGTGCACAGGAAGCCATCAACGTATTGCAGCAGGCCCTGAAACTTGATCCGCGCGCGGCATACACGTGGAATGCGCTCGGCTATGCGTATGAAAAACGCAACGACAACGATAAAGCATTCGACGCCTACAAACGTGCAGCAGACCTGGCCCCAGCGTGGGCCGCACCGAGCTTTCACGTCGGCGATCATTACTTCCGGCAACGGAAATTCGACAAAGCCGAACGCGCGTTTTCGCAAGCTGTACAAAGCGATCCGAACGTTTTGGAAGCGAGGTTGATGCTGGTGCGCGCCGCTCGTTTCAGTCGTCAATTCGATACAGCGGAAACCGCAGCCAAAGACATTCTGCAAAAATTCCCCGCACAGGCGAATCCATATTTGCCCGAAACCTACCTTGAACTTGCGCAGATTTATGAAACGTCTGGGCGCTACGCTGAAGCGATTAACGCGTTTGAGACGATTTTGCGCATCGCCCCCAACCGCAATGACCGCGACCGCATCGCCGATCACGTCAAAGATCTGCGCAAAATGATGCGCTAATCTGGAAAACGCGAAGTGGCAGAGAGCATAAGTATCTCCCTTGCGCTCTCTGCCACTTCGCGTGCGCCTCGCCACTTCATCTTCACAGACCTTGCCGCTTCTTCTTCTCGCTTGGTAAGATGCCATCTCAACAAAACATCAACTTCACTACTACCTAAAACTCTATGCTCCTGGTTATTGACGTTGGCAACACAAACACAGTCGTAGGCGTTTACGAAGACGAAAAGCTCATCACGAATTGGCGGCTTTCAACCGAGCGCAACCGCACGATTGACGAATATGGCATCCTCTTTCGCAACCTGTTCACGCTCGCCAAAATGGATTCCGAAAAAATCACCGGCATTGCGATTTCATCCGTCGTGCCGCCTTTGAATTTCACGTTGACGAAGATGGCGGAAAACTACTTCGGGCTGACGCCGTATTACGTGGACCATTCCAGCGAAACCGGGATGCCGATTTGCTACCACCCAGCCACGGACGTCGGTGCAGATCGAATCGTCAATAGCGTCGCGGCGATTCAACGGTACGGCACGCCGTGCATCATTGTGGATTTCGGCACAGCCACGACCTTCGACGCCGTCAGTAAAAACAGCGAATATCTTGGCGGTGTGATTACGCCGGGCTTGAATATTTCGGCGGAAGCCCTGTTCCAACGCGCCGCACGTTTGTCTCGCGTTGAAATTCGGCGGCCCGAACAGGTCGTCGGGCAAACCACCATCGGCAGCGTGCAATCGGGGTTGTACTACGGTTACATCGGTTTGGTGGATGGCATCTTGCGCCGCATGATTGCCGAATTGGGCGAAAGCACAAAAGTGATTGCAACCGGTGGCCTAGCCAGGCTGATCGGGCGCGGCAGCGAGTTGATCGAAGAAATTGACGACGATTTGACACTGGAAGGCTTGCGCCTGATTTACGAGAGAAATAGGAAGTAGATGCTGGATGTTGGAGGCTGGATACTAGAAAAGACCTTGAGGCTAACTCAATTTGCTTCCGTAAGCTCTAGCATCCAGCACCCGGTATCGAATATCTATTTAGCATTTCCCCTCCCAATGAATTATTTCAATTACTTTACAGAAGTCGAACAGGAATTTGTTCGGCGACGCGGGAAACATTTGTTAGTTTCGCCGTTGGATTGGGCGTTGATTGAAACGTGGCAGCAACGTGGCGTACCGCTCAGGATTGCACTGCGCGGCATCAACCAGGCCTTCGATGTGTACGACCAAAAGCCGCGTAAGTTTGGGCAATGGGTGAACAATTTGTTCTATTGCCAGCAAGCCGTCGAAACCGCGTATCAGCAATATCTGGAAGCACACATCGGCGGGCAACACGGAAACGGCGACAGTGACGCAGCCGAAGCAGAGCCAGAAGAAATCGGCGGCTTTTCGGTTGCCAACCTCAAACTGGCGCTGCACGAATGGCAGGAAACGTTGACGCGGCTCAGCATTAGTTATGCGGACGATGTTTTTTTGGCCGAAGCCTTTGATCGCGCCGCGCGCCGTTTGCAAGAAATCGGTCAGGATTTAAGTAAACCCAGCGATGATTTTTTGGGACAACTGGATTCGGATTTGAATTTGATCGAAAGCTTTTTGCTGGATGCAATTCAGCAACATGCGAGCGCAGAAAAACTCGCCGAATTACGCGCGCAAGGCGAAAAAGACCTGAAGAATTATCGCAAAAACATGGACCAGGAAATCTACGAACAAACGCTCGACAATTGGATCGCGCGCAAGCTCCGCGATGAATACCGCGTGCCACGACTCGGCCTATTTTACCTGTAAATGAACTTAAGCATCGGTGACATTCACGAGATCACGATTGAAAAAATCGTGTACGGCGGCGACGGCCTGGGGCGCGTCAACGGACAAGCCGTGTTCGTGCCATTTGCTGCGCCGGGTGATCAATTGCGCGTGCAAATTACCAGCCTCGAGCGCAACCTTGCGCGCGGTGTGATTGCCGAAATCGTCAAGCCGTCAACGTTGCGCCGCGCCGCGCCGTGTCCGCATTTCGGCGTTTGCGGCGGCTGTCAATTGCAACATTTGGATTATGCCGCGCAGCTTCAAGTCAAAGCCGAATTCATCCGCGAATCGCTGCGACGAATGGGCGGCATTGATTGGCAAAAGAAGATTGAAGTTTTGGCGGCAGATGAATTCGGTTATCGCTCACGCGCGGAAATCAAAGTGCGACAGGGCGAAAACGCGACAGGGCGAAACGGTGAGGATGATCACAAATCGCCCGCTTACTCCATCACTCCATCGCCCCATCACCTTCAAGTCGGCTTTTTCAAAGCGAACACGCACGACATCTGCGAAGTCACAGAATGTCCGATTTTATTACCTGCGGCGAATGCAGCATTGCAAGAATTGCACCGACCGCCGAACCTGTTGCCCAGCCGAGCCACGCGCGTGTATCTGACCGTTGGCGATGACCAAACGCTCGCCACAGCCGCGACAGGCGAAAACGCGCGCGATGCCGAAGTAGATGCGCAAGGAACCGTGCGGCAAACCATCGCGGGCATCCAGTACAGCTTTGGCGTTCGCACATTTTTCCAGTCGAATCGGTTGTTGGTCGAGCAATTAGTGGCAACCGCAATGGAAGCGGCAACCGGCAAAACCGCATTTGATTTGTATGCCGGCGCAGGATTGTTTTCCTTGCAACTGGCACGGTCGTTTGCGCAGGTGTACGCGGTCGAAGGTAGCAAAATCTCTAGTAAACACGGCCTCAAAAACGCACAAGCTAACCGCATCCACAATATCACGTATGAAGCGATGTCCGTCGAAGCGTGGTTGAAATGGAAAGTGCCGAATTTGCCGCGCCCGGATTTTGTGCTGCTTGATCCGCCACGCGCTGGCGCAGGCGAAGCGGTCGTGCAACGATTGATCGCGCTCAGACCGAAACGCATTCATTATGTTTCGTGCGACCCGACGACGCTCGCGCGCGATTTGAAACTACTGACCAAAGCGAAATACAAAATTGATTCGATCACGGCGCTGGATATGTTTCCGCAAACCTACCACGTCGAAACAGTCGTAAAACTGACGATGAAATAATGTGCGACGGGCGCTTGCCTGTCGCATCAACTACACGACGAAACAGCCAGACAGGTAAGCCGCCTGTCGCACATCCTTATGCCCCGTCGCCTTGCCTTTGCACAACTCAGCGTGCAACAGCAACCGCTTGTGTACTTCGCGGTCGCGTTTATTTTGGGCGAGATCGTTGCCTCCCGCTCCCCAATTTCCAATCTCAAATGGTGGGGTTTCGCCGCGATGGTTTTGTTTATCGTGGCAGTCACTTTGCTTTACATCAAGCGGCTGCAATGGCGACGAGATGCGCTCATCACTCTGATTTTATTGGCGAATTGTTTTGCTTGCGGCAGCTTGTTGTGGTCGTTGAACGAGGCGAGCGTTGCCCCCAATCGCGTCAAAATCCTGTTCGAGCGCGGCGTGATCCAGGCTGACGAACCCGTAGAAATCTGGGGCGTCATCGCGGCTGCGCCGGAGCTTGCACCGGATCGAATTTACCTGGAAATCTCCCTGGAAAAACTCGCAACGTTTGGCAAAGAGCAAACCGCGTCCGGCACAGTGCGCGTGGTTGTGCCGTTCAAGGAAGCACAGGATCGTGCTGAATATGACGCACTGCAACTTGAATATGGCACGCGGATTCGTGCGTTGACGATGCTGCGTAAATCGCAAGGCTTTCGCAATCCGGGCGCGACGGATTTTGACGAAATGCTGGAATATCGAGGCTACGATGCGAACGGCTTAATCAAAAGCGCCTTGCTGATTGAACGCTTGGGTGACGGCGCGCGCAATCACGTTCTCAAATTCCTCTACACCATTCGCGCCCATGCTATCGCGGTAACTTTGCGCAGCTTCACGCAACCAGCTTCGGGGATTCTCGCGGCGGCTTTATTCGGCAATCAGTATTTTCTCTCGCAGGAAACAGCCGAGTCGTTTCGTATCGGCGGTACCTTTCACCTGCTTGTTATTTCCGGCCTGCACGTAGCCATGATCGCGCTCGTCGTTTCGTGGCTCACGGCAAAAATATTCAAGGCCCGATGGCTGCGCTTTGTGTTAATGACCGCGTTGCTGTGGGCGTATGCACTAATGATTGGCGCGCAACCGGCCATCACGCGGGCAACGGTAATGCTAACGTTTGTGATGATCGGGCAATTGATTTTTCGGACTGCGCCGGGAGCGAATACGTTGGCGGCTTCGGCGCTGGTGCTGCTGACCTGGCAGCCGCGCGATCTGTTCAATCCGGGCTTTCAGCTTTCGTTTTTGACGGTGGCGATGATCGTGCTGGTGACAGTGCCGTTGCTCGAACGGATTAAGCATCTTGGCGAATGGCAGCCATCTGCACTCACGCCGTATCCGCCGCGTGCGCCGCGTTGGTTCAAATGGTGGGCGGAGGTTTTGCACTGGAACGAAGGCGAGTTTCAGGACGAAATGCGCAAAGCACCGATTCGCTATCGGCTGGAAAAAGCGCGCACGGCAAAATGGTTGAGCGCGACGAAACGGCGGCGAATCGGGCAATGGGCAATTCGTTGGACCGTGATGACACTGCTGGCAACGATTGTCGTACAACTTGGATTGCTGCCGATGATGATTGCGCAGTTTCATCGCGTGTCGTTTGTTTCGCCGCTCACGAACGCGTTGCAGGGCGCGTTGATGTTTGCGTTGATGATCGCCGGAGCTTTGTATTTATTGGCATATTCCATCATCGGCAGTGTGATGATGAAGCTGGCGATAGTGGTGAATGGCGTCGGTTGGTTGACAGCGCATGCGGCGGATTGGTTGTTGATCTGGCGCAAATTGAATTTTCGCGTGCCGGATTATGGGGCGAATTCAGCATGGATGTACGCGGTGTATTTTGCACTGGTGTTGGTGTTGATTGTTGCGTTGAGTATTTGGAATCCGTTTCTCCTTCACCACAGGGATGCGAAGGGATCGCCGAGGCTGCGCAGAGCCATTATCGTCGTAGGGTTAAGTTTCTGCAGCGCGGCGTTGTTGGCATTGGTTATTGTCTTGATTTGGCATCCCCATTCGCACGAATTCGAGCGTGGGCGCTTAAGCATTACGTTTCTCGATGTGGGACAAGGCGACGGAATGCTGATTGCGTTTCCAAATGGCAAGCTGATGCTGCTCGACAGCGGCGGACGGATTCCCACTGATTTGGCGATGACAGAGGGCGAAGAGGTATTCGTCGAAGACCGCATCAGTATTGGCGAAGCGGCGGTGTCGCCGTATCTTTGGCAACGCGGCATCAAACGATTGGATTTTATCGCAGCGAGTCACGGGCATTCCGATCACGTGCAGGGTTTTGCGGACATCGGCAAAAGTTTTGCGATTGGCGCGGCGCTGACGGGTGTGATTCCAACTAATGACCAGCAATTCGATGCGTTTCGAGAAGCCGCGAATTATGCAGGCGCGCCGTTACAATCTATCGCGCGCGGCGACCAATTCGATATTGACGGGGTGAACGTCAAAGCCTTGACGCCATTTCGGGATGCGATGACTGCATCGCAAGCCGCAAACAATCAATCGCTCCTGTTGCGCTTACGCTTCGGGCGACGCGTGTTTTTGCTGACCGGTGACATTGAAAAAGAAATCGAAGCACGACTCATAGCGGAAAACGAGGACTTGAAAACGGACGTTCTGAAAGTTGCACATCACGGCTCACGCAGTTCTTCGACGGCAGCATTTTTACAACGTGCGCAGCCTGCGATTGCAGTGATTTCGGTGGCCCACCCAAGTCCGTTCGATCATCCGCACGCAGAAATTATGGCAGGATTGAAAACGATTGGCGCACAGGTGCTGCAAACCAGCCAATGCGGCGCGATCACGATTTCAACGGATGGGAACGATTTGCAGGTGAAAACCTTCGTCAAATGCGAATGAGGTGCGCGATCTGGCGATAACGCTTGGCGCTCAAGCCTTTGATCACGATGAGGTCCTGTGGGCGTTTGAATATTCCGTGTTTGCGGCGATGTTCGAGGATCCGATGGGCAACGGCGTTTCCGACATAAGGCAAGCGCATTAACTGTTCGGCGGAAGCAGTGTTGAGATTGATGCGATCCTGCGCGTGAACGCCTGAAATCAAAAGGCAAAAGGCAAATATCAAAAGGCAAAAGTTTATTCGGCAGGCTGCGCCGCCTTTATCAAAAGAAAAATCATGTGCCGCCCTTTTGCCTTTTTCCTTTTGATATTTGCCATTTGATTTAAGAATCATTTCTTTTTCAGCCGAATCTCAAACAGCTTCGGCCATTTCTTGCCGGTGATATATAGCCGATCCTGTGCGGCGTCATACGCAATGCCATTCAGCACATCGGTATCAACACGCTGATCTTCATCCTTGAGCAAATCGCGCAGGTCTATCCAGCCGAGAATCTTGCCGTCTTTGGGATCAATGCGCACGATGCGGTCGGTTTGCCAGATATTGGCGAAAATCTCACCCTTGACGTATTCCAACTCATTGAGTTCCTCAAGGCGATTTTGTTTGTCATAGACGCTGATGCGGCGTTGCTCCTTAAATGTTTCGGGATCAAGGAATCGCAGTTGATGCGTGCCATCGCTTAGAATGAGCGATTTACCATCGTGCGTCAGGCCCCAACCTTCGCCGCTATATGGAAACTCACCTTGTTTGGCAAACGTGTCGGGGTCGTAAATGAATCCTTTGTGATCCTGCCAGGTGAGTTGAAAAAGCTTCCCTCCAAACAACGCCAGCCCTTCGGCAAAATGCGGCTCCGGGACGTCAATTTTTTTAAGAACCTTGCCCGTCGTAACTTCGACTTTGCGCAAGCTGGAATGCCCATTATGGGCGGCATTCAGGCCCGCGCTTTCGTAAAAAACGCCGTTCTCAAAAACCAATCCCTGCGTGAACGAAGTGGGGTCGTGTGGATAGGTGTTGACGATTTCGTAAGTGTAAATCGGCGGCTCGGCAGAGGTGCTGGTCGTCGCGGTGGAAGCAACCTGAACAGTGGTTGGAACATTCGCTCCACCACAACCAGAAAGAAACAAAAGCAACGAAAAGTATAAGCTGTACACAGGTTTCATACGACGAGAATATCAAGGTGAGATGAACTTCGGCAACTTCACCCAAAACCGTGAGCCACGATTCGGGCGCGGCGCGTATCCAATAGTGCCGCCCCAACGCTCCACCATAATGCGGCAAAAGTATAACCCGAAGCCGTACTGTCCGCTTTTGGTTGGGGCAAACTTCTGAAACAGGGTTCCGACCAATTCGGCGGCGACACCGGCACCTTCATCTTCGACGGTGAGTATCACGTTAACCCCATCGTCGTGTAAGCTGACATTCACAACAGAGAATGGAGGCCCAACGCGCAGGGCATTTTCGATCAGATTCAAAATCACGCGTTGTAATCGCAGCCGCTCGCCAACGACTTTCCATTCGCGGTGACAGTCAGTCGCGGGGTCAAGCTGTAAATTGACTTTGTGCAGTGATGCCATTGCGGTCAATTCATTGATGACCTGTCGCGTACAACTAAGAAGATTGGGAACTTTGTCAGCTTCCAATTTGAAAGTGCCGAGCGATTCCATCTCTGCTGAAAACGCCTGTACGATGTCATTCACCAATCGCTCTTGTTGATTATATTGTCGCTGCCCCATCGTAAGGTAGTCTTTGCCTGTGGGTGACAAGCTTTCAGACCCCAGCAGCGAAAGCGAAACTCTGACGCCCATTAACAGGCCAACCAAATCGTGCGCGATGCAATGCAACAGGATTTCTTTTTTCTGCGTTTCTTTGATGAGTTGTGACTGCAAGAGGGCTTTTTCGCGGGCGATTTGCAATAGGCGGCGGCGCTCCTCGTGCGCAATGCCCAGCAATTCAATCAGCAAAATCTTGCGGTCGCCAAGGCATAACGCCGCCGCTTCGAGATTATCTTCTTTGCCAGACGGCCCTTTCTCTTCCCACGAACCAGACTTCAATTGCCCCGGACGCGATTCGTTCCAAAACGCTTCCGCATCCACCAGAAAATTTTCCAGAAATGGCGAGGTTAAATCCAATCGCAACTGCTGTGGGTTTGCCGCAGCGTCCGTATAGAGCCAGGTGAACCAGGCGGGAATATTACCAACAACCGTAAAGGAACTATCGGGTAGGCGTTCTATCACCATTACATCCAGTGCCGCCAACAAATCTGTCAGAAGTGCTTCACTCATACTACAGCTTTACACCAATTGCCGTGCTAGGGCTGTAAAGGCATCCTCAACCCCCAACCCCGTTTTCGCGCTCCCGTGGAAAACCTGCCAGCCTTTGTTCACTAACTCTTCAATCGTGCGATCATCAATTTCCCATGAATCCTTCAAATCTACTTTATTCATCACCACCACAAACGGAAGTTTGCCGACTGCCTCTTCAGTGCGTTGTTGCAAGACCAATGCTTTGTCGAGGGTTTCGCGCCGCGTACCATCAATGACTAATAAGTAGCCGGACGCCCCGCGCAGGTACGACATATGAACTTTCTGAAATTCATCTTCTCCGTACAAGTCCCATAAAATCAAATTGACCAATTTGTCCTCCACCGGCACCTGTTTCTTGTCAATTTTGACGCCAACCGTCGTGTGATATTTCTCGGAATAAATGCTGCGGACAAAGCGCGCCACGAGGCTGGTTTTGCCAACCGCAAAAGAGCCGAGCATGCAGATTTTTTTCTGGAGCATGGACCGAGTCTTTCTCTATGAACCTAATTCGACCCTGAAGGTAACGCGGCGATTGGATTCCTGATTTCCGACCAGTGGTTGTTGATCCGGTACGCCTTCCGCCACCAATTGTACTTTTTTCAATTGAGCCACACGCGATGCTAATTGGGATTTCGCCTGTTGCGCGCGCTCCCGGCTTAACGTTTGATTTTTCTCTTTCGTCCCGGAGGAATCGGTGTGTCCGATGATCCTGAAGGTAATCGTCCGATTGGAATTCTGAGCAATCTCATCCAGTCGAATCAATCGTTTTATGAGTGCCTCTATCGTTTCTTCCTGACCGGGCAGCGGTTTATTTTCATTCAGGAAATAGTAAACCGACTGACTCTCGATTTCCTGTCGTAACCGGGCAATTTCATCCGCGTCGTTCCATTGAAATTGTGAAATACCAGGAATGAATGGCGCTAACTTTTTAGCTTCTGAAATCCACTGCTGAGACGCCAACCCGGCCACCGAAAGAATACCATCCCTCACCTTCAAAGTAACGCCAGCAGGCGGAGCGAGCAGTTTTTTCGCGCGTTCCTCGGCTAATTCCGGGGCTTGATATTCTTTCCACCGGGCATCCAATTGACGAGGATTAAGCTGGAATTCCGGCATCAATTTGGCGGGGTCAAGGGCCAACGAATCCCGCAATCCCGAAAGCGAATATCTGCGCCAGCCACGATCTTGTTCCGTCACAACGATGCCTGGCGTGGTCTGCAATTTTTCCAAATAAGCATTCCAACGCCACCGATCTCGCAGCGAGAAAAATCCCCAAATCCCTAACGCCAACAACAGCACGCCCAAAACAGCGAGCATCGCTTTGGGAGCCTTTTGTTTTTCGGGATCGGCAAACGGCTGATACCGAGACTTCAGATGCTCTTCCAACAACGGGCGGCACACTTCAAACGGCGTGCTGTCACCCTCGAACATCTTCAGCTTTTCGCCGCGATCCTGATGAATACGCTCAATGGTTTCCTGCATTTCCTCGCGCAGTTCCGGCGGCGGATTACCGCGCACCACACAGGCCAAAACCGCTCTGGGGCCAGGTTCGGCCAGAATCGTGAGTTCATCAGAAACAAAACTGGATGTATTTCCCTCGCCTGTCCCGAACGAATCCTGAATAAAATCCTGAATAGCAGTCAGCATCCCCGAAACCAATTCCGGGTCTTGTGCTTTGACGGCTTCAGCCACGGCGTGCAACAACAAAATGCCGGATGGCCGATGAATCAGCAACACTTGCTCTACGCGATAGACCAGTGAGTGATACAGCACGACTTCGGCAAAGGATTTGCCACTTGCCATCGCCTCCAGACGCCATTTAAAACCGCGCACGGAAAAGCTGTGTTGCAGTGTCTGATTGATGGTGATGGTAAGATTATTGAAAGCCTGGGCAATGGCCTTGCGAATGGCAGGGCCGAGAATCGGGAAGATCGCATCAGAGATATGTTCAGGATTGCGGCGGGCTGAAATCTTGATGGATTCGATGACATACGGGGTCATCGCTTCAGTCAACTCGTGATCTTCGGGGGAACGTTGGGAAATAGCATCTGGTAAAACTTGGCTGACACGCGGCGCGAGGTGTTCGGGATCATTCCATTCGGTGTGCAATTGCTCAAGCCGTTCTTGCTGGTCTGTATCAAATAACAGCTTTTGCAATTCGCGCAACTGCGCCGACGCAGGCGGGGTTTCGATTTCCGCACCATTCAAACTGTGCGATTGAACCGAAACTTCATCGGCAACACGATGAACAGAAGGATCATTCATAGATGGTGGTCGGTAATGGGTGACGAGTTGTCAGTGGCTGATGGTTAGTGATTGATCAAGGCAAGCACAAAGCCACGCGCAACCAAAAGATGATGGCCGACCACCCGTCACAAACCACCGATTACTTCACTTTCTCACCCAAAAAACGCTTGGACATTTCGCTGAACATCTGCGCGATGTCTGACCGATTCAGTTTGTTATGATCTAATTGCTCGACTTCGTGATTCAGTGCGGCTTGCAAATCGTCAGACTGTTGCTCAATCTGGTTTGAAAGCAACTTCGCTTCATCCACCAGTTGCTGCCGAATATCTTCCTGTGCTTCCGTCGAGTGTTGATCCAATTCTGTAATCTTGTCTTCAAGCTGCCGCGTCAGCTTATGCAATTCGGCAGTGACGGCAGTGATGGTTTCGGCGCGCGCTTCGTGTTCCGCCTGAAGGCGATCTGTCAGGCGTTCGACATCTTGCCGCAATTGAGCTTCGAGCGCTTCCAATCGTTGATGGGCTTCGGCGCGTGCTTCGGCAGTTTTACGCAACAAATCTTCTTCCAACAAGGCAAAGCGGCGCTCAAATTCACGCGATTGTGCGCCAAACAAAATATCTCGTACTTTGTCGAGGCTTTCGTCAGGGGACGATGGGCTAACCGCTGCTGAAACAGTTGGCACAGACGGTAACTTGGGTTCACTCATCTTTTCTTTACTCCTTAACTTCGCAACCACAGAACCTTTTTTGAGCGTTGTTTTGCGGTGGTTGGCGGGCTTGACGTTCTTTTTGCTGGGCATAATGATCCAACTCCGGGGCATTTATATGGAGTAAGGCATAGTTCTTGTTTTGGGGTACAAAACCAACGACAGCCGGGTTGGGGAGTGATGAAATCCGTTCGTGCGAGAGTCGCTATTTTGAAATCGGCCAAATGGCGATGCAGAACGGCAGGCTACTCTTCATACAGATAGCGAACACCTGTTTTTCGGAGGAACAGTTTGGGGCCGCCATCCGCCGGACCAAGACTGAACACATCGCGGTCGTAATATCGCACAATGCCGCGCAATTTCTCACCCGTCCGCAAAACCACAACGACCGGCGTTTCTTTATCAATCAACATTTTCAGATAAGCAGCTTCCTGGCCTGTATCTTCATAATCAATGACCTTAGGCACTGGTGGTGCTTTCGGCACACGGTGTACATTTTTCTTTTTGCCTTTTTTCTGACCTTGGGGCCGCCCTTTCGACGGGGGACCACCGGGCCTCGAACCAAAACGGGATTTCGTGAAATTAGCCATGCGACCTCGTTTGCGCAAGTTGAAGATTGTTCCGAACCTTGCGTCTGGGTGAGAATTGAAGCCTTTCCAAAAGCAAGCTTCCGGGAGACTCTCACGATCTGTTAATCGCTTCGCCAGGAGTCTTTTGTCTGCTCAACAATATCGGTAGTTCAAATGCAGACGCTACTTTATTAACTGGCAACCGAGATGGCAAGGCGTCTGCTTATTTTTTTTCGCCAGGCGGTGTTTGAGGTTGAATCAATCGGCGTGTTTTTTGACGTTCCCGAATCCCGGCAATACGCTTGAGGAGAAAATCCGGGGCTTTTGGATCAGGCTCTGTTTGCTCCAAAATTTTTATTGCCATCTCGTAATCCGCCAGGTTTTCATAGCAATCCGCCAAGCGATCTCGTGCCTGTCGTCGAATGTTGGCGTCCTTGGTATTTTGCTCGACCGATTGATATGCCGGAATCGCTATCTGAAATTCATTTCGTAAAAACCGTACTCCACCAATGCGCAAATAAGCCTTTTCTGACAATTCATCGTAGGTCGTATCTTTGACAATTTTTTGATACTCAACCAACGACTGGCTCTGGTCATAGCCATAGTACAAATCTGCAATTGCCAGGCGAATTTTGCGACGATCAGGCGTCTCAGGGAACGCCTGCAAAAGGCTTTCATATTCACTGATGGCTTCACGTGTTTTTTTTAGTAATTCAAAACATTCGGCCAACTGCAAAAAGGCTTGCTGGCGACTTGGAAATTGCGGGAAGTCTTCGATAATGCGAATGTAATGCTCTGCCGCCCGATCATATTGCTTCAGGTTGAGGTAGTAAATTTTGGCGGCTTCAAAATGCGCAATGGCAGATTGTTCGGGTGAAGAAGGCTCTTTTAAAAACTCCTCGTAATAGTTCACCGCTGCATCATATTTACCCTGGTCCCAAGCCGCTTGCGCCTGCCCCATTAGATTTTTTTGCGAACGACAAGCCGACAACAAAAGCAAAAAGCAAACGGCAAAACAGAAGACCGCCGCCCATTTCTCAAAAGAAAAAAGAAGAGGCCGCCCTTTTAGCTTCCGTCCATTCCCATTCACCTTTTGCTGTTGAGAATTCATTTCTCGTCCACCGGATCTGCCTGATTCTCAAGCAGTGAAGCACTCGCCACAAGATCACCACTTGAAGTGTCTATCAACTTAACGCCTTGGGCGCTCCGCCCCGTCTCTCGAATGGTTTCGGCCTCAATACGGATGAGCTTGCCGTTGCTGGTGATAATCAGGACTTCGCTGTCTTTATTAACCGGCATGACCGCCACGACTTTGCCGATTTTATCGGTGGTCTTCATGTTAATAACGCCCTTGCCGCCGCGTCCCGTGACGCGATATTCGCTGATCGCAGTTTGCTTACCAAAGCCATTGGAGCTGATGCTCAGCATCTGCTCATCACCACTGACAGCGCACACGCCCACGACGTAATCGCCATCGCGCAAAGTGACGCCGCGCACGCCGCGCGCCTGTCGTCCCATGTCGCGTACTTCGTCCTCTTCAAAACAAATCGCCTGACCTTCGTGCGTCGCCAGAAAGATTTTCTTTTGCCCATCGGTCATTTCAATGCGCACCAATTCATCATCATCGTCAACGCCCATCGCAATAATGCCATTGGAGCGAATATTGGCGAAATCGGACAATTCGGTTTTCTTGATGACACCTTTACGAGAAACCATCACGACAAATTGGCCCTGCGCAAATTCGCGGATCGGAAAGACTCCGGCCACTTTTTCGCTCGAAGGCAGATTCACCAGATTCACGATAGCTTTGCCTTTGCCTGCGGCTTGGGCATCAGGGATTTCATGCACTTTGAGCTTGTAGACCTGGCCTTTGGTCGTGAAGATCATCAGGTAACTGTGCGTGGAAGCAACAAACAAATGCGATACGACATCTTCGGCTTTCGTACTCATCCCGCGACGACCTGTGCCGCCGCGTCGTTGCGCGCGATAGGTGGTCACAGGAGTTCGTTTGACATAGCCGGAGTGGGTGATCGTGATGGCAACATCTTCATCGGCAATCAAATCTTCAAGCGTGAGTTCGACGCTGCTATCGACGATCTGCGTGCGGCGCTCATCGCCATAATCCTTTTGCACCGTCCGCAATTCTTTGACGATGACAGTGCGCAACGTCCGGTCGTTATTGAGGATTTCTTCGAGTTCGGCAATCAGCTTGATCAGCTCTTCGTATTCATCAACTATCTTCTGCCGTTCAAGCGCTGCCAAACGACGAAGTTGCATATCAAGAATCGCCTGTGCCTGTAGCTCAGAAAATCCGAATTGCGTGACTAATCCCTGTTTCGCCTCATCAGTTGCTTTGGAGCCGCGAATCAACTTGATAATCGCGTCAATAATATCAATGGCTTTTTTCAAGCCTTCTAAAATGTGGGCCCGCGCTCGCGCCTTCTTAAGTTCGTACTTCGTGCGATTGCGCACGACTTCGCGACGAAAGGCGATGAATTCGCTAAGTGTGTCGGCCAGGTTCAGAACTTTGGGCTGCCCGTTGACAATGGACAGATTAATCATCCCAAACGAAGTTTGCATTTGCGTCAGCTTATACAACTTGTTCAGAACGATTTGCGGTACAGCATCGCGCTTCAATTCGACGACGATACGGACTTTCTTTTGTGCCGCAGATTCGCGGTCGGTTTCATCGCGGACTTCAGAGATGCCATCAATTCGCTTCTCATTCACCAAGTCAGCAATCGTTTCGATGAGCTTAGATTTGTTAACCTGAAAGGGAATTTCCGTAATGACAATAGCATCGCGCTCCGTTGAGCCGCGCCCGATCTTGTCAATCGCAGCACGAGCACGCAGTTGCATTACGCCGCGCCCGGTTTCATAGGCCTGCTTAATACCTTCACGTCCGTAAATAAAACCACCGGTCGGAAAGTCCGGGCCAGGCACAAACTTCATCAAATCCGCCACAGAAGAGGCTGGATTCTGCAATAAGTGGACGGTGGCCTCAATGATCTCGTTTAGGTTGTGCGGCGGAATTTTTGTCGCCATCCCAACCGCGATGCCTTCTGCACCGTTGAGTAATAAATTCGGCAACCGCGTCGGAATGACGGTTGGTTCCGTGCGGGAATCATCGTAGTTCGGAACAAACTTGACTGTTTCTTTTTCAATGTCCGCCAGTAATTCCGTCGCCACACGCGTCAGCCGCGCTTCGGTATAGCGGTAGGCAGCAGCGGCATCACCATCAACACTTCCCCAATTCCCTTGCCCATCAATCAAGGGATAGCGTAGAGAGAAATCCTGCGCCATGCGAACCATCGAATCATACACAGCGGAATCTCCGTGTGGATGGTATGCACCAAGCACGTTACCCACCACATTCGCGGATTTCTTGTACGGCTTGCCGGGAACTAAACCACTTTCATTCATCGAATAAAGGATGCGCCGATGCACGGGTTTCAGACCGTCACGAACATCCGGCAAGGCACGTCCAATAATCACCGACATCGCGTAGTCTAGGTAGCTACGCCGCATTTCATCTTCAATGTTGACCTCGAACTTTTGCAGATTCTCCATTAACCGTTCCTTCTCATGATTTTGACTCGCACCGAAATTTAGATATGCGCTGGGTAAAGCTGACGCCAGCAGGATTTGGTAGCGAAGAGCGTTGAGAATTAAACCCAAATTATACGTTGCTTGCAGCCTTGTCACAAGCAACCGACAGGAACTGGAAGAGATTCCTCCTATGTCTCAGCCCTGGCACCTCTTCAGTACACCAAAACGTGGGATCGCCTCACAGATTGGTATGCCAACCACTCGCATCGAAGGCCTATTCCAAACCTTGCTGCCAGAGTCTAAACAATTCCATATAAATGATTTGCCGCATTTATAATCCGACCACCCATCCTTAAATCAGCCCTGGCACACGACTTGAATATGTGGAGAGCATCCTGGTGAGAAGCTAAACTCCTGGGAGACAAATTGATCCAAGATTGGATCGCCAGATTTCCCGGCAACCAACTGCTGGTTGAAGTGGGAATAAGCGCCGCGGGGATGCACGAAAAGGGGGCTGAAAGGAATTCTTTCAGAGTGCATCACGCGGCGTTCTTATTTTTGCTGGTGGTGATTCTGTACGCTCTTCCGCGCGCGTTGATTACAACCTCTCACTCAAACCAAACCTCACCTGAATCCGAAAATCTGAACGCTATCCGAAAATCTGGAGAGCATTGAGGTCTGATTTATAATTCCAGCTTTTTAGCACGCCTGCCACTAATCCATTAACATCAACAATCAAAGCAGTTTGTAATGAACTATTGCGATCTTTTACCAACAACTACGCCGTTCTTTTTGTCGGCATATCCTTTGCGTCAGCAACGGACACTTAGCGGCAATATTTTTGGATTATCTGCCGATTCCCGGATCGGTTACTACAACTCAGGAGGAAAAGATGTTCAGAAAACCCGGTTCTCTTAAGAATCTCACATTCTATTGCTTAGGAATTGTCTTGCTTGCAGTCGCAGGATTCATCCCATCGCAGGCTCAGACTGGATCGTCCACAGTGGTTGGTACTGTTAGCGACTCTTCCCAAGCGGCCATCGCTGGAGCAACAGTGACACTGAAGAGTGCCGCTACAAACTTCAGTCGCACAACAACCGCAGATGCAAGCGGTAATTTCCTGTTCCCCACCGTCCCCACTGGCATGTATACCGTAGAGGTTGAAGCCAAGGGATTTAAGAAATCCATTTTGACTGAGATTCAAGCGTTGGTGGATAGCCGTGTGACTGTCTCTGTTACGCTGGAAGCGGGTCAGGTGACTGAAAGCGTCACGGTCTCTGCATCGGCGGTTGAAAACATCATCAACACGCAGGATGCGAGTTTAGGCAATAACTTTGTTGCCCAGCAGATCGTTGAGCTTCCGCTTCAGGGCCGCAACGTAGCTAATCTTCTAAGTTTACAGGCAGCAGTTACACCTGATGGCTCGGTCGCTGGCGGACGTTCCGATCAGGCCAACATTACGCTTGACGGTGTTGACGTTAATAATCAGCAGGAAGGGACTGCCTTCACGCCCGTCTTGCGTGTCAATCCCGATTCGGTTGAGGAGTTTCGTGTCACGACGACGAATGCTGATGCCAGCAAAGGTCGTTCGTCAGGGGCACAGATATCGCTGATCACTAGAGGCGGTACGAACGAATTTCACGGCGCTCTTTACGAGTTTCACCGCAACACAGTTACCACTGCGAACGATTGGTTCAACAACGCGACAGGCGTTACTCGTCCCAAGCTAATCCGCAACCTTTTTGGCGGCAGACTCGGTGGCCCCATCGTCAAAGATCGGTTGTTTTTCTTTTATAATTACGAAGGAATGCGCGAGGCAAAGGGAACGTCAATTGCCAGAGTGGTGCCGACAGCAAGCCTGGCGGCAGGCAACATCCGGTTTGTTGATAATACTGGTCAGTCCTGGACAATCAACACGCCGCAGATTAACTCGTTCCTCCTTAACGGAGTTCCAGTTGTTGACGTGAATCCATTGGTTCCTACTTTGTTTGCTTCCGCTGTTTCCAGATACGCAGTAAATGACAGTACACAAGGTGACGGACTCAATACTGGCGGGTTCCGGTTTAATGCTCCAACACCAGTCAAACAAAACGCCCATACGGCACGTATAGACTGGACGATAACCGGTGACCAAAAACACCTGCTTTCGCTCCGCGGAAACTATCAGAATGACCTAACGGGTGCAGCTCCGTATTTCCCGGATACTCCGCCAACAAGTACCTGGAGTCATCCACTTGGACTTGCTGCTACACATACATGGCTGGTTAGCAGTAATCTGACGAACCGGCTCAGCTACGGCCTGACACGACTTGCGTTTAGTAATCAAGGCGATTCCAACGATCCGAATATTTCATTTCGCCGTGTCTTCCAACCGACTGGTTTCGCCCGTGCCTTTAACCGGACAAATCCGACCCAAAACATCACCGATGACTTTACCTGGATCAAATCAAATCACACGTTCCAGTTCGGCACGAACATTCGGTTGATCAAAAACACCAGGGTGAATTTTGCCAATTCGTTTGACAACGGCATTACCAATCCCAGCGCCTATGCGAGCAACATTGCGAGAACTGCGATTAACCAGTACATCACATTGGTTAGCGGAGCTACCCGCTCCGTCGCTTCAGCTTGGGATGTGAACGCACAGAGTGCCCTTGTCGCATTGTTCGGCAGATTGAGCGGTTATGGCGCCAACTTCAATTTCGACACAAACGGTACGTTGCTTGCGGCCAATACTGGTATTAGGCGTGAGTTCGAGACCCAAGAGTATGATTTTTATTTCCAGGACACCTGGAAACTGCGCTCGAATTTTACAGTGACCGCTGGCCTCAGATATGGGCTTAGTATGCCTGTAACTGAAACGCAGGGCTACGAAACTGTTCCCTCCATCCAACTTTCGACATACTTGGCAAACACTATTGCGGCAATGAACCAGGGAACGAATTACCGTGAAACTATCTCTGTACGGAAGGCTGGTAAGGTGAACGGACTGGACAGTATGTATCCGCTGGATAAGAACAACTTCCAGCCGCGTATATCAGTAGCTTGGTCGCCCGCATTCAAAACCGGGTTCTTTGGCAAGCTCTTTGGTAAGGATGGGGATTCTGTTATCAGAGCAGGCTTTGCCATGACCAATGACTATTTTGGTCAACAGCTTGCGACAAACTGGGATGGCGCGAATACGCTCGGATTTGGGTCAGCGTCGAATATCAACGTAAATACCTACAACCTGACAACCAACCCAGCTCCGCTTTATACCGGTCCGAGTATGGTTATCCGGTCATTGCCAAACATTAGAATTCCGGGAGCACTAACTTTCCCGCAGACGGCTCCCGCCACGGGTCCTGGTCTGGGCAAGATCGAAACCTCGCTTGATCAGAACCTGATCTCACCAACCAATTATTCATGGAATGTCAGCTATGGTCGGCGGCTTCCTGGTAAGATGTGGGTTGATGTCGCATACATAGGCCGTCTTGCACGCAATTTGCTGGCGGGTCGTGATGTAGCGATGCTTAGGGGCGACATTCGGGACACGAAATCGGGGCTGACCTATAATCAGGCCGCTACTTTATTGGACATGAAGCTTCAAGCCGGTGCGGCAGCAACTTCAATCACGCCGGTCGCATTTTTTGAAAACATGTGGACGGCAGGCTCCCTGGGTGCGATTTTTGGATGTCCAACCGGAACAGGGGGAGCGTCGGGAACCGCCTGCACGAACACACAGGCCGTCTATAATGCTCAGCCCAATTTCGCTGGGGACTGGACCTATATGATGCAACTGCTCGACGGGGAGACCGGAAGCCGTTACTTCTTCCAGGGACAATATGATGCGCTGTCAGCGTTCGGCACTATCGGTTCTTCGGATTATCACGGCGCGACCCTTTCGGTTCGTCAGCGATTATCGGGAGTTACATGGGATTTCAACTACACCTTATCCAAGTCACTTGATACTGGTTCGGGTCTACAGACAGGCGGCTTGTTCGGTTCGACGTTTATCCTGAATGCCTTTAACATTAGGGACAACCGCGCCGTGTCGGATTTCGACGCGAGACACCTGATCAACTTTAACGGTGTTTGGGATATACCGATTGGCAGAGGCAAACGCTTCGGAAGCAACCTGAACAAAGTGGCTGATGCCTTTGTTGGTGGCTGGCAATTGACTGGTATTTTCCGCGCGGATTCCGGTTTTCCGCTCACTACCGGGTATTTCGATGAAACGGGGTGGCAGACGAACTGGCAGATTCGGAGTTTCAACGTGCCGACGAAACCAATAGAAACCGGTACGTTCTTGAACGCAAAGACTGCCGCCTGTACCACAGGTTGCAGTCTCCCAAATCTGTTTGCCAATCCCGATGAGGTTTGGAAATCGTTCCGAACGCCACATCCAGGCGAGACGGGGACACGAAATGCGGTCCGTCTTCCGAGATTAGTCAACCTTGATGCTGGATTGTTGAAATCGTTCAATATGCCGTGGGACGAGAAACACAAGATGACCTTCCGTTGGGAGGTATTCAACGTCACCAATACGCCGGTATTCACGGGGCAGGCCGCTACGCAGATAGGCTATACGGGTTCGTCGGCAGGTCCTACGTTCGGGCGATTCACGGGAACAAGAAATAATGCTCGCATTATGCAATTCGCATTGCGTTATGACTTCTAGTTTCAGAGCTTGAAATTAGAAATTGAAAAGGCTGGCTCGACAGTGAAAACTGTCCGCCAGCCTTCTTTAGTTTCAACGGCTGGCAAGCGCTGCTTAACCAGCCGTTTGTTCTTTTATGGTCGCGCCGCTCACCTCGCTACTTCTCGATATTTCTCGATAAACCCTGAATAATCTTCCAACGTTGCGGTGCCATCTCCATACCAAACGCGTTCGTAATGGCCTGTCAGCGTTGTCACAGGCGGATAAATGTACGGTTCATTTTTCAATTCGCCCAAATAATCCTGATTCGTTTTCGCCCGATGCAAACGTAATTTGCCGCGCTGTTCCAATTCATAGAGCAACGCCAGATACGCGCGTCGGATAGCCAGCCGATATTCACCTTTGCGTGCCATTTCAGCGGCTGTTTTGAGCAAATCATCTGCGGACACATCTGCACCAAATTGCTCGCCCAAGATTTCAAGCACGGCCTCATCTCCTCTATCGTCTTTCAATTGAATCTGCCGCAATTGAAAACGACGCACCAGCAAGATCGTCGCCCACACCAGACTGGCAACCAAAGCCAAAATAATCAACCAGCGAATCGCCTGCAACGATCCTGCGCTTGGCGCGGATTTAGAGGAATTGCCGAAGAAAAGCTTTGCCAGCAATTCGTTCATCTTCTGGCGAATTTTTTTAAGCCAGGCCTGAATCGCCGAATCCTTTTCCTCTTCAGGTTGATACTCATTGCGCGCCAGGATTTGTTGTAGCCGTTCGCGCGTGGCAATCGCTTCGGGTGCAACCTGTTTTTCCAACGTGCTACGCAGGGTTCGGCTCAGCGCACTGAGTCGGTCTGTGATTTCGCTAAGGTGCGAATATCGGGCATCATCGTCTTCGTTATCCAATTTCTCTATCGCTTGTTGCAGCCACGCATTGTCTATGTGCGTGAGGTCTTTGCCCTGCGCATCACGGACAACATCTTCGGTAGAAGGAATAAGATCCGTCAGGCGGCGCAAAAGTTCTTGCTCTTCGTCGCGGCTGTAGTCATTCTCTACGACATCTGCCGCTAACTTCGCCGCTTCTTCGACACGGCGGGTATAGTTTTCCAGCGTTGTTGCCGCTTGAAGGGGAGGAAGCAAACAGCAACCAGCAAACAGCAAACAGCAAACCGTCGGCGCGTTTCTTTTGCTTTGAGGTAGAATGGTGGAAATAAAAAGGAGAGTGATTTGCCCAAATCTCACTTTTGATATTTGCCTTTGCATACGCGGCGCATCATAACACGGCCTGCAATAGTCCTTGCCATCGCAATGCCCGGCTGTTACCCTTGCGGTTTATTTTTTGCTCGGTGATGACCGTATACGGAGCTTCGTCCAATCTGATGGTATTGAATGTCATCCAGGGAATTGGATTCTGAGGTGAATGCGGCGCAGTGAGTTTTCGCAAAATTATGTGGCTCGCCAAACATAACAGCGTACAACGCATCGTGATCTTCAAATTAGCGCAAACGCCTGCGGCAGATGAAATTGATAAAGAAACTAACGATATACCAACCGACTGGTATCAAACCTACGACATTTAATTTTTATGACAAATAACATTCGCAATATTGCAATCGTCGCACACGTAGATCACGGCAAGACCACGTTGGTTGACGCTATGCTGCGTCAATCCGGCCTCTTTCGCTCGAACGAAAAAGTGGTCGAACGCGTGATGGATTCGATGGATTTGGAGCGCGAGCGCGGCATCACCATTATGGCTAAAAACACTTCGGTGCATTTTGGCGATACGAAAATCAACATCCTTGACACACCAGGCCACTCGGATTTTGGCGGCGAAGTCGAACGTGTGTTGACGATGGTGGACGGCATTTTACTGCTCGTGGACGCGTCGGAAGGCCCGCTGCCCCAAACGCGTTACGTTCTATCAAAAGCCCTCGAACAGAAGCTCAAGCCGATTGTCGTCATCAACAAAATTGATCGGCAGGACGCGCGTGCACCAGAAGTCGTCAACGAAGTCTATGATCTGTTCATTGATCTCGATGCGGACGACGATCAGATTGAATTTCCGATTCTCTACGCGATTGCGCGCGACGGCATGGCTAAGCATGAATTGGATCACGAGAGCGATTCGCTCAAGCCGTTGTTTGAAGAAATTGTCCGCACGATGCCCGCGCCAAGCGGTGATCCAAATGCACCATTGCAAATTCTGGTCGCCAATCTGGACTACAGCGAATATGTTGGGCGGCTCGCAATTGGGCGCATCTTCAATGGCACGATTGCGGTCGGCGATCAGGTTTCGGTATGTGGTATTGACGGCGAATTGCGCAAAACCAAAATCACGCAGCTTTATGCCTTTGAGGGCTTGAAGCAAGTGCCGATTGAACGCGCCGAAGCGGGTGAAATCATTGCACTCGCCGGCATCGAAGGCATCAATATTGGCGACACGGTGACGTCCGCTACAGAACCGCGTCCGCTGCCGCGCATTCGCATTGACGAGCCGACAATCTCCATGATTTTCAGCGTCAACAATTCCCCATTCGCAGGCAAAGAGGGCAAATATGTCACGTCACGTCAGATTCGTGATCGGCTGGATCGTGAATTGCTGGGCAACGTGGCAATTCGGGTCGAAGATACCGATTCGCCGGAAAGCTTTAAAGTCTCTGGTCGTGGTGAACTGCAACTCGCCATTTTGATTGAGCAGATGCGCCGCGAAGATTACGAACTCAACGTCGCGCGCCCACAGGTCGTGACGCGTAAAAGCGATGACGGCGAACTACAAGAACCTATTGAACTGGCAGTGATTGACGTGCCGGATCAATTCATTGGCGTAGTCACCGAAGCGATGGGGCGTCGCAAAGGCCAAATGACCAAGATGGTCAATCATGGACACGGGCGCGTGCGAATGGAATTTGACATCCCGTCGCGCGGCTTGATCGGATTCCGCAACGAATTCCTGACCGAAACCAAAGGCACGGGTCTCCTGAATACGCTGTTCTTGCGTTGGGGCAAATGGCAAGGCGAGTTGCAGGGACGCGGTACAGGCAGCCTCGTTGCAGATCGTTCCGGTGCGGCGACCGGCTACGCGATTTACAACTTGCAGGAGCGTGGTGAACTATTCGTCAAGCCACAGACCGAAGTGTATGAAGGCATGATCGTGGGTGAAAACTCGCGTGACGTAGATTTGGATGTCAACATCGTCCGCGAAAAGAAACTCACCAACATGCGCGCGTCCAGTGCAGATGAAGCGTTGCGGCTCGTTCCGGTGCGCGACCTGACTTTAGAGCAGGCAATTGAATACATCGCCGAAGATGAATTGGTCGAAGTTACGCCCAAATCCATTCGGATGCGCAAGAAAGTTCTGGCCGGAAATCTACGACCAAAGTCGAAGAAGGCGGCAGAATAAACTCCAGCCAGGCTTCGCAAAAGCGCAGTCGCAATAGATTTGAGGTAAAATCATTTCGCACAGGAGGTCATTCGATATGCGTAATGTCACAACAGCACCAATAGGCGAACAAGGCCAGATGATTTTGCCGCAAGAATTCCGAGCGGTAAATCATCTGGAACCAGGTGATCTTATTGCAATGATACAAGTAGGCAATCAGCTCATTTTGATACCCGAAAAAGAACGATTTGTGCAATTAGGCGATTCCATTGCCTTTAAACTTGATGAGGCTGGAGTTACTGAAGAAATGTTGCAGGAAGGGTTGGCTGAAGCACGAGAAGAAATTACTAGAGAACGATATCCTGACCTTTTCTCTGCATAGCGCTCGCTTTTTTGTCAGATTTTAAGGCTAAACAAAAATAAGCCTGCCATTATTTTGCTTAGCCAAGGGATTTCCACAGATAAAATAGTTATGGAATAAACGTTTATACATCTTTTCCACATTTCCACAGGACCTACTACTACTACTAAATAAATATTAACATTGTGCCATGATCCTCTAATCTTAAACTTGAGGAGTTTTTATGGACAAAACTAAACCGCCCCGACTGTTTCTCGACTCTAACATTTTGACTGGAGGTTTTGTTGCGCGTTGGGGAGTAGACAAAGCAATTCTTTCGCTGTGTGCGGCGCATACCTGTCAGATGGTTTTAGCAGAGGCCGTCCGTGAGGAAGTTGAGCGCAATCTTTTGAAAAAGGCTCTTGTGGTAGGGAAAGATCGCCAATGGGCGGACCAGTTATTAGAGGATTACGACAAATTTCTTCAACTTGCCAAGCCCGAAATCGTCCCTTTTCCTGATAAGCAAATCGTTTTGGCCTCTCGCCACTTGATACGCCACGCGGCTGATGTTCCAGTGTTAGTATCTGCAATTGAAGCAAAACCAGCCTGGTTGATTACCAACAATACAGAGCATTTCACACAGGATGTAGCCCAAAAAACAGGGTTGCGTATCACCACTGCTCCCGGCTTTTTCAGAAACCTTGTAAAGCTGTCGCTCATGGAACAGGACGAAGACTAAAATGCCCCGACGCACTCGCCCAACGAATTTGACGCTTGCCCTCTTCGCCGAAAATCCAGTGCTTTCGGTGAGTGAATTAACAGCGGATATTAAAGCGTCACTCGAAGCGGATTTTCAGAATCTCTACGTGCAGGGCGAAATCTCCAACTTCAAAAAATATCCATCCGGACATTGGTACTTCACGCTGAAAGATGCGAATGCACAGGTCAGCGCGGTGTATTTCAAAAACTGGAATCGGCTGCTGCGCTTCGATCCTGAAAATGGATTGGAAGTGCGAGTGCGGGGGCGGCTGTCGGTTTGGGAAAAGAGCGGGAATTATCAGCTCAACGTGGAGTCCATGGAACCGGTCGGCGTTGGTGCCTTGCAACTTGCGTTTGAGCAGTTGGCGCGCAGGCTGCAAGAGGAAGGCTTGTTCGACGAGGAGCGCAAACGCCCGTTGCCGTTGCTCCCGCGCAAAATTGGCATCGTGACTTCGCCAACAGGTGCAGTGATCCGGGATATGCTCAATATTCTGGGGCGGCGCAATGCGAACATTGACGTGTTGATCGCGCCCGTCCGCGTGCAAGGTGCAGGTGCGGCGGTCGAAATCGCACAGGCTGTCAAAACGCTCAGCGACAACGCAGAACGATTCAGCATTGATGCCATCATTGTTGGGCGTGGCGGCGGTTCGATGGAAGATTTGTGGGCGTTCAATGAAGAAATTGTCGCGCGCGCGATTTATGCGTCCAAAGTCCCTGTCATTTCCGCCGTCGGACACGAAACAGATTTTACGATTGCGGATTATGTAGCGGATTTGCGTGCGCCAACGCCTTCTGTCGCAGCGGAATTAGTCTCAACTGAAGCCGATGAGCTACGCGCACACGTCGAAGGATTGCTCGCTCATTTGGGCCGCGCGATGGATTATTACCTGCTGCAACGGCGACACGAATTGCGCGACCTGGTCGAAAGTCAGGGCTTTGCCGAAATCATTGGCACGGTCCTAAAACTTGGCTCGCGTGTGCGGGAATTGGAAATGCGTGCAGCAATGGCTTTGAAAAATAATCTGCATCATGCGAAGCTTCGCGTGGAAGCGGCACAGCAGCATTTGCGGGCCGCCGATTGGCGTGCGCCATTGGCAGTTTCGGAAGCACGATTGCAGGTTTCACAACAACGATTGGAGCGTGCGATCCAAGCTAAACTTGAACGCAAATGGCATCAGCTTTCGTTGACGACGGGCAAATTGGAAATGCTTTCGCCGCTGTCGGTGTTGAGTCGTGGTTATGCGCTTGTGCGCGACGAGCTTGGGCAATTGGTCCCGCAGGGCGCAGAATTACGACGTGGGCAAAACATTACACTGCGATTTGAAGATGGTGATGTCGGATGTCAGGTGATTGAACCTCTCAAATGAAATTATGGCTAACGTAAAAGCACAATCTGCCAGCTTTGAAGAATCACTTTCCAGGCTGGAAACCATTGTTTCTCAACTTGAATCAGGC
>JAEUQN010000449.1 GCA_016789725.1 Blastocatellia bacterium | reverse complement strand
AGAAATATTGCAGTTCCGCGACAAGTGGCAATGTATCTTTGCAAGAATTTAACCAGAGCTAGTTTGCCGGAAATTGGACGGGAGTTCGGCGGAAAACACCATACAACGGTCTTGCATAGCATCAATAAGATTAGTGAGCTTTATGACCAAAAAGGAAGTTTCCACAGGCTTATTAACAGCTTAATTGCTAGTTGCAAATAGACTTAGGGGAGTTTTCCACCTCCCCCCCTGTGGATAGCCTGTGGAAATTGTGGAAAACAATCTCACAGGCAGAACCCATTCTTTTCCACAGCGTTTTCCACAGCGTTTTCCACAGGGAATTTTAAGATTAAGTTACTTATTATTCAGTGATTTATACAATATTTTCCACATTTCCACAGGACCTACTACTACTACTAAATAAATATATAAGTTGAAGTATTAATATATTTAGTAAAAAGAAATTCCAAAAGGTTGAAGGAGAAACCATGCATTTGACAGTCAGCAAATCGAATTTCCTAAAAGAACTCAACTTTATCCAAGGCGTAGTTGAGAAGAAAAATACAATTCCTATTCTTTCTAGTTTATTGCTGGAATCCAGCGATGGAAATTTGAGAATCAAGGGAACAGATCTAGATGTTTCAATTACTACAAACTGTGAGGCTGAAGTTTCGGTTGAAGGATCAGTTTGTGTTCAAGCAAAAAAGCTGTTTGAAATCATCCGTGCTTTGCCTGAGGCAGCTATTGAGATTAAGTGTGGAGACAATGACCAGGTCA
>JAEUQN010000448.1 GCA_016789725.1 Blastocatellia bacterium | reverse complement strand
GTGCCACCCGCCCCAGCACCCGATACAGCAGCGAGGCCAGCGCGTGTTGATCCAACGGGACAAAGGACGGTTCTGTACACGGCGATAAAACAATCTTGATGCGCATAACGAGACTCCTCTGGAGGATATAGCGCAACCCCACACGAATGACAACTGAAGGCTCAGTTTCCCGATGGCTGGTCAGAAGAGTTTCAATCCCACCTTGGTTACGACTCAGCTACTTACAGTAATAATAATATTGGTTATGATCGCCCATCCAGTTTCAATCCCACCTTGGTTACGACTCAGCTACTTACGTATTTACAAAAAATATTATCTGGTATGAGCTATCACGTTTCAATCCCACCTTGGTTACGACTCAGCTACTTACTGATGTGGGCGTGGCCTCCTCTCCCTCACAAGATGGTTTCAATCCCACCTTGGTTACGACTCAGCTACTTACATTACAGGGACCGCCTGGCCCACCAGGACCACCAGGTTTCAATCCCACCTTGGTTACGACTCAGCTACTTACGGTATGCCAGTTTCTTTATATGTACGGTCTAAAAGTATGTTTCAATCCCACCTTGGTTACGACTCAGCTACTTACGAAATGATTTTAAAGTAAAAGGGGTTGAGTATTTTGTTTCAATCCCACCTTGGTTACGACTCAGCTACTTACAAATTTACTGATACTATTAGTGCTTGTCGCGGCTTAGTGTTTCAATCCCACCTTGGTTACGACTCAGCTACTTACTAAAATCTGTAATTTATCCA
>JAEUQN010000447.1 GCA_016789725.1 Blastocatellia bacterium | reverse complement strand
GCATCCACGAGCAACACATTCACCGCGCGCGCCAACCGCAAATGCTGATACCCGTCATCCAGCAAAAACACCGACACAGAAGCGTGCTCTTCCAACCAGCGCCCGGCGGCATACCGATCCTGATCCACAATCACGCGCACGCCCGGACAGACACGCGCCAGCAAATACGGTTCGTCGCCAGCCTCTTGCGGCGAACAAAGAATCTCGCGCCCGTTCGACACTTCGACGCGGCCTTTGCTGGTGCGTTTGTAGCCGCGACTCAAAATGGCGACTTCGTGTCCCGCATCGCGCAGCAACTGCGCCAGATACGCCACGCAGGGCGTTTTGCCCGTGCCGCCAACCGTCAGATTTCCCACGCTGATAACCGGCGTCCGCAAGCGATGCGTTTTGCACCAACCGCGCTCATAGGCTGTGCTGCGACAACGTACGCACAGCCAGTACAACCAGGCCAGCGGAAACAACAGCAGACGTAACAACGGCGAACGGATCATCAGGATTCCAGCAGCGTGGCGAGCGCAGCCACTGTGCGTTCGGTCGCGCCGCGATTTTCTTCGATGGCTTGCCGGGCGTTTTCGCCCAGCGTTTGCGCCCGGCGTTGCTCTTCCAGCAACTGTCGCCAGACGCCGCACAACTCTTCGCTCAGCGCGGCAGCGTCGCGCGCTTGCAACTGCACGACGGCGTCACGGCGCAAAAACTCCTGCGTGATTTCGCGAAAGTTGTGCATGTGCGGTCCCACGACAATGGGTTTGGCATACA
>JAEUQN010000446.1 GCA_016789725.1 Blastocatellia bacterium | reverse complement strand
GCCAAAGGATTTTGATTTTCCGTTAGGCGGGGCGGTGATGTGGACGCCGTTTGTCATCGAATCCGCCATGCAGCAAGAACACACCGAGCATTATTTGCGCGCGCTCGGCTTGCTGAAACCGGGCGTGAGCGCGGCGCAAGCCAATGCCGAATTGCAGGCGATCTCACAGCGCATTCAGCAGCGGTTTCCGCAAGGTGAAGCCGGACATACGGGCTACGCCGTGACGCTCAATGCGGAATACACGCGCGGCGCAAAAATGTATGTGCCGATTTTGGCGGCGTCGGCGTTTTTTGTCTTGCTTATTGCTTGTTCGAATGTCGCCAATTTGTTGTTGGCGCGTGCCACGACACGACAACGCGAAATCGCCGTGCGGCTGGCACTGGGCGCAACGCGTTGGCGTTTGTTGCGTCAGCTTCTCACTGAAAGCGTCTTGTTGGGATTGATGGGCGGCGTGCTCGGGTGCGTCCTGGCTGCTTGGGGCATTGATGCGCTGGCCGACGGCATTCCACCGGAAATGTCGAAATACATTCCCGGTTGGAATCACTTGGGTTTGAATTACAGCGTGCTGGCCTTTGCGGTGTTGGTTTCTGTCTTGACGGGTGTGTTGTTTGGTTTGGCGCCTGCCTGGCAAGCGAGCAAAACCAGCCTGAACGACGCGCTAAAAGACGGCGGCAACAAAGGTGCGCCGGGCGGGCGCAGCACAATGCGTAATGCGCTGGTGGTTGTGGAGCTTTCGTTGTCGTTGATTTTGCTGATC
>JAEUQN010000445.1 GCA_016789725.1 Blastocatellia bacterium | reverse complement strand
GCTCGACCCTGGCGAATGCCCTTGATAGTGATTGTTGAAATACCCAAAAATCACCGGCGTCTGCTGACGCAAGCGGGCGAAAGCTTCGGCCCAGGTTGCCAATTCTCGGTCACGATTGATTTGAATCCGCGAAAAGTCAGTCAATTCGCGTGGCCCCATCCAGCGTACATATGCGAATTCAGCCGTGGGGCGATCAAGCAAGGAAAGCGAAAGCTCTCGCGGAATCCATTTGCTATCCACCAACGCCAACGCCACGCCATGAGTTTCAAACAAACGTAAAACCTGATTCACTGACTCCCCCGCAAGCCAGGCCGCATCGCGAAACTCAACGGCAAATCGCACGTCCATCGGTAACTGCGGAATGAACTTTTCCAGCGACGGCCACATACGCGGCGAAAAATCCGGCGGCAACTGAATCAGAACGATGCCAAGCTTTGCTTCCAGCATCCGAACTCGCGCGCAAAATTGCTCCAGAATGGCTTCGGCGTCTTGCAACCGCAATTCGTGCGTAATCTGTTGCGGCAATTTGAGCGAATAGGTAAACCCCGCAGGAGCCCGCTTGATCCAGGAACTGAGCGCATTTTCCGCCGGCACTGCATAGAACGTAGAGTCCACCTCAACGGTGTCAAAAACTCGCACATAAAGATCAAGGAACTCGCTGGATTTTGTGCCTGGGGGATAGAACCCACCAACCCAGTCTTCGTAATTCCAGCCTTGTGTGCCGATATGAATCTCGCTCACGACCGCTTACTTTCTTT
>JAEUQN010000444.1:533-762 GCA_016789725.1 Blastocatellia bacterium | reverse complement strand
CCGCTGGCAGCCGAACGCGCGCGCCACCATCGAGGCCTTCGTCGCCGGCCGCGGCGGCTTCGGCAAGCGCGGCATCAACAAAAAGGGCCAGGGGCTGGCGATGGGCAAGAAGCCGCTGATCGGCGAAACCGGCTCCCTGCGCTGGCAGTTCCACGTCGCCGCCAGCGGCAACGCGGTCACGGTCGGCAACAGCATGGCCTATGCCGCCATCCACCAGTTCGGCGGCAAG
>JAEUQN010000444.1:0-523 GCA_016789725.1 Blastocatellia bacterium | reverse complement strand
GCCCCTTCCTGCCCGTCACCGCCAGCGGCGCCCTCTACCCGGCGGAAAAGACGCGCATCCTCGACGCCCTCAACGAATTCCTGATGTGATTCGTGGATCGTGGATGGTGGCTAGTGGCTGGTGGCTGGTGGCTGGTGGCTAGTGGCTAGTGGCTAGTGGCTAGTGGCTAGTGGCTAGTGGCTAGTGGATGGTGGACGGTGGTTCGATCCACGATCCACGAACCACGAACCACGAACCACGATCCACGAACCACGATCCACGATCCACGAACCACGAACCCCGTCCCCCTGCCGAACCCCGTCCCCCTGACGCCTCCCGCGCGCGCATGAAAGACTTGGCGGGTCATCCACCAGGCCCCTCACAGGAGACCTTCCATGTCTTTCATCGGCAGCGGCAAGATCAAGATTGCCCCCTATGCTTCCGGCGCGACGTTCGGCGCGCGCAACTTCCGCGATGTCGGCAACGCCTCGACCTTCGAGTACTCGTTCAGCGAGGAGAAGAAGGAACTGAAGAACTACCAGGA
>JAEUQN010000443.1 GCA_016789725.1 Blastocatellia bacterium | reverse complement strand
CAGTGCCAGTTGTAGGGCACGAACAGCCCGCCGCCTTCTTTTAAGTTCGGGTCGCCGCCCACCCGATCCATCCAGGGGCGCTCTCCGGCAGGTCCGAGCCACATCGTGTAGTCCAGGTGCTCCGGCGGTGTCCCCGCCTTGCCCCGGCCAATGTCCATGCGATTCCCATTCTTGTACACATATCCGCGCGCATGAACCACGGGCCCGATCAGCGTTCCTTCGTGAAGGAGCTTCATGTCGCGCCGACACGTGGGATCCGAGCGCTGCTGCGTGCCATGCTGGACGATCCGCTGGTACTTCTCCGCCGCCTTTACCAGTTGCTGGCCCTCCCAGAAACTGTGGGCCAACGGCTTTTCAACGTAGACGTCTTTCCCCGCCTGACAGGCCCACACAGCGGCCAGTGCATGCCAGTGATTGGGAGTCGCGATGCTTACCGCGTCGATCGAGTTGTCCTCAAAGGCCTCGCGCATATCGACGTACAATTTCGGTTTCTTGCCGGTCTTTTCGGCAAGCTGTGCGCCCCGCTGTTCCAGAACATTCCTGTCTACGTCGCACAACGCCACAACCTCTGAAGCTTGGTACTTCGTAAACTCCGCGATATGGTTGCGGCCCTGCCCGTTCACGCCGATGCAGCAAACACCAACTTTCTCGTTTGCCCCAAGTGCCGCGCCACGCGTCGCGGCGCCCGTCGCGACTGCCGCGACTGCCGCCGATGCGCCCAGGAAAGACCGTCTTGAAATGTTCATGTCTCTTACCTCATTC
>JAEUQN010000442.1:457-764 GCA_016789725.1 Blastocatellia bacterium | reverse complement strand
AGAAATGTATCCCAAATAACGCGATACAAATAAGAACAACTGATCATCGTTTATCTGAGCAACGTGATGAGATCGGCTGATCGTTCTCAGGTTCGTGCCATTGCGAATGAATTATCGGCGATGGCTTTCGGTGGCGGTTATGAACTTCCTCGCAAGCATAAAGAGATAAAGCTGGAACCGGCGATTTACGATGGTTACGTGGGTAAATATCAAGGCAGTGAAACCTTTGCGCTTGTGCGCGAAGGCGAACGCCTGATGATGCAAATCCCTCCCGGTCAGAGCGTCTTTGAAATTGTCCCGGAGTCTG
>JAEUQN010000442.1:0-447 GCA_016789725.1 Blastocatellia bacterium | reverse complement strand
AAGATGAGATGGGCAAGGTGACGCACGTCTTAATACGAAATGAGGGCGAGACAGTTCGTTGGGCGAAATCAAAGTGAGTCATCTATTCGTAGTCTTGCCGGCTTCAGGCGCGACGAGCGACGAAGGTTGATCCGATGATTGCGTTGCGGGCGGAGTGAACGCGCAGGAATTCTTTTGGACAACACTGGCGGCGAGCAGCCACTGCTTAACAACCGATTGGGAGGAAAACATGAAACTGACTTTACTCGCGCTCCCCTTGCTTTCGTTGTTCGCACTGGCGTTCGCGGCGACGCCATCCGGTAATGACAAAGCAGCCGTGCGCCAGGCCGTGCTGGATTACGTCGCAGGCGTTTATGGCGTAGACCCCGCGCGCATCGAGCGCAGCGTCCATCCCGGCCTGACCAAACATGGGTTTTGGAAAGCCAAAGACAAACCGGGTTACGCGAC
>JAEUQN010000441.1 GCA_016789725.1 Blastocatellia bacterium | reverse complement strand
TACGCGGCGTCGGGATAGGGTTTGTAATAAAACATCAGCAGCACGCCCGTCACCAGCGTAATCAAAAATGCTGCCGTCGTGGCGATGCCCAATCCCATCGTCGTCGTCCAACGCAAATTCCAGCGGTGCGTCCTGACCGAATGCAGGTGCAAAAAGACGTTGCCGAACACAAAGGTCGAGCGCGTGCGATCCGTCGTCGGTTTGCCGCTGCGAAACATCGCGTCGAGCAAACGGCGCGGCGCAGCCAGCAAATTGTCGCGGAACACCTGCAACGCCGAACGTTCGTGAATGATTGGAGTGCTCATGCTTTCTCCTCACACTCGTGTCAGTAGCCCGCGCGTAAGCAAGGGCCTGTCACACGAGTCCAAGCCCTTCCTCACGGTCGGGCTACTGACATTGGTTAAGCTTTCTCATTCGTTCCCGCCGGAACTTTGGTTTCTTCGTCCACTACCCACGCGCCGCCCTTGTTGCTGACTTTCAACCAGGCCAGCGCTTTGGGCGCGGGGCCGCGCGTGACTTCGCCGTCCACCGCGAAGCGCGAACCGTGGCAGGGGCATTCAAAGCCTTCGGTCGTCGGTTTCACCACGCAGCCCAAATGCGTGCAAATGGTGGAAACAGCGTGAACGCCTTCGGCATCACGGAACATCGCCACGGCGCGACCGGGCGGAACAAAGGCTTCTCCGGCAGCCAGCGTTTCGGGCAAGGTCACAGTGAACTTTTTCGACGGCGACGACAGCACCGCCGCTTTGGGCAGTTTCAACATCC
>JAEUQN010000440.1 GCA_016789725.1 Blastocatellia bacterium | reverse complement strand
TTTAATGCCTCAACGATCGGGCCTATGGTATTTCCCGAGCCGTAAAACTCACCATTCCACCAACCGATGAAAACGTCGACGCCGACGAGGTCTTTCTGCTGCGGTTCGCGGATCGAATAGATCGGCTTGCGATCTTCGACAGCGACAACTTCAGGTTTCTTATACTCGACAGCCTTGAGCGTTTCCGGTTTTTGACCGAGGCGATCGACGACAGCTTGAGCAAATTCCTTGGTGCCGACCTTCTCTTTTGAGACGCCTTCTTTGAAGATGTCGTAGGTGTGGATGCCGTCTTCGACAGCACGCAGCCACGCATTGTGTGCAAGCTCAGCAACGTCAGGCTGGCCGATATGGACCATCATCATTATGGAGCCAAGGAACAAGCCCGAAGGATTCGCAAGGTTCTGGCCTGCACGACGCGGAGCCGAACCGTGAATGGCCTCGAACATCGAAATGTTCTCGCCGATGTTTGCCGAGCCGGCCAATCCGACCGAACCTGCGATCTGAGCGGCAACGTCCGACAGGATATCGCCGTAGAGATTTGGCATCACGATCACGTCGAAATTCTCGGGCGTGTCAGCCATCTTGGCGGCACCAATATCCACGATCCAGTGATCAGCCTCGATCGACGGATATTCGGCCGCGATCTCGTCGAATACACGGTGAAACAGGCCGTCGGTCTGCTTCATGATGTTATCTTTTACAAACGCTGTGATCTTTTTACGGTTGTTGTTTACCGCGTATTCGAACGCGTATCGCACGATCTTTTC
>JAEUQN010000043.1 GCA_016789725.1 Blastocatellia bacterium | reverse complement strand
AGCCCGCCAACGCGCGCGCGAGGGCGAACGAGCCTGCCAGCCCGAACACAATGCCGAGCAGCGTCATGCGCAAACCTTCGCCGACGATCAAGCGCAACACATCGCGCGCTTGCGCACCCAATGCAATGCGCACACCGAGTTCGCGCGTGCGGCGCGTGACGGCGTAACTCATCACGCCGTAAATCCCCAGCGCCGCCAGCAACAACGCGAGCATTGCGAATAACGCCAGCAACGACATGCTGAACCTGCGTTGCGCGCGCGCATCTGTGACGAATCCATCCAGCGGGCGCACATAAAAGATAACTTGGTTCGGGTCGCTCGCCGACAATTCGTTGCGCACGCTGGCGGCCAACGCTTCGGGATTGAGGCGTGTGCGCGTAAGAAAATGCATAATCGGAAAGCGTGGCTGCGTGTTGCATTGCCGATAGGAAATGTACATCGTCGGGAACGCTTCGGCTTCGGCGCTGCGATGTTTGATGTCGCCGATGACACCGACAATTTCGCCCGGCCATTCGCCTTCGTAACCGATCAGCAAGCGTTGTCCGACGATGGAACGACCCGGCGAATAGGTGCGCGCGAAGGCTTCGTTGACCAGATACACCACGGGCGTTTCGGTCGTGTCCTGTTCGGTCAACGCGCGTCCTTGTTGGAGCGGGATGCGCAACGTCTCCAATAGCGACGGCGAGATGACGCGATAGTCTGCCAGCGGAAGATTTTTGCCTGAGGTCGCGGGTTGTCCTTCGAACTTGAAATTCAACTGCATCGTGCGCCCACCAAACGGCAGATGCGAAATCGCAGCGACGGATTCGACGCCGGGCAAATGGCGCAGGCGTTCCAGTTCCTGCGCATAAAACTGAATCATGCGCGGCGGGGGATAATCCTGTTTATTCAGCGATGCGCCTGCGGCCAGAATCTGTTCGGATTGAAAGCCAGGACTGGTTTGCTGCAACTTCCAAAAGCTGCGCAGCAACAAGCCCGCGCCCGTCAGCAACACCAGCGCCAACGCAAACTGCGCGACGACAAAGGCAGTGTGAAAGCGGCGCTGCTGCACGCTTGCATCGCTGCCACCTTCTTTCAACGTCACATTCAAATCCGGCCTGGACACTTGCCAAGCGGGAACGAGGCCGAACGCGATGCCGGTGAGCATTGTAATAACCAGCGTGAAGACGAGCGCGCGAACATCCAGCGTGACTTCCTGCAACCGCACCAATGAATCCGGCCCCAACACGCGCACGGCTTTGATGCCGACGAGTGCCAGCAGGAGTCCAAGCATTGCGCCGCCGCCCGCGAGCAACAACGATTCGGTCAGCAATTGCCGCACGATGTGCCAGCGGTTTGCGCCTAATGCCAAGCGCACCGCGATTTCTTTTTGCCGGGCCGCTGCCCGCACCAATTGCAGATTGGCGACGTTCGTCCACGCGATCAGCAACACAAACAACGCCGCGCCGAACAACAACGGGATCGCCGTATTCGCGCTGCCGAACAAATGCTCGCGGAACGGCACAACCTGCACGTCCCAGCCTTTGTTCGTTTCAGGAAATTGCACCGCCTGTCGCGCGGCAATCGCGCTGATTTCGGCCTGTGCCTGCGCAAGGGTGACGCCGGGTTTCAGCCGCGCAATCGTGCGGTCATTGTGCGAGCCGCCGCGTCCAAAACCGCGTGCGAGACGATTCGAGCCAAACAAATCCGCGCGCAACGGAAAGTTCAATTCAGGCGGCATCACCCCCACAATTGTCACCGCCCCTTCGCTACGCCCGCCCAGTACGATCTTGCGTCCAATTACCGCCGGATCACCGCCGAATTGCCGCTGCCACAAACCGTAGCTGATGATTACATCGCCTGTCTCATCGCTGTCTTGTAGGCCAAAGTCGCGCCCCAGCAACGGCGCGAGGCCCAACGTCTGAAAGAAATTCGTTGTGATGTACAGAATCTCGACGCGCTCCGGCTTGCTGCCGCCTGACAAATTCTCCGGGTTCGTCATCCACGAGGCGATTTGCTCGAAGCTCTGCGCTTGTTCCTGATAGTCGAGAATGTCTTCCGGGTTCAGAAAGGTCGGGCTGACACCGAGCGAGGGATTGACGTTCGCCAACCACACCAAGCGATCCGCCTCTTTGTACGGCAGCGGTTGCACCAGCACCGTCATCATCACACTGTAAATCGCGGTGATCGCGCCAATGCCCAGCGCCAGCGTTCCCATCGCAATCAGCACTAAGCCCGGTTGCCGCGCTAATAAACGCACACTGAAACGAATGTCTTTTCCAAGCCCCGTCATCATCTTTGATCTCCGATTGGTGCTGAATTGCTCCGCGTCAACGCGCCGCTAACAATACTTCGTACACTTCCTCCAGGTGCTGCGCGAGTTCTTCGACAATCACGTTCTCGCGCGTGGGAGCAAGTTGCAATGCTGCGAGTCGTGAGCGAATTTCTGTTTTCCAATCAGGCATAATTCTTTGAGAGTAGGCGGTAGACGGTAGTCACTAGACGGTAGAAAACCGCCAGCTACTGACTACCGTCTACCGTCTACCGTCTACTCCGTTCGTAACGCAATCATCGGATCAACCTTCGTCGCGCGCCGTGCCGGCAGGTAGCAGGCAATCAGCGCCACCACGGTCAGCAGCCCCGCCATTACGCCGTAGGTCAGCGGATCATTCGGCTTGATGCCATAGAGCATCTTTGAGAGTTGCATCCAGCTTTCCAGATACTTCGTCAACACATACGCGCCCGCCAAACCGAGCGCGATACCCGCAAACGACAACGTCATTCCTTGTTTGACGATCATTTTCAATACATCCGATTGCGAAGCGCCGAGCGCCATGCGAATGCCGATTTCCTGCGTGCGTTGTGCGACGGCGTAGGCCAGCACGCCAAACAACCCAATGGCGGCGAGCAGTTGCGCGAGCAGGCCAAACAGGGTGACGAGCTTGGCAAACAACCGTTCCATCCGCAGTGATTCATCGGCTTGCTCGACTTGCGTTTTGACATTGGTGAGCGGCAGGTTCGCGTCTACGTCACGCACCGCTTGGCGCACGGCAGCGATGGCGGCAGTCGGATCGCCGCTGAAGCGAATCTGAAAACTCCCGAACGAGACGGAGTTGACGAGTTGACGCCACGGCAAGTAGCACGTGGACGGATTTTCTTCACGTTGGCTGGCATATTTGGCGTCTTTGACCAGGCCGACGATTTCGAGTTCATCCGGTTTTTTCGCATCGAAGGTGAAGCGTTTGCCGACCGGGTTTTCGTTGGGGAAAAACTTATTGGCGAAGGTTTGATTGACTACGACCACTCTGGGCGCACGCGCATCATCTTGTCGGGTGAACGTGCGTCCCGCTAAGAGCGGTATCTCCATCGTCTCCAAAAAGTTTTCGCGCCCGGGCATAACATTGCTATAGCCAGTTTCCTTGATGCGACCATTTGCATCGGGCAGGGCGGCGAGCGCGTTGCGCAAATAGACATTGCTTGAAGTGGTGTTTTGCGACAGCAGCATCGTGCCGGAAAACGTGACTTTGGTTGCGCCGGGTACGGCTTCCAGCCGCTCGGTCAGGCGATCATAAAGCTGCATCAGCCGCTCGTCTTTGTAGCCGAGCAAGTTCGGCGACACGTTGAATACCAGCAGGTTTTTCGTATTGAAGCCCAGGTCAACCCGCTGCAAATTCACGAGCGTGCGCACAAACAAGCCCGCTCCAATCAGCAACAACAACGACAGCGCGACTTGCGCGACGACCAACCCGCAACTGAGCCACGAACGCGACGCGACGCTTGAACTGCGTCCGCTGTCTTTCAAAGCTGGTGTCAAATCCACTCTTGTTGCGCGCCACGCCGGAGCCAGGCCAAACACGATGCCGGTCAATAATGACAAGCCAAGCGTGAACGCGAGCACGCGCCAATCCAGCTTTGGCTCCAACGTGCGCGGCCCCCAATCGCTCACTGCCAGCAAGCCGTCCTTGATCCACAGGGCAAACGCCAATCCCAACACGCCGCCGGCGGCTGCGAGCAATACGCTTTCGGTCAACAATTGCCGCATCAGTCGTCCACGGCTTGCGCCCAGGGCCAACCGCACGCCGATTTCTTTTTGCCGCCCAGTCGCGCGCGCCAACAGCAAATTCGCCACGTTGGCGCAGGCAATCAATAAGACCAGCCCAACCACACCAAGCAGCAAATAGAGCGACGGCGCGTAATCATTGCGCGAATTCATCTCGCCCTGACTGCCGGAAGCGAGCGCCAGACGGGGATAATCTTTCGCTTCTAACGGGCTGATGGCATTGCGGCCAGCGGCAAGCGCGTAGGTATTGCGTGCGGTGCGATGTTCGATCACCGATTGCTGAAACGCGGCTTCCAACTGCGCCTGTGCTTGTTCCGGTGTCGCGCCCGGTTGCAATCGCCCCATCACCCGCAACCACCAGCGCCCTGCCCCGTACATTGACGAGCGTTGCGGGTCATCATTGAGTTGCGGCTCCATCGTCAGCGGAATCGTCACGTCCTGCGTCGAGCCGACTTGCCCTGCGCCATCAAAGCCAGACGGTGTTACGCCAATAACCGTAAACGCGCGGTTATTGAGATTGATTTGTTTGCCTACGACCGTCGTGTCGCCGCCAAAACGCTTTTGCCAGTACCGATAACTCAAGACCGCCACAGGAGGGGCGGAAGGCTTGTCGTCTTCATCCATCAGCAGGCGTCCGAGCACTGGTTGCACGCCCAGGCCCACGTGATAATTACCCGTGACGACCTGCCCGCTGGCGGCTTCCGCCTGTCCATCGGCGAGCACATTCAGCGATACATAGCCAAACGCGAAAAGGTCGGAGAGTGCGCTTTGTTCATTTTGCCGTTCGCGCATGCGCTGATAACTCTGATACGGAAACGAAGTCCCAAACTGCAAACCCGTCACCGGATCAATCTGATGGTCGCCACTGTAGCCGCCATAGTTGAAGTTCTTCGCCACTAGCGATTGGAACAGCACGAGCCGCTGCGGTTCCTTGACCGGCAGCAGCTTCAGCAACATCGCATCCACAATGCTGAACAGCGCCGTATTCGCGCCGATGCCCAGCGCCAGCGAAAGCACGGCAATTGCTGTGATGCCTTTTTGCTTCAGTAACATTCGCGCACCGTAGCGCAAGTCCTGCCATACATCTGCGATCATAGTGCTCCTTCTGTTTGTTCCGAGGACCAGAGGTTCTGGTTGGCTTTGCCGTTCGATACGGCGTAATTCGACCGCCAGCCGTTCGTTGCTGCTCAACTCGGCCAGCGTTTGTTGACGGGCCTCTGCGGCGGTCGCGCCACTCGTCAGCAACGCTTCGTAGATTTCATCAAGATGCTGCGACAGTTCCTCGACAATCGCGTTCTCGCGTGTTGGCGACAGGCGCAATCCCGCCAATCTGCTTCTGATTTCTGCTTTCCAATTCGGCATAGTTTTTTTGCCGCCTAATCACAACGCAGCGCAAACATCGGGTCAACTTTCGTCGCGCGGCGTGCCGGAATCCAACAAGCCAGCAAGCCAATCAACGCCAACCCCAAAGGGATCAGGGTGAAGGTCAGCGCATCAGCCGCTTGTACGCCATACAACAGGCTTTGCATCGTTCGAGTCAGCATAAAAGCGGCCAGCACGCCGATGACAATGCCGCTCAGGATCAGCCGCATCCCCTGACCCAAAACCAGTTTCAGGACATCAGCGTTTTGTGCGCCGAGGGCGAGGCGAATGCCGAATTCAGAGGTGCGCTGCGCCACCGAATACGCAATCACGCCGTAAATCCCCAACGCGGCCAACAGCATTGCCAACCCCGCAAAGCCGCCCAACAACAGCATCACAAAACGACGCGCCGACACCGATTGCGCGACAATGTCTTCCAGCGTGCGAAAATCGCGCCCGGGCAGATTCGCGTCCACCGCTTGTATCGCGTGTTGAATTGCACCCGCCACAGCCTCCGGCGGTTGCGTTGTCCGCACGACCATTTCGACCGAAGAACGCATGGCTTGCGCCAGCGGGAAATACATCTCCGGTTCGGCGGCGCGTTCCAGCGAACTGTGCCGCACGCTGTTGACAACGCCGAGCACGCGGAAATCGCGCCCGCCAGTCACCACAACACGACCAATCAGATCTTGTCCGGGAGATAGTCGTTGCGCGAGCGCGTCGCTGATGATCGTGACTTGTTCCGTTTTGTCAGTATCGAATTTGCTGAAATCGCGGCCTGTACGCAGCGCAATGCCCATCGCCTTGAAATACCCCGTATCAATCATGCGCGGAAACACGCCCACGCCTTCGCGCCCCTGCTGGCCTTTGACGCGCACATCCCAACTGCGATTGCGTCCGAGCGGCAGCGTATCGGTCAGGCCGACAGACACGACGCCAGGCACGGCGGCCACGCGCTCCGTCACGGCGTTGTAGAGCGCGAAGCCTTGCGCAGGAGTTGGATATTTTTGCCCCAGATCAATGCGCCAGACTGCTGCATGTTCGGCTCGAAAACCCGGATCAGTTTGCAGCAGCAACCAGAAGCTGCGCAGCAGCAACCCTGCACCAATCAACAGCACGCAGGCCAATGCCATTTCGGCTACGACCAAGGCATCACGCAAACGCGCGCGCGCCTGACCCGCACTTGATCCACGCGCGGCATCCTGCAAATCGGCCTGCAAATTGGTTCCGATAGATTGCAATGCGGGCAACACGCCGAACAACAAGCCCGTGCCGACTGCAACCGCTAACGTAAACCACAAGGCTGCGCCATCTACCCGAACGGCCTGCAACAACGGCAGGTTGAAAGCGTTGGAGGAAGCGATGACTTTGGTCGCCAACAGCGCCAGCGCCAATCCAAAAACTGCGCCACCGAGCGCCAGCAATAAACTTTCGGTCAGCAATTGCCGCAGCAAGCGTCCGCGCGTCGCACCTAACGCCAGCCGCACGGCAATTTCCTTGCGGCGCGCCGAGGTTCGCACCAGCATCAGGTTCGACAGGTTCGCGCAAACGATCAGCAACACGCATCCGACCGCGCCCAGCAGCAGGAACAACCCTCGTCGCACGCCGCCGCTGACATGTTGTTGCAACGCCGTCATGCGCGTACCAAACCAATCACCACGTTCCGGGTGCGCCTTTTTAATTTGCTGATTCAACGCGTCAAATTCAGCTTGCGCTTGCGGAATGCTGACGCCCGGCTTCAGCCTGCCGATGATTGCCAGCGTGTTGTTCATGCGATCCAATTCCGGCGCGATGGGAAATGCCGCAATCAAGTCCACGCGCGCCCCTGGCGTGAAGATCGAAGCAAAATCGAAGGAACGCGGCAGCACGCCGATCACGAGATTGGCTTGATCTTTGAGCGTGATCGTTTGCCCGACAATCTTCGGATCACCACCAAACCGCCGCTGCCAGAATCCATAGCTCAGCAACACCGCTTTCGGCCCATTCAATCGGCTTTCCTGGTCATTGAAACCGCGCCCGATCAGCGGTTGCACACCGAGCAACGGCAACAGATTTTGCGTGATGAAATACCCGGACAAACGTTCCGGCTCGCCGCTGCCCGTTAGCGTGAAGCTTTCGTAATCGGAGAACGCGTAGTAGCCCGCCAGATCAACAAACGATTGATTGCTGGTGCGCCAGTCTATGAAGTTGTTCATCCGCGACGTTTGCCCCGACAATCCGTCTTCGCCAGTGTTGGCAATCCAAACCAGTCGCTCCGCGTCCTGAAACGGTAGTGAGCGAAACACCAGCGTATTGACGACACTGAAAATCGTCGTGTTTGCGCCGATGCCCAGCGCCAGCGTAAGAACGGCAATCAACGTGAAGCCGGGGTTCTTCAGTAACATCCGCATGCCAAAGCGTAAGTCCTGCATCAAATCTCTCATCAAATTGCTCCTTCTGTTGGTTCCCAAAATGATCGGTTCGGGATTGGTTGGTCGTTCGGTACGGCGCAATTCCTGTCGCAGCAATGCACTGCCCCGCAATTCGACCAGCGTTTGTTGATGGGCTTCTGCGGCTGGCGCGCCGCTTGCCAACAATGCTTCATACAAATCGTCGAGATGCTCCGCTAACTCCTCGACAATCGCGTTCTCGCGCGTCGGGGCCAGCGACAATCCAGCAAGGCGCGCGCGGATTTCAGTTTTCCAATCAGGCATTATCCAAACCCGCGATTTGATTGATGGCCGCAACGAAGGACTGCCACGTCGTGCGTTGCGCTTTCAGAATTTTCCGGCCTTCCTTCGTCAGCTTGTAGCAACGTCGCCGCTTCTGCCCGGCCTTCTCCAGCCAGTGGCCTTCAATCCAGCCGCGTTTTTCCAGGCGATAGAGCAGCGGGTACAACGACGCGACATTGAACTTCAAGGTGCCGCCCGAACGCGCTTCGATCATTTTGCTGATTTCGTAGCCGTGCCGGGCGCGGGTTTCGACGAGCGAAAGGATCAGCAATTCGGCGCTCCCCTTCTTCAACTCGCGGTCTAGCATTGATGATGTTATATGTGACATAGCGATATATTATTTAGATAGATACACGGCGTCAAGCGAGGTGCGACGGAGAATTAATTTTTGGATAAAAAGCCAGGAGGAGTGTCCGCCTAATCGCTGACACTCCTCCTGGCTGCTCTGGCTGATTGGTTCTTACTTGATGTTGATTCTGACCGTATTGCTGGGCCGGTCGTCTACCGTCAACGTCACATCTACTTCCCCACGCCCGATCAAAGTTCTTGGCAATTTGAGGTTCACTTGATCCAAACCGATGAATTGACCTTGCGCTCCGGCATAATCAACCGACACAGCGATCCCGCCAATCGTCGCTGTCACCGCCGCCAATCCGCTGCGCCAGCGAATACCACTGCCAAACAGCACAAGAAACACTTGCTCGGTGTCGGGGCCGAGGTCAATGGGCCTGGCGACCAAACGGCTCAGGGCGGCGTCATAGACTGTGATGGATTCTGTGGTTTGCGATTGATCGGCTTTCACTCGCACAAACTGGGCGGCAGCCGCACCGCGCCCGGTAGCGTCAGAGGAAAACAGGCTGGGCGAAACCGGACCGATTTGCAATAGGCCGCTGGCGACAAGAGTCCCGTTTTGTCGAATCGTGACCGCACCTTCGCCGACTGCCGTGCCGAGGGGAACTTGATAATTGATTTGCGTGGGCGAGACGTAAAACAGCGGAGCGAGTCGTTCCTGGCCCAACACATCCTTGACGGTGACAGTCACGCCGCCCAACGTCTGCGGCAAAGGCGTCACCGACGCCGCTATCGTCTCCGCCGAAAGATTCGCCCCAAACCCGGAAACAATGGATTCCGGCGCAACGGCTCCGAGCGCGTAGCTGGCGGCGGAAACGCTGGCGACGGGGGGCGAGGTGCTGGCTGCCGCGCCAAAGATCGTCATCTGAAAGGCTGGTGAAACAGCAATACCATTGGCGGCATTGGCATCACTGACGAACCAGCGACCATACAACGTGTCTCCAACCAACTCCGCATTATTCGGCAGCGTCAGGCTCACAGAACCATGCCCTTGCCCGGCTCCTGTCCCCGATAAAATCACCGGCACTCGCGCCAATGACGCAGTAAGGGGAATAACGGAACTGGCTCCGGGATCGCGCTGGTCAATCACGAGGACAGCTTGCGTGCCGCCGAGCGCGTTCGAGACGCCAACGGTGAAACCGGTGTTGCCCACAAACGGCGGCGCGAGCGCGGTGACTTGCGGAACAAAACCACCAGTGCCAGTCGTGCCAACTCCCGTGATTCGCGGGACGCGGGCGGATTCGGCATACAGCATGGGGCGATCAAACGGCGCGGTGGCAGCCGCGACGCGCGGGTCGGTCAGCGGGCGTTTCAGGAAGGCGAGCAGATCGGCCTTTTGTTGTGCGGTCAGGTTGCGCGGGCGAATCAGATTACGTTCGAGATTGGCCGCAGGAAAATCACCGCCACGATTATAAAACTCAATGACGGCTTCGAGCGTGGCGAAGCGTCCATTGTGCATGTACGGCGCACGCAGCTCCACATTGCGCAAACTCGGCGTGCGAAATTTGGCGAGATCATTTTGATTGCTAGTCACGACAAATAAACCTTGATCTTCTGCCGCCGGACGAATTCCGGTGTTGTGAAATTGATTGTCGGTGAATTGCGGCCCGCCGTGACAGGCAGCACAACCATTTTGACCGAACAATTGCTGCCCCCGCGCTTCGGCGGCAGTGAGCCCGCCGGGGCCAGCGTCAATCGGCGCTTGATCGGAATACAACGTGCGCTCATAGGTCGCAATCGCCATCGCAATGCGCGCCGGGGTCACGTCGGCGTTGCCAAACGCTTCGGCAAAGAGGCTTGGATAATTGCGCCCGGCAATCCAATTCGTCAGTGCGGTCGGCACAAACGGGGCGAGCATCAAGGGCTTCGCCGCACTCACCCGCCGGGCGACATCGTTCCAATCGCGCCCGGTGTGTCCCATTTCTGTCGAGTTCACGGGTGGTCCTAAAATCTGGCTTTCGAGTGCCGCGCCGCCATTGAGAATCACTTCATTCGTCAGCGGATCGCGGAACACCTCTGTCGCGCGCCCGTCCCAAAACAACGAAGGCGCGTAGGCGGCGTTAATGACGGACATTGAACGACGCCCGGTTACTTGTTCCTTGAAGCCAAAACTGCCCGACCATTGATAGGTGCCATCCGCCAAATTCAACGGCACGCCCATCGAACCGATGACGTCATCGGCAGTTCCCAAGACACCATCCAATCCGGCGTTGACTGAGCGTGAAGCCTGGCTCACTGAACGCGGATCAGAGCCGCCGTTCGTGGCAATGTGACACGTACCGCACGCCACCGTATTCGTTGAGGAAAGCTGTTCATCCCAAAACAGCACCTTGCCTAAATTGGTTTTGGCCGTGGTGATCGGGTTACCCGGAGGAACTGGCGGTGGATTCAATCGCGGCGGCTGTCCGCTCACCTGAAAGGCGGGCAGAAACTGAAGAGCGCCAATGAGTGAAAGCAGCAAACACAGTGTCAACAGCGATAATTTGAGCGCACGCATAATGGTATCTCCTGGAAGTTCTAATCGGCTGACACAAGGCAAGGACACGGAGGCGCAAGGCGCGCATTGCTCATCCTTGTCGCTTGTGAGGCCAGAGGCAGGATAGCGGCCTTGCGTAAAGCAAGTGTTTGGCTGAGCGGGGAAATTGTTAAGGGTTTGTAAAGATGGCGGCGCTCTTGCGACGCCACTTACTCGCAACGAAGCGCAATCATCGGGTCTACCTTCGCGGCGCGGCGCGCCGGGACAACACACGCCAACACCGCAATCGTTAGCAACAAGAGCGCAACACCAACATACGTCAGCGGGTCAGCCGCACTCACCTCAAACAGCAAACTGCGCAGGAGCCGCGACAACGCGAACGAAGCGCCCAAACCAATCGCCACGCCAATGCCAGTCAGCATTAAGCCGCGTTTCAGCACCAGCGCAAAGATGCTTTTGCTATCTGCGCCCAGGGCCAGCCGCACTCCGATTTCCTGCGTGTGCTGCGTGACGAAGTAAGACAGCACGCCGTAAATGCCGAGCATCGCCAACAACAAGGCCAACGCCGCAAACGTCGTCAGTAAAAACATTCCCATCCTTCGCACTTTCGTATGCTCGCCAAACACTGCCTCCATCGTGCGGATGCTGGACAGCGGCTGGTTCGGATCAACTGCGTGAATCGCACTGCGGACGGCGGCAACCAGGCTATCGGGTTCAACGGTCGCGCGAATCACCAAATCGCGCGGGGCAAAAAACGGGTGCGATTTGATCTGGGAATAAGGGAAATACATTTCGGCTTTCGTCGGTTTGTCCACGCCCATTTGGCGTACATCAGCCACCACGCCGACGATAGTCAACCACGGATGAGGCGAATCTGCCGATCCGTTTTTGAATTGCCGTCCAACCGCGTTTTCGTTCGGCCAATATTGCCGCGCCATCGTTTCGTTGATGATGGCGACGGGTTGCGTTTGGGTCTGATCCTGTTCGGTGAAATAACGCCCACTGCGCAAGGCGATGCCCATCGTTTGCAGATACGCCGCGCTAACCTGGCGATGATTCGCGTTCCAATTGTTGTTGGGTGCGGCCTGACGACCTTCAATCGTAATGCCGTTTGCGCCGCCCGCCCATTCCAGCGGCACGCTCGTTGAATAGCCCGCCGCCGCAACACCCGGCAACGCCTGCACGCGCGCCAACACCTGATCGTAGAACGCGACGCGCTTCGGGTGTTCACTGTATTTGTTTTCCGGCAGCGACGTGCGAACCGTCAATAAATTCTCCGCCCGCAAATCAGCGTATTGCCCGTGTAATTTCGAGAGCGTTTGAATCAACAATCCTGCGCCAATGAGCAACACCATCGCCAAGGCAATCTCGCCAATGACAAAGGCATTCCGCAGCCGTCTTTGCCCGGAACCAAAACCGCTACGACCGCTTCCCTGTTTCAGCGCAAGGGTCAAATCCGTTTTAGAGGATTGCAACGCCGGAGCCAAACCGAACACGATGCCCGCGAGCACCGACACCAGCAACGCAAATCCCAATACGCGTCCATCCAATTCCAGCAGCGCAAAACCTGCCATTTCTGCCGGCACGAGTCGTTTAAGTGCAGCGAAACTCCAACTCGCCAACAACAGTCCCATCACGCCGCCGACGCCCGCCAACACAAGGCTTTCGGTCAGCAATTGCCGCACGATGCGCCCGCGTCCTGCGCCCAACGCCGACCGCACAGCGATTTCGCGTTGCCGCATTGCCGCCCGTGACAGCAATAACCCGGCGATGTTGGCACACGCAATCAACAACACGAATCCGACCGCGCCCAACAACAACCACAAGGATTGCCGCATCTCGCCCGCGAACTCTTCGTGCAGTGAAACGACGGTCACTCCCAACTGAGCCGCATCGTCGGGATGCTGTTCTCGGATGCGTTTCATAATCGCCTGCATATCAGCATTCGCTTGTGCAAGCGTCACGCCGGGTTTCAAACGTCCAACCACGGTCAGGTAATGATTTTTGTGATCGGTAAGCTGTTTGGGGGTAAACGCAATCGGCGTCCACAACCGAATGTAACTCGGTCCAAATTGAAACCCCTCCGGCATCACGCCAATGACCATATAGGGTTCGTCGTTGAGCACAATGTTGCGATTGACGATGCTCGGATCACCCGCATAGCGCGTTTGCCATAGACTGTGGCTAATGACGACGACTTTATTCGCGCCTGGCTGATCTTCGGCGGCAGTGAAGTTGCGCCCCAGCACTGGCTTCACGCCAAGCAGCGGGAACAGGTTCGCGGTGGTTTCAAAGGCTTGAAGCTTTTCCGGCTCGCCATCGCCCGTCAGATTGAAACTGGTGCTGCTGATGGCGGCCATGTCTGCAAACGTCTGCGCTTGCGCTTTCCAATCGGCGTAGTTGCCCGGCGCGGGCGTGTCTTTTGGAAAGCCGATGAACGTCGCGTCTTCCCAAATCATTGCCAACCGCTCCGAATCGGGGAACGGCAACGGACGCAGCAACACCGCGTTGACAACGCTGAAGAGCGCCGTGTTCGCGCCAATGCCAAGCGCAAGCGACAGCACAGCGATAAGCGTAAAGCCCCAATTTTGCCGCATCAATCGGAACGCATAGCGAATGTCTTGCCACAAGGTTTGCATAGTGTTCTCCCGAAACAGTAGTCGGTGGCCGAGGGTCGGCACCATGCCGAGGGGCGACCGCCTACTGGATTCTCTCTACCAAATACTGTGCCAGGAGTAAGTCGTGCAAACACTATGGCAAGCGGCGGCGGGGGGCTACAAGCAGTGTTCGCTTTCGGAATCTGTGCGTCCCAAAAGCGAGCAAGCAGGCGCGCCATTTCTGTAAAAAATGGGCGATGCGCTATCGTACAAAAGGTTCTATCGGTTGATTGACATAATCTCTGGCCCACAACAAAACCAGAAGCAGGAGAGTCAACCAGAAAATGGCGAAACTGGATTTGATGATCCATTGAAAGCGGCGAGCACGCCTCAACTCTTCGGGGCTGACGGGCGTTTTTTTCGGGGGAGGTGCCGAGGAAGAATCCAAGGATTTTTTTTGGGCAGACGATACCACCTGCGGCGAAGCAGGAGGATTGACAAGAACTGCCTGCGAATTGGAAGGCGCAGTCACAGGCGTAGGGAAATTCGCTGTTTGCGCGCAGTGTGGACAGATTGCCGTATTGGCGGACAAATCGTTCCCGCACACCCCGCAATAAGCCCAGGCGGAAACAAGAGGGAACAGATCTACCTGGCAGCCATAACAGAGTAGAACGCCTTTGGTTTCATTCTCTTCACAGTAAATACACTTCATGGGCATCCTTTGAATCATTTGCCCTTGATATGCTTTGCCGTTGATCTGGACGCACCACCCCACACCCGGTATGATTTCTCACAGCAAACACATCCACTGTAAGAAAGAACGAACTCGCACTGATTTTCAGAGGAGACCCGAAATGTTCCGCTTTCAACTATCGTTTTTATTGATTATGGCTCTTACACTCACCTCGCTGCCTCTCTCGACCGCATCACAAAACGCGCTCGGCGACCGCATCAATCTGCGCAAAGGCGGCGGGCGCTCAGTCGTGCGCGCGATGAACGGGATGGTCGCCACGAGTCAGCCGCTCGCCTCTGCTGCCGGGCTTCGCATCCTGCAACAAGGCGGCAATGCGATTGATGCTGCGATTGCAGCGGCGGCGGTGCTCTGCGTCGTCGAGCCAATGATGGTCAGTCCCGGCGGCGATTTATTCGCACTGATTTGGGATGCGAAGAAAAAAGAATTGAAAGCCTTGAATGCGAGCGGACGCGCGCCGAAAGCCTTAAGCATTGACGAACTGAAAAAGCGCGGCATCACCAAAAAACCTGAATTTGGCATTCACACCGTCACCGTGCCCGGTGCCGTGGATGGTTGGGCCACGTTGCTGAAAAGCCACGGCACGATGACGCTGGCGCAAGTGCTGCAACCCGCGATTGAATACGCCGAACGCGGCTTCCCCGTCACCGAAATCATTGCGACGGATTGGCGCGAGGGCGAGCAGCACAAAGCCAACGCCGACTTTGCCGCTACGTTTTTGCGCGATGGCAAAGCGTACACAACGGGCGAAATCTTCACGAACAAAAACCTCGCCAACTCGCTCAAGCTAATTGCCAAAGGCGGGCGCGACGTGATGTACAAAGGTGAACTCGCCAACAAGATTGTAAAGTTTGCCCAGGCACAAGGCGGCCTGCACACAATGCAGGATTTCGCCGATCACAAATCGAATTGGGTCGAGCCGATCAGCACGACGTATCGCGGCCACACCGTCTACGAATTGCCGCCCAACAATCAGGGCTTAGCAGCGTTGCAGATGCTGAATATTCTGGAAGGCTACGACGTGAAATCGCTCGGTCATAACTCCGCCGAATATTTGCACCTGCTCGTCGAAGCCAAGAAACTCGCCTTCGTGGATCGCGCGAAGCACATCGCTGACCCCGCATTTTACAAGGCTCCGCTCGCACAATTGCTCTCGAAAGACTACGCCGCCCAACTGCGCCAAAAGATCAACCTCGGCCAAGCACAAGAACCCACCGCCAACGGCCCCAGCGGCGGCGAAGACACTGTGTATTTGACCGTAGTGGACAAAGACCGTAACTGCGTCTCGTTCATTCAAAGCATTTTCAGCGCCTTCGGCTCCGGCTTAGTCGCAGGCGACACGGGCATCGTCCTGCACAATCGCGGCGCAGGTTTTTCGTTTGATCCAAACGCTGCAAACAAACTGGAAGGCGGCAAGCGCCCGTTTCACACCTTGATCCCCGGCATGGTGCTCAAAGACGGCAAGCCCTGGCTCACCTTCGGCGTGATGGGCGGCGATATGCAGGCGCAAGGCCACGTGCAAGTGCTGCTGAACCTGATTGATTTCGGCATGGACGCGCAACAGGCAGGCGAGCAACCGCGCTTTCGTCATTTTGAAAACGGCCTCGCGCTTGAATCCGCCATCGGCGCAGACGTGCGCCAAGCATTAGAAGCCAAAGGCCATAAGCTGACGACCGCGCCGGGCATGTTCGGCGGCTATCAAGCAATTTTGCTTGATCCCCTGACAGGCGCATTGGCAGGCGGTTCCGACGTGCGCAAAGATGGTTGCGCGCTTGGATGGTAATTTTAGTATTTGAAATGGAGTGGTTTTTATGGCGAATGAATCTCAGCACATACAGTCTCACAGGAAATGCTATTTCGCTTCTGGACTCATCATTATCAGTTCCTTTTTCTTCATCTATCTGGTTGGAGCTTACGCTCAATCCAAGCCAATGACTGTAGCAAAAGCCAAATCGCCAGAAGAAATAGAAGCAGATAAATTAAATGACGAAGCGGTGAGGCTTTTCCGCGAACAAAAATATCAAGAGGCAATACCTAAAGCGCAGCAAGCCCTTGCCCTGCGAGAAAAAGTACAGGGAGCCGAAGCAACAGCAACAATGACCGCAATTGCGAATTTGGCAGTAGTGTATTCCTATGCAGATAAACACAAAGAAGCGGTGGAGATGTATCAGCGACTGCTGAAAACACAGGAGAAGGTTTTCGGTATAGATGACCTGAAACTCTGTGACACGCTGAGTAAGCTGGGTTGGGAGCGTATTGCTAATGGCAGTGATGGCCTAGCCGAATCTAGTTTCAAACGGCATCTACAAATCCGGGAAAAAACATTTGGGAAAGACGATCCCAGAATACTACCCGCGCTGAACGATCTGGCAAGCTATTATCAGCATCAGGGAGAAATTGATCAGGCAATCCTTTTTTATCGGCGACTGGTTGCGCTACAAGAACATTTGCCCAGTGAAAAAGACACTGCCAAGGTAGAGCGGCTGGTCAAGTATGCTGTCTTGTTGCGGGCGAGGAATAAACCGACCGAAGCAGACGAAATGGAGGCGCGGGCGCGTAAAATCAATACAGGACGCACGCCTGCGGCCCCTCCAATTAAAGTCTCAGGAGGCGTGCTACAAGGCAATGCAATTCTAAAAGCCCACCCCGATTATCCAGATGAGGCCAAACGATCACGCGTGCAAGGATCGGTTCAGGTTTCCGTCGTAGTTGACGAGGCTGGTATCGTGCTGACAGCAACGGCTCTTGATGGCCCGCCAGGTCTGCGCAAAGCGGCTGAAGAGGCAGCCCAAAAATGGCGCTTTAGCCCAACAACCTTGCAGGGCAAGCCAGTTCAAGTACAGGGCATCCTGACTTTTCACTTCAAACTTCAATAAACGAGACGCTTCATAGATGAAATCTGTCGAACCAATCTTCGTCACTGACGTTTATGCGCAACTCCACACCGAACTCATTGCGTTCCTCAAATCTCTTGCGCCTGACGATTGGTATAAACCCACCGTCGCAGGCGCGTGGAAAGTGCGCGACATTGTGGCGCATCTGCTCGACAGTGATGTTCGGCGACTCTCGTTTCAGCGCGACAACGCGCCGATGGTTCCGCCGGATGCGCCGATTAATAGTTATCGTGATCTCGTGGATTTTCTGAACGACTTGAATGCTGTCTGGGTCAAAGCGGCGCAACGGATCAGTCCGCCGTTATTGATTCAAATGCACGAACTGACCGGCGCGCAGGTGTGCGAATTATTCGCGTCGCTTGATCCATTTGCGCCTGCGTTGTTCGGCGTCGCGTGGGCGGGCGAAGAGGCGTCGGAGAACTGGTTTGACGTCGCGCGCGAATACACCGAGAAATGGCATCATCAGCAGCAAATCCGCGATGCGGTCGGGGCAGAACCGTTGTACGAACGCAAATGGTTGTTCCCGGTGCTCGACACGTTTTTGCGCGGCTTGCCACATACCTATCGCAATACGAAAGCCGACGAAGGCACACGCCTTGTTTTCACTGTCACGGGCGAAGCGGGCGGCGATTGGACGTTGCAACGCGAGGGCGCGGCGTGGACTTTGTATGCTGGTTGTGGCGATAATGCGGCCTGCAAAATTCAGTTGGATCAAGACACAGCCTGGCGTTTGCTGACCAAAGGATTGACGCGCGAAACAGCGGCAACGCGCGTGACGATCTCTGGTCAACAAACACTCGGCGAACCATTGTTGGGCATGTTGGCGGTGATGGCGTAACACCAACACGTAGTACCGAATTTATTCGCTCATGTAACGTAGCAAATAAATTTGCTACTACGTGCAACTTCTCCCAACACAATTTGTTATTCCCTTTTTTCACTATGCACAAATCTTTTTGCCGCGTTTTTCTCTGCGCACTCTTTTCGCTCACAACCGTTGCGCAAACTCCTCCACTTGCCATCACCAATGTCACAGTCATTGACGCGACGGGCAAAGCCCCGCAACCAGCGATGACCGTGCTGATTGCCAACGGTCGCATTACCAAACTTGTTCGCACGAACCGAGCGAAACTTCCGGCAAACACACAAATCGTAGATGGCAGCGGCAAGTTCCTGATTCCCGGTTTGTGGGATATGCACATTCATTTGGTCAATCAACCGAATCAGGAGTTGAGCCGCGACTGGTCATTGCCGTTGCTTGTGGCCTACGGCGTGGTTGGTGTGCGCGATATGGGCGGCGATTGGCAGATGATGCAGCAACTGCGCCAGGACATCGCCAGCGGCAAAACAACTGGCCCGCGCATTGTCGCACCGGGAGCGTTCATTGACGGCCCGGTTTTGTCAAAAAGCCTGTCAATACTGCCGATGAAGCACGGCAACAGGTACGCGAACTGAAAACAAGTGGCGTGGATTTTCTGAAAGTGCAGGCGAATCTCTCGCCCGAAAATTACCGCGCCGTGCTGGCAGAAGCCAAACAACTCGGCCTCACAGTTGCCGGCCACATTCCCGAAGCCGTCAGTGCGTTTGAAGTCGCGCGTGCTGGTCAACGCAGCATCGAACACAGTTCGCCGATCCTGCCGGGCGACGGCGGCATCCTGATGAGTTGTTCCAGCAAGGAAGACGAATTGCGTGCGGAATTGCTGGCGATCAACCGCGATGCTGTCGCCCCGAATGCGAATCGGCAGGAGTTACGGTTGCGACAGCGCGCACTGCAAATCCAGATGCTGGACACCTACGACGCGCGCAAATGTCAGGGTTTGTTCGCACTCCTGAAAGAACGCAACGTATGGGTTGTGCCGACTCAAATTTGGGCCAAACGATTGTTGCCGCTCAATGCAGAAGACGGAATTGACGCGCTCGCGCAACCTTGGTTGCCGCTGCAAACGCGCACCCGCTTTGTGCAACGACGCGGTGAAGGCATCAAGGTCACTGCGCCGGAAAGCTTTGCGTTGCGATTACGAATTGCGGAAAAGACGCGCGCGTTGGTCGGCGCGATGTATCGAGCAGGCGTTCCGATGCTGGCGGGGACGGACGCGCTGGACGGCGATGTGATTCCGGGCTTGAGTTTGCATCAGGAATTGGAATTGATGGTGCAGGCTGGGTTGACGCCGATGGAAGCCTTGCAAACTCCGACGCGCAACGCCGCGCAATATTTCGGTACAGCCAATGCAAGCGGCACAATCGCAGCAGGCAAACAAGCAGACTTGGTTTTGCTCGATGCTGACCCGACACAAAACATCGGCAACACTCAAAAGATTCACGCCGTCATTTTGCAAGGCCGGTTGATTTCCACATCGCAACGACAAGCATTACTGGAGCAAATCAAACGCTATGCCGACGCGCATTGATTAGTCGCGCCAGCCCGATTCATCGCGGTCGAGCAATCGTTTGAGCGCTTCCAGATGCAACAGGTATTGCCCGTCTTCCATCATCTGTTTGGCAGTGTGTTCGCAGATTGAAGCCGGGATTTGTCGCAGCGGTTTGCCCGTGCTTTGCGCGATGGCTTGCAACTGACAGGCGCGTTCCAGGTAATACAAATCATCCCACGCGCGCGCCACCGAATCGCCGCACACGATGACGCCGTGATTGGCTAAAAACAGCACGTCTGCATTTTCCAATTGCGCGCAAATGCGGTCGCCTTCTTCAGTATCCAGCACCAGCCCGTTGTAACATTCGTCGTACGCGACACGCCCGTAAAACTTGAGCGAAGTCTGGCTCGACCATTCCAGTTTGCCGCCATCACAAATCGTAATGGCGGTCGCGTACGGCATATGTGTATGCAGCACACACGCGGCGTTCGGCTTGCTCAGGTGAATACGACTGTGAATAAAAAACGCGGTCGGCTCAACGGTGTGTTTGCCTTCGATCACCTTGCCGTCCGGGTCAATCAACATCAAATCGTCAGGCCTAATTTCGGCCCAGTGCAATCCCTGCGGGTTAATCAAAAACTGATCGGGGCGACCGGGAACGGCGAGGCTGAAATGATTGCAGATGCCTTCGTTTAGCCCCATTTTCGCGGCCCATCGCAAGGCAGTCGCCAGATCAATTCGTGCTTTGGTGAGTGCGTCGTTGTTGTGCATAGAAAATTATTTCGCCCCCGCCACCGTCAGGCGGATGCGATACAAACTTGTTCGTGCAGTAATGTAAAGCGTTTTGAAATCGGCGTCGCCAAAGGCGCAGTTCGACGGTAACTCCGGCGTGGCAATGATGCCGAGCGTCTGGCCCGTTTTATCAAATACCCAAACGCCTCCGTGTCCAGTGACATACAAATTGCCGTTCACATCCGTTTTGATGCCATCCACCACGCCAATGCGATGATTGCCGTGGGGATATACCGAAGCAAAAACACGCGGATTAGTGATCGTGCCATCGCGTTGGACGTCATACGCCAGAACGTGATGCTGCACCGTTACCGACACAAACAACGTTTTGCCATCGGGCGCAAGCGCAATGCCGTTGGGATAGCCGACCTCTTTCGTGAGCAGCGACAATTCGCCTTTCGGGTTGAGGCGATACACACCGCTGAAACCAAGCTCTGAGGTATTACTTCCACCACCGGGATCAGTGAAATAAACCGACCCGTCGCGCCCTATTGCAAGGTCATTCGTCGTGTTGAACCGCTTGCCTTCGTATTTGTCGGCCAGGCTGACGGACTGACCGGATTCATCCACGGCAACCAGGCGGCGCGTTACGCTTTCACAAGCGACGAGCCGACCTTTGCCGTCAAAGGCCAGCCCATTGGTGCGCTGACTCGGCTCTCGAAAAACAGTCAGGCCATTTTTCGCATCCCATTTCATAATGCGATTCTTCGCCATGTCAGAGAACAACAAATACCCGGCGCGATGCCACACCGGGCCTTCCGTAAAACCCATTCCGCTGGCGAGTTTTTCGACCGTGGCATTAAGTGCAAGCAGCTTTTTGAAGGCGGGCGTTTCCGGCGGTGCGGCTTTTTCCGGCACAGGGGCTTGCGCCAAAGCGGTCAGCGAAACCAGTAGGAAGATCAAGCAAGTTTGAAGGCACAGTTTCATGGGATGGCTTATTGTGGCGGGTCTTTGTCCAGAATTAATTTGATTCCGGTCTCAAAAACTTTGTAGTTTTTCAATTCGATGACGTTGCGTGAATAGGTGCGATTGATGTCGCTGCCCAATAACACTTCGGCAAACACAGGCAACAGATATTTTTGCTCGCCAACCTTGATCCATTCGTACTCGACCGCACTTTCGGCCAACGTAATCGGGAAGCCGCGTTGAATATCTTCCGACGATTGTTCGATGCGCAGCACGCGAGCAGTTTCGACATCAATCCAGACGGTTCCTGAATAAGCGGTCGTAACGGAACGACCACTGGTTTTGTCGGTAATCGTATTGCTGGAATTTGCTTTCTTCACCGTGAAGGCATACAGCACTGATGGTTTTCCTTTGAAGGTTTCTTTGCGCACTTCCTTAAATTGTGCCTGCGATTGGCGCGAAAACAGGGCGGCGATCATGGTGCCAAATTCGCCCGTCGAAGTGGCTCCGCCCAAACTTTCATAACTCATCGAAGTCGGCCTGTCGTTCATCTTGACCAGCTTGAACTTCTCGCCTTTTTCGCCGCTGTAGGTCAACTCAATTTCCAGTTTATCCCGCTCCTGCCAATCCTTCTTTTCCGGCGTTTGCACCGAGCGCGTCACAAATTGCGTGACAATGAAATTCGGCAATTCGTCGAGGAATTTCACGGCGTGATACCGCGCTTGTTCAATCAACGGCAACCGGGCCAATTCCGCAGTCGCTGGCTCGCCTTGTTCTTCTTCCTTTTGCAACACGGCTTCGGCGGTTGGCGATGGCGGCGGAGCGGCTGCCCCAGTTGGAGGAATTTGTAATTTCGGGCGTGTCGAATCTATCGCCGCTTGTTTGATGGCATCCAGTACAAACGACCGCGCGCCTGCATTACGAAACTCCTCCAGCGTTTTTTCATCGGCGGGAAACGCAATGCCCCGCGCTGCGATTTCGCCGGCCAGATCGCCCTGCTCGACGCGTTTGCCGGGCGCGGGTTTGAGCACGCGCAACAGTTCTTCTTTGGTGAAAGGTTTGGCGCTATCCTGCCCCAAGACTAGAGCAACACACAACAACCCCCATGCGACCCCTATCAGTTTCTTCATACAACACTCCTTATCCAAGAAACTTTTGCAATTCATCTTCCTTTGGCAACCCAGCGCGTGCACCCAATTCGCGGCAACTCAGCGCCGCCACACCGTTGGCGCAACGCAAGGTTTCTTCGATGCTCAACCCACGTGCCAGCCCGTATATAAAGCCTGCGCGAAACGCATCACCGGCACCGGTCGTGTCCTTGCACACGGGCGGACGAAAACCCGGCGTAGCGATGTATTCGCCCCCGACATACGCCAACGATCCGCGCGCGCCTTGTGTCATCGCTACGAAAAAACAACCGTAGCGGTCGTGCAATCGCTTCAATCCTTCGCGTTCGTCATAGACGCCCGAAAGCTCACCCGCCAGACTCTGCGACGTAATCAGACAATCCACGTGCGGCAGCAATTCATCCAGGTCTTTATACACGGTGTCCAAATCCATCGTGACCGGCATCTGTGCTTCGTGCGCCCATTTCGCGGCATAGGTCGCGGCTTTCGTGTCGTAGCCGTCAAGGTGCAAAATGCGTGCGCTTGAAATCAGCTCAAAGCGCAATTCATCGGGCGCAACTTTGGTGCCGGGATCGTAGTAATTCATGATCGTACGTTCGCCAGAAAGCTGTTCGATGATGATGACGCCGCTTTGCGTGCGCGCGCCGGGAGCAATGATGACGCCGCTGAAATCCACGCCTTCATCGCGCAACGAATCAATCAAAATTTTGCCTTCGTAATCGTTGCCGACTTTGCCGAGGTAGCGCGCTTTTAAGCCAAGACGTTGTGCGCCGACCATCGCCGACGAAACCTGTCCGCCCGCCGATTGCCGATGTTCGGTCATCGCGGTTTTCGTATTGAATGCCGGATAGCGCGGCACGGTGATTAGATGATCTACAGAGTTGAGGCCAAAGCCAACCACGTCAAATTTACGGTCTTCCTGAAGTTGAAAGGGAAAGTTCATAGCAAAGGAATTATGAACGAAGGATTCGCATTTTGACAGGATTGACAAGATTCACAGACTGGATTCAGCTAAAATCTAATTGAAAAATACGATGTTCTTTTTCCACGAAGCCACACGAAGTGGCACTAAGAAAACCCGATGAAAAGAGGGAGCGAACAGGAGACAAACAATTCATCAGCTTCCCGTCAGTCTTTCACTCTTTCATCTTATCTCCCTACGCTCCTTCGTGTCCCTTCGTGTGGCTTCGTGGAGGAAAAATAAATCCTATGACGCTCGACGAAAAAATCCAAAATCTGCCGACCGATTCCGGCTGCTACATTCACAAAAATCATCGCGGCGACATCATCTACGTTGGCAAGGCGAAGAACCTGCGCAATCGCGTGCGGCAGTATTTTCAAAGCTCGCGCACGATGGATGCGAAGACGCAGGAATTGGTTTCGCGCATTCGTGATTTTGAAATCATCGTCACCGACAACGAAAAAGAAGCCCTCGTCCTGGAATCCAATCTGATCAAGTTGCACAAGCCGAAGTACAACGTGATGCTCAAGGACGACAAGCAGTATCCGCACGTCTGTTTGTCCGTGCAGGAAGACTTCCCGCGCGTCTACAAAGTCCGCAAGCTTGAAAAGGACGGCTCGCTTTACTTCGGCCCGTACTTGCCCGCGTCGCTCGCGGACAAAACGGTCACGCTCATCAACAAAGAATTTCAATTACGCACCTGCTCGGACGAAGTCTACGAAATGTACAAACGTGCGAAGCGGCCTTGCATGGAATATCAAATCAAGCGCTGCCTCGCGCCGTGTCAGAGCGATTTGTGCGGCAAGCGGGAATACAAAGAAGTGACAGGCGATGTGCGTTTATTGCTCGAAGGCAAAGACAAAGAACTCGCCGCCAGTTTGGAAGAACGAATGCTGAAAGCGTCGGAGGAGTTGCGCTTTGAGCAGGCTGCGAAGTACCGCGATCTGTTGCGCACGATGCGGGCGCTGCACGAACAGCAAAAGATGATGACAATGCCGGATCAGGATGTGGACATCTTCGGCTACTACCGCGAAGGCAAACAACTCGCGCTGCAACTCTTCACGATGCGCGAAGGCAAAATCGTCGGACGGCGCGAATTTTACTGGGAAGATTTGCCCGAAGAAAATTGGAACCCGAGCGAGTTTTTAGGCGAAATCTGGGAGCAGTATTACACCATCGGCAATTACATCCCGCTGGAAATTCACGTCCCCGTAGACTGGGACAGCCGCGAAGTTCTTGAGCAAGTCCTGAGCGAAAAACGCGGCAAACGTGTCTATATCCTTGACCCCCAACGCGGCAAGAAACGCGAGCTGATTGACCTCGTCGAAAAGAATGCCAAGCTCGGCTTTGACCAACGTTTCCGCGTCATCAAGCCCGATTTTTCCAAAGTGCTCGGCGATTTGCAGGAAGCACTAGGCTTGTCGAGTTTGCCGAATCGCATCGAATCGTTCGACATCTCCAACATTCAAGGTTCCGACAACGTCGCCGCGATGGTCGTGTGCGAAAACGGCGCGATGAAGAAAAGCGATTACCGCAAATTCATCATCAAAACCGTCGAAGGCGCAGACGATTTCGCATCAATGCGCGAGGCGGTCTATCGCCGCTATTCACGGTTGCTCAAAGAAGAAAGACAATTGCCCGATTTGATTTTTATTGATGGCGGCAAAGGCCAATTGTCCGCGTCCGCCGCTGCGATGCACGAACTCGGCTTAGCAGACATTCAAATGGTCGGCATCGTCAAACCGCGCGGCAAACACGAAGCCATCAGCCACTTACTCGTCAAAGGCCGCGAACACGAACCTGTGTATTTAGAAGAGACTTCGCCCGTGCTGCGCCTGGTGCAAATGATCCGCGACGAAACGCACCGCTTCGCCGTCACGTACCATCGCAAACGAAGAGCGATGCGCGATTTCCAATCCGAATTGACGTCAATTCCCGGCGTCGGCGAGAAGTTGAAGGAACGCTTGCTCCGAAATTTTGGCAGCTTGAAAAAAGTGAGTCAGGCGAGTGTCGCGGAGTTGCGACCGTTTGTTGGACAGCAAAAAGCAGAACAGATCGTCGCGCATTTCCGTAGGGGCGGTGGCTCGTCTCCGCCCGCATCGTTGCGCGACGAATAACGATGGATTAAACGGACGGCGTGCAATGCGACGCGGGCGCGGATGCATCAATCATTACCGAAACAGGTGGTTGCCAAAGCGGGCGACCACGAGGGATCGCCCCTACGCCACCGATCATGTGCGAATGATCCCCGTAAATTTCCATTGATCCCATTCCTCAACCAATTTCTTTTTCACGGGATTCTGTTTGATGTATTCAACCGTTTCGTAGAAATCCTTCTCGTTACGAATGATGTGGTCGTGAAATTGTCGCTGCCACAAAATGCCTTCGCCCCATTGCCAATAAATACGCGTGGAAAGGCTTTTGAAGGCACCGATAACTTGACCGAGCGGTTTGCTTGCAGGCGTCAATCCAATCAGCAGATGCAAATGGTCAGGCATCAAACAGTACGCATACAAGTTGAAATGTAGCCGTTCGCGCTGTTCCAGCAAACATTCCACGACTGACGAAGCCAACGACTGATTGTAAAAGAGTGGGCGACGATCTGTCGTCACAATCGTGACAAAATACGCGCAAGCTGAAGCGTAATCGAATGTCGGCAATCGCAGCGTGTTACGACGTGTGTACGTTTTCGATTCGTCTTCAGTCATAACGTTTCAGAACGTAGGGGCGATCCCTTGTGGTCGCCCGCCCTGGATTAGATAAGCGTCCGATTGTATTTTGTAACGCCCGTTTTCAATCAGGTGATCTCTGCCGCACACATTCATCGCGCTTGGGCGCGATTCGGGCGGGGACAAGCCACCGCCCCTACTACGATCACTCCGCAATCCATCCGTTACGATCCTGCCGCGCTCGCATATTCATCCGTCGGCACGCACTGACAGAACAAATTGCGGTCACCGTACACGTTGTCAATGCGGCTCACCGGACACCAGTATTTATCGGTGCGTGAGACGCCTTTCGGGAAAACGCCTTCGGCGCGGGCGTATTTGCGATTCCACTCTTCATCGGCCAGATCGTGAACCGTATGCGGCGCGTGACGGAGCGGTGAGTCCGCAATTGCAAAGCGTCCATTTTCGACTTCTCGAATCTCATTGCGAATCGCAATCATTGCCTCACAGAAACGATCCAGTTCATACAACGATTCGGATTCGGTGGGTTCGATCATCAACGTTCCCGCGACGGGGAAGCTCATCGTCGGCGCGTGGAAGCCGTAATCAATCAGCCGTTTGGCAATATCGTCCACGGTCACGCCCGACGTATTTTTCAAGCCGCGCGGGTCAACAATGCACTCGTGCGCGACACGACCGTTTTCGTTTTTGTAAAGCACGGGGAAATGTTCGTCCAACCGTTTGGCAATGTAGTTCGCGTTGAGAATTGCGATCTTCGTCGCTTCGGTCAAACCATCGCCGCCCATCATCAAAATGTACGCATACGAAATTGGCAGGATCGAAGCCGAACCATATGGAGCCGCTGACACTGCGCCGACCGGAGCCGTGCCGCCATCCACAACAGGATGTCCGGGCAGGAAGGGCGCGAGGTGGGATTTGACTCCGATGGGTCCCATGCCGGGGCCGCCGCCGCCGTGCGGGATGCAGAATGTTTTGTGCAAATTTAGGTGCGAAACGTCTGCGCCATAATCGCCGGGGCGCGCGAGGCCGACTTGGGCGTTGAGGTTCGCGCCGTCCAAATACACTTGTCCGCCGTGTGAATGCACGAGGTCGCACAGCTCGCGGATTTGTACTTCAAACACACCGTGCGTGGACGGATACGTGACCATCACGCAAGCCAAATTCGCCGAATGTTGCTCGGCTTTGGCTTTGAGATCGTTGATGTCTACGTTGCCGTTTTCGTCGCATTTGGTGACGACGACTTCGTAGCCGACCATGTGCGCGGACGCAGGATTTGTGCCGTGCGCGGACGACGGAATCAAGCAGATGTTGCGATGGCTTTCGCCGCGACTCTTATGATAACCGCGAATGGCGAGCAGTCCCGCGTACTCGCCTTGCGCGCCGGAATTCGGTTGCAGCGACACGGCGTCGTAGCCTGTGATTTCGCAGAGCCAACGCTTCAGATCATCAAACATTTCGTGATAGCCCGCCGCTTGTTCTGCGGGCGCGAACGGATGCAGTGCGCCGAATTCCGGCCACGTCACCGGAATCATTTCCGTCGTCGCATTCAGCTTCATTGTGCAGGAACCGAGCGGAATCATCGCGCGATCCAAGGCTAAATCGCGGTCGGCGAGCTTGCGCATGTACCGCAGCAATTCGGTTTCGGAACGATAGCGATGAAAGACCGGATGCGTCAGGAATTCGGATGTGCGCGTGAGCGTTTCAGGCAATGAAGACGCGGCTTCGGCGGCGATGGCATCGAATTGCAATGTGCCGCCGAACGCACGCCAAACGGCTTCGATGACGGCGGGCGTTGTCGCTTCGTCGAGCGAAATGCCGAGCGCATTTTCGCCCACAATTCGGAAGTTGATTTTTTCGCTCGCGCCGCGCGCAATGATTTCGTTTTGCTTGTCACCGACTATCACTGTGATTGTGTCAAAAAAGGATTCGTTCTGAACCGTAAAACCAAGCGTGCGCAAGCCTGTGGCCAGCACGGATGTTTTGCGATTTACTTCCCTTGCGATGTGCGTCAAACCTTCGGGACCGTGATAGACGGCATACATCGAAGCCATCACCGCGAGCAACACCTGCGCGGTGCATATATTCGAAGTCGCTTTTTCGCGGCGAATATGTTGTTCGCGGGTTTGCAGCGCCAAGCGATAGGCCGGAGCCTTGCGCGCATCAACTGAAACGCCGACTAACCGACCGGGCATCGCGCGTTTGTACGCGTCTTTGACGGACATATAGGCCGCGTGCGGGCCACCGTACCCCATCGGTACGCCGAAGCGTTGAGCGGAACCAATTGCAATATCTGCGCCGAGTTCGCCGGGCGAGGTGAGGAGCGTCAGCGCCAATAAATCTGCGGCGACGATGGCGATGCCGCTGCTGGCTTGGACGGTTTTGATGGCTGCGCGCAAATCACGAATCGCGCCGCTGGAACCGGGATATTGCAGGATCGCGCCGAAGACGGTACAGCTTTGCAGCTCTGTTAACGGATCACCGATGATCAATTCCCAGCCCAGCGGTTCTGCGCGCGTTTGCAGCAAAGCCAGCGTTTGCGGATGAACGTCTTTGTCTACGAAAAATTTATTCGACTCCGAAGTGCAAACACGTTTGGCGAGTGCCATTGCTTCGGCGGCAGCGGTTGCCTCGTCAAGCAGCGAAGCGTTGGCGACATCCAGTCCCGTCAAATCACAAATCATCGTTTGGTAATTGATAAGTGCTTCGAGGCGGCCTTGCGAAATTTCGGGTTGATAGGGGGTGTACGCGGTATACCAGGCTGGATTTTCGAGGATGTTCCGCAAAATGACAGCGGGCAAAATTGTGCCGGAATAGCCTTGCCCAATCAATGAGGTAAACACCTGATTTTTTGCGGCGATGGCGCGCATTTTTTCCAACGCTTCGGTCTCGGAATGGGGCGCGACACAAGCCAGTGATTGCGCCTGTCGAATGCTGTTTGGAATCGTTTGCGCAATCAGATCGTCAAGGCTCTTGGCCCCAACAAACTTGAGCATGGTGGCGATTTCATTGGGCGAAGGGCCAATGTGACGGCGGGCAAAATCAGTTGCAGGTGTTTGATTCATGACGGTTTTACTCTCGCATTTATAACGGACAGCCAGAATGAATGCCCTATCTGTATATTTGCCTGAGAGTGTTATCCCGTCGGCGGGCTTTGTGCCTCTTTCCAGAATCGTAATAAGTCAGACGGTCCTTTTGCCTGAGAGTTTCCAAGGGCGGTTGCTCCTTCGGCGCTGAACACATTCAGTCTCTCCCGTACCTGACTAGCAATGAACTTTCCTGCATGGTGCGGCAGCCGGAATGGTTTGTCAAACGTGCTGTTTGGCGGGTAGCCCCTCAACGCGACTGATCATTTCTGTGGATTCGGATTCCACCAACAATCGCCTTTATTTTGTCTGGCAATGACGGCACGCGCTCGAATTTCGGCCATCTGTTCGGAGCTGAGTGGCTGAAAACTTTGCGCGGCGGCAAAAGCGGCATCCTGCTCATTAGGAAAGCTCAGCCCCAGCAAAGCAACATCAGGATCCAGTGTGAGCGTGTAATGCAAACATTCGCTCACGCTCAAGCGAGGCCAAACGGCTTCGGCATCATTGCTGCCGCCGGATGAAAGCTTGCCACGCGGGCGCAATTGCAACGGCTGATTATAACCAACTGTATCGCCCAGCAATTTGCCCGCGCCAAAGGTTTTGAAGCAAACCGTGCCAACGTTTTTGGCTTTGGCCAGAGGCAAAACTTCCGTGATGTAACGAGCATCTACAAATGGGCCTATCGGGAACATCAGGAGGTCGCACAGATCAGCCTGCAATGCAGCCAGGAGAACGTCAGGATGATGCGAAGAAATTCCGCGAAACCGTGTCTTTCCGGCTTTGATGCAAGCGGCCAATTGGTCAAAGCCTCCACCGGGGGCAGCCAATCGCTGCAAGGTTTCCAGCTTCGACAGATTATGGAAGACAAAGGCATCCGTGAATTCAAGCTGTAAGCGTCGCAACGAAGCGTCAATTTGCGGCGCAACGTCGCGCTCAAGTTCATCAACCTTGTCAATGACGAACAGTTGTTCGCGCACGCCTTTGATGGCTTCCCCAACGACTTCTTCGGAATAACCATCTTCGTATCCCGGAGCCGTATCAATCACATTCAGCCCCGCAGCGATTGCACGTCGACCCGTGTTGACCAGCGTGGTCAGCGGAAGGCTGCGGTCGGCCAAATCACCAATACCCAAAATAGTGGCTTGAAAACCTGTCTTGCCAAGAACGCGGCACGGGGAAAAGGTGGAAATTTTCTCAATTTGCATGGACCCATCATACAGGGAATGGGGGGATTGGCTGAAGCGTCAGGCCCGGTCATTTTGAACTAATGTTTGAACTATTGCTTGCAAGTAACTTTGTTCTCAGGCATGATTCCTGCCGTTCACTCCTTCTCTCGCGCATCAACGGTGATGCGCCACAAGCCTCTAAGTTTTAGCGGCGGCGTTATAGATAGTTCGAGAGCAGGCTAGTTCTTAACTTTAGAAGCCGTTCTAATGAACGTTTGCTCAAGCGCCTTCGCTGATACCGTTACTCCGAAGCACCCCTGAAGCACAGCTTCTCTTTAATTTCCCTAACTGGGGAAGGTATATCCATGAAACTTTATGTAGGAAACCTCTCGTTCAACGTGAACGAAGATGATTTATCAGATTTGTTTTCACAGGCTGGCACCGTCCAATCTGCTTCTATTGTTACCGACCGTGATACGGGTCGCTCACGCGGCTTCGGCTTTGTCGAAATGGGATCGAAAGAAGAAGGCGAAGCCGCCATCAACCAATTCAACGGAGCTGATTTTGATGGTCGCAATCTGACCGTGAATGAAGCACGTCCCAAAGAATCCCGTGGTGGCTTCGGCGGCGGCGGTGGCGGTCGTGGCGGCGGTGGCGGTCGTGGTGGCTTCGGCGGCGGCGGTGGCGGTCGTGGCGGCGGTGGCGGTCGTGGTGGCTTCGGCGGCGGCGGCGGTGATCGTGGCGGTCGTGGTCGTTACTAAGATCGGATCGCTAACAACCGGTAACTCTTAGCTCAAAGCGCTCCCGGCAAGATCGTTTCCAGCCTGGGGCGCTTTTGGCTTGTTTAGAAGAAGGAACTAATGAATTTTACTGAACTGGGACTGAATCAATTTTTGATACAACGTTGTGAGTCCCTTGATTTTCTTGAACCAACTCCCATCCAGCGTCAGGCAATTCCCGTGATTTTAAGCGGGACAGACTTGATCGGCTGTGCGGCGACGGGAACCGGCAAGACGGCAGCTTTTTTGTTGCCCCTGCTACAAAAACTTCACACGAGTGCGAAGAAACCGACAGGAGCAGTGCGTGCGCTAATTCTTGCACCAACGCGCGAGTTAGCCGTGCAAATTGCCGACAATCTGCAAAAACTTGATAAAAAAGTACGGGCGATCACGATTATGGGCGGGGCGAGCAGCAATCGCCAGCGCACAGAAATCCGGCGCGGAGCGGCTATCGTCATTGCGACGCCAGGCCGCCTGATGGATCATCTGGAAAATAACGTCCTGGATCTCTCGCACATTGAAACTCTGGTTTTAGATGAGGCAGATCGAATGCTGGATATGGGCTTCTGGCCCACGATTCGGCAAATCATCGAACAAACGCCATCGTCGCGGCAAACGTTGCTTTTTTCGGCGACAATGTTGCCCGCAATTGAAAACATCGCGCGCTCCAATATGCGCGACCCGCAAGTCATCGAAGTCAACCAACGCGGTAAGGCAGCGGTGACCATTAAGCAAACGGCGTATCCGGTTGCATTGGAATCCAAGACTACTTTGCTTTTCCACTTGCTCGAACGCGAACGATTTGACCGGGTGCTGGTTTTCACGCGGACACGACGCGGGGCAGAACGGCTTTCGCATTTATTGTCCGCCCGTAAACATCAGGTGAATCGCATTCACGCGGATCGTTCGCAACCACAGCGCGAAGCGGCTCTGCGCGGATTCAAAAACGGAAACTATCGGGTGCTGGTCGCCACCGACATCGCCGCACGCGGCATTGACGTGGACTCCATATCGCACGTAATTAATTTCGATTTACCCGATGCACCTGAAGATTATGTGCACCGCATCGGTCGAACCGGTCGTGCCGGAAATGAGGGCCAAGCCATTAGCCTGATTACGCCTGTAGATGAATTGTCGTTACGGGCAATTGAGAAATTGACGGGACAGGATGTCGAACGAATTTTGCTGCCAGGTTTTGGTGGAACAGTGACGAAAGTCGTCGCCAAACCCGCCACGCAGATGAACCGACGAGGCTCATTCAGCGGTCGCTCCTTTAGCTCGCGTCGAGCCAGCCGATAATCCGACTCATTGAAATAGCGCGGCGTTATGAATTGGGGACAATGCCGCGCAACACTTTCAGCCGCAAATTTTTATACTGCACCTTCATTGGCTCACCTGGAATGATTGGCATCGCCAAAACGCCTGAAGCCGCCGCCTTTCCAGTTTCACGATCTACCAGTTCTGCTGTTTTCTCACCATTGATTTTGAGGATCAGGTGCGAGCCACGCGCGATGATGTGATATTCGTTCCAGCTTTGCAGATGAAGCTTTTTGAGAATGGATTCAGCCGCAGCAAATTTCGTCACGGTCTTCTTGCCTGTTTCATCAATGATGTTGCTCTCGCCGCGCGCGGCTAATGATTTGCGAGGGCCGTATTCGTCCCAAATACCGCCAAGATAGGGGCCGCTCACAGCAATGTCAGCCTGATACCCCCAAACCAGTCCTTGATCCTTGACCAAGCTACGAAATTGCATCCCGGAATTGGCTTTCGAGCCAAAAATGCGGAACTTGAATTTCAGCTCAAAATCCGTCACGGTCCCACCTTGCCAAACGATGAATTGATTGTAGGGCGGGTTGTGATCCTTGGTGGTCGTCCCTGTGATCGCGCCATCTTCGACGGTGAAGTAGCTCATATCCGGCGCACGCCACCCCTTCAGCGTTTTGCCATCAAAAATACGTTGCCAGTTCGAGGATTTCGATTGCGCCAAAACATCGGAGTATATTCCGAGCAAAATCAGGAGAGCGGTGAGGCAGAGGGGTGTCACGACAGCTTATTCCTCAATTTCCGGGTCTTTCTTTTTCCGGCTGCGGGGCTTGGCTTTTGGCTTGCCGTTGGTAGCGCCAAAACTGGCGACGGCCTCTTCTTCGGTCTTAAAGCTTTCAATCAGGCTCAATAACCGCGTGATCTGCAAGGCTCCATAAACGCGATCTGTCAGCCCCACAAGTTTGAGCGTGCCGCCGGATTCCTGCACCTTCGTGAAAGCACGGACAATTTCACCAATGCCCATACTGTCAACCATCGGCACGCTCGTCAGATTGAGCAGAATATGTTTCGTACCAGCGGTCAGGACCTTGTCAATCAGCATTTGCAATTGAAAGCCGCCTTGTCCCTTGATGAACTTGCCTCGCACGTCTACTGAGGCGATGTCTTCGAGATAGTGAATGCCTATCGTAATCATAGTTAAGTAGTAGTTTGTCGGAGATTTTATTGCGGACGTTGGTTGCGGCGCGCAACGGTGGGCATTTTACAGGCTTGGTGCTAAGATCACAAAGCCTTATGGAAATTTCACTGAATCAAATTCGCACAGCGCAGGAAATTATTTATCGCTCGCTTCTGCCATCGCCTCTGTACGAACACCCATTGCTCAGTGAAGAACTAGGCCTTCGCGCTTTCATCAAGCACGAAAATCATTTGCCGACGGGCGCGTTCAAGGTACGCGGTGGGTTGAATTTCATGCATCACTTTGCTGTTGAGCGAACGCATCGCGGCGTCATCACAGCAACACGCGGCAATCATGGCTTGTCGGTCGCGCTGGCCGCGAAATTACACGATGTCCCAGCCACCATTGTCGTTCCATTTGGAAACAATCCCGAAAAAAATGCCGCGATGAAAGCTCTTGGCGCGCGGCTCGTCGAATACGGCAAAGATTTTGACGAGGCACGGATTGAAGTCGAACGGCTCGCGCGCGAAGACCATCTACGCTACATTCATTCCGCGAACGAACCGCTGCTGATCAATGGCGTCGGCACATACGCGCTCGAAATTATTGAAACCATGCAGGCACGCGGCGAACAAGTGAACGCCATCTTTGTCCCCATTGGAATGGGCAGCGGGTTGTGCGGCGTCATTACAGCTTTTCGTGCGTTGTCGCCAGAAACCAAAATCTACGGCGTACAAGCGGAAGGCGCGCCGAGTTATTTCCTCTCGTGGAAAGCGGGAAAGGCGGTCGAAACAGAACAGGCCCAAACTTTCGCCGATGGCGTCGCCACGCGTTGCCCTTCGCCTCTTCTGCTCGACATTATTTTGCCGGGTGTGGACGAAGTGGTGCTCGTCAGCGACGAGGAAATCAAAGACGCCATTCGTCGGCTTTGGCGCACCACGCACAATCTCGCAGAAGGTGCGGGGGCAGCGGCCACGGCGGCCACGATTCAGCGCCGCGAACAATTGCGCGGGCAGACCGTGGTAAATGTGATGAGCGGCGGCAACCTTGATACTGAAACTCTCCGACAAATCCTATGCTGACTTTCGATGATATTTTGCAAGCGCGCGAACGCTTGCGCGGCGTTGCTCATCGCACGCCCGTGCTGACGTCGCGGCAATTTAATGAACAGGCTGGATGCGAGGTCTTTTTCAAAGCCGAAAACTTGCAACGCGCCGGAGCTTTCAAATTTCGCGGCGCGTATAACAAAATTGCTTCCCTGACCCACGATGAACGAGGCAATGGCGTGTTGGCTTATTCATCCGGTAATCATGCGCAGGCGGTCGCGCTTTCGGCGAAGCTCTTCAACATTCCTGCTATCATCGTGATGCCGTCAGATGCACCTGAAGTCAAAGTCATTGCCACACGTGGATATGGCGCGGAGGTCATTTTTTACGACCGTTACGCGGAGTCGCGCGAAGAGGTGGGAACACGCATTTGCCGCGAACGAGGGATGACGTTGGTGCCCCCTTTCGACGACTACAAGATTATGGCGGGACAAGGTACAGCCGCACTCGAATTGCTCGAAGACGTACCGGAATTGGATGTTCTGCTGGTGTGTTGTAGCGGCTGTGGCCTGCTCGCTGGTTGTGCGACGGCAGCCAAACATTTACGTCCCGGGATACGCATTTTCGGGGTGGAACCTGAAGCGGGCAATGATACGTGGCAATCATTTCACAAAGGCGAGCGCGTCGAGATTCCAGTACCGCGCACGATTGCTGACGGTTTGCAACAATCGTCGCCGGGCAAGCTGACATTTCCCATCGTGCAAAAGCTGGTCGAAGACATTCTGCTGGTCAGCGACGACGAACTCATTGAAACAATGCGTTTCATTCTCGAACGGATGAAAGTGTTGGTCGAGCCTTCCGGTGCAGCAGCCGCCGCCGCGATCCGCCATCGCAAAGCAGATTTTGCGGGCAAACGTGTCGGGGTCACATTGTCAGGCGGCAACGTGGATTTAGCGAAGCTTGCCGATTATCTCAAGGCGAACGTTTGACCTGACAGTAAGCTGATGGCAAAATTCACCGCTCGAATGCGGTCAACCTACTAACCAGAAAGCAACGATCTATGGCGTGGTTCAAACGCAAAGAAGAAAAAATCGCGGAAGTCACTCCGGTCGAAGAACGCACTGTCAAAACTGAAGGAATCTTCGTCCAATGTGAAAACGGCGATTGCAAAGCAACTATTTATCGCAAAGACTTGAAGGCGAATCTCCAGGTCTGCCCGCAGTGTAACCATCACTTTCGGCTCAGTGCGAAGGAACGGCTGGCCCTGTTGTTTGAAGATGGCGCATACAATGAACTTTTTGGTAACTTAGCGCCGACCGATCCGCTCGGCTTTGTGGATAGCGTGCCGTATCCTGAACGGCTCAAAAAAGCCCAGAAAGCAACCGGCTTACTGGATGCAGTGGTCGTCGGTGAAGGCAAATTAGGCGATCACTCGCTGGTCATTGCAGCAATGGAATTTGCGTTTATGGGTGGGAGTATGGGGTCCGTAGTAGGAGAGAAATTGACGCGCGCAATTGAGTATTGTCTGGAAAAACGCTGGCCGCTGATTATCGTTTCCTGCTCTGGCGGCGCGCGCATGCAGGAAGGTGCTCTGTCCTTAATGCAAATGGCCAAAATCTCGGCAGCGCTGGCCTTATTGCACGAAGCGAAACTACCCTACATTTCACTGCTGACGAATCCCACAACCGGCGGCGTGACGGCAAGTTTTGCGATGCTCGGTGATTTGAATATTGCCGAACCGGGCGCGTTGATCGGCTTTGCCGGAGCGCGCGTCATTGAACAAACCATTCGGGAAAAATTGCCGAAAGGATTCCAGCGGGCCGAGTTCTTGCTGGAGCATGGAATGTTGGATGCAGTCGTAGATCGGCGCGAGTTGCGGTCGTTTTTGTTGGACGCTTTGGCTTTTCTGGAACCCAGATCGTCCAATTAAGAATCACCTTGGAAGCTAACCGTAAGGCGGCTCTTTTTTATCGCATTCTTGGGGTACGGCTCTTGAGCCTTTGAACAAACCCGTGTATAAGATAGCTACTTTGAGCAAGGCGGTTTTGAGACCTTCGACCCAACAATGGTCAGAGTTGCGTGACTTAAAATACACTAGACTTTGGCTCAGAATCGGTACCGGGAAAGGCTGCGATCTTCTTTAACTGCACTCCCCCTCGCGGTTAGGTACCTATAGCATTGCTTGAGTTTCTCATTACTACTAAACGGATAAAGGACACACTCTATGACAAAATGGCAATATCGGACGGTTGATTGGGGTGAGGTGCGAAAGATTGGGGCTAAAGTAACTGGCGAAGATTTTATTGATGCGAATGTTGATGCGGGACTGAATACCATTGGAGGCGAAGGTTGGGAGTTGGTGGGTGTTTATGTAGATGGCTATACCGAGCATCGAACCAGTAAAGGTGTGGAGTTACTTTCAAGCAGTCGCTATGTAAAGTATACCTTTAAAAAACCTGCCCCTGAGCAAGAGTAAACTGCCTTCTTGGTCAGGAGTTCGATTGAATTTCACGACTCTAACTAGATTAGGTTTCTAGTCAGTCTCATCCCCCATCTAAAGCAAAGACTTTTCAAAAAAACGCACCAAATCCTTTCAGGAATTTGGTGCGTTTTTTTATTGTCTTCCAAAATCAACCAAGCCAATTCAGCAACAGCATTGCGGGTTGTGCAATCGGGTCTGAGGTGGTGGCCTTCTCTGGAGCAACGACAATGAGAACACCCTGAATCCCATTAAAAAACAAATGCGTTGCCACACAGGGAAGAAGCTTTCCGCTCCAGGCGCGCAAAGCCGTCAAAGCAAAGCTGAGCAGCAAAACTGCCACCAGCGTAGCAATGCTCTGCCAATATTGCGCAACGTGAACGCCCCAAAATAATAGTGAGACCAGGACGAGGCTGCCCCGCACTCCGATGGATTTCTCCAGCGCAGTGTATAAAACCCCTCGATACACGATTTCTTCCTGAATGGGCGCACCAATCGTTGCCACCAGCGCCAACACGAGACGGATGGGCATTCCAAATTTAAGGAATTTGTCCATGTCGGTTTCGTGATGCGGCAAAATACTCATCAGTAAAGCACTCAAGCCAAACATCCCAATCCCAAGCACCAAAGCGTGCCAAAGCTTGAAATTCTGAGGCCAGGATAACCCTAAGGCCTCGATGAAAGAACGCTTGCCCATCCCGGTCACGATCATCCAGCTCAACACAAGAGAGAGGATTTGCCCGCCAAAAGTGCCGATCAACTGCAACATCATAATGGGCGCAGTTAATTCTCCGTTTCGCAATTTGGCGAAGATCCCCATATCAACGATACCGCCATACACCAGCAGCAAAACCAGTGGAACCAATAACGCAAAGCCAATGCTCGCCCCCCAATTCAAGAAGGCTTGTGGAACGTTCCAGCGGCGAGGAACCAACACCTCCGCAATCTCCGTGGCAGAAAGCGGTGTCGTAAAGGGTGAAGTAACAGCGGCGATTTCTGAGTTATTTTGAGATTCGTGATCCATGATTCAAACTTTTTGTAGTTCGTATGTTTTCTCAGCCGACAAAGCCGAGTCGGCTAAACGCCTGGCAATAATTGAACGCGTCTGTTGCATTAAATCGGGCAAGGTTCGGCTCGTATATCCAGCCGTTGAAAGTGGCGGGTCAATAATGACCGTGATCTCGCCTGCATGAAAGACCAGAGAATCTTTTTTCAGTACCCGATGCGAACCGATGATCGTCACGGGTACGACCGGAACATGTGCCTTTTGCGCAAGCTTGAAGCCACCGTTTTTGAAGTCCTGCAAAACCCCGTCTACTGAACGATGTCCTTCAGGAAAGACCACCAATGAACAGCCCGCGCGCAATTTGTCTGCCGCGCGATTGATATTAGCTAACGCGGCGCGCGAATTTTCCCGATCCACCGGAATATGCCCCGCGCGCGACAAAAACCAACCCATAAACGGCACATAAAATAATGACCGCTTCGCCATGATGCGAAATTGTACCGGAACGTAGCCCCAGATCGCCGGGATGTCCAAATAGCTCGAATGATTGGCAACAAAGACCGCCGCTTGCTGCGGCACGTTTTCCCTTCCGATCACGCGCACGCGCGCGCCTGCCGTTCCTGCAATCAACCGACACCACATTCGCGCGCACCAATGTTGCCGCGTGCCATCAGGGTCGCGTAACGATAGCACCAACGACAACGAAGCCATCACAATCGTGTACAAATAAATCAGCGGAATAATATAGAAAGACCGCAAAACATCTAACATATTCAAGGATTGCTGAAAAATCAGCCGCACATTTTCTTACATTTTCCAGTTTCCATTTTTGATTTGTTATTTGTCATCTTAAACGTACGCCGCGCGCAGCCAATGGAAAATGAATTTTTCATATATCACGCCAGCGCCACCAGTTGTTTCGGCGTCAGCAACCATCGTAACACGCCCGGATGACGCGGCGGCAAGCCATCCACTTCAATCAAACACAGTGAGCCTTTTTTGAATTCAAAGTGTGTGTTGATTTCTCCTGTCAGTAGCAACGATGCCATCTCAGACATATCCGGCATGTGACCCACGATCAGTGCCCGTTGAAAATCGTACGCGCCAATATCAGTGAAGACTTCCGGGTTGCGATAGGGCGGATGCGCAAACGGTCGCCCTGCCGCTAAGCTCTCAATCGAAATGATGCTGTCGGCATCGAATTCATAAACCTCCGCCACCGCCATCGCCGTTTGCCGCGTGCGCAGATACGGGCTGGTGAAAATCAAATCGAACTCGATGCCGAGTTTGCGCATCCCACGCGCCTCATCGCGCATTTTCTTCCAGCCTTCTTTCGTCAACGGACGATCCGCATCATGCCTGACGCCCAGACTTAAATCAGAAGCTACGCCGTGTCGGAGGAGGTATAAATGCATAACTCACCTGCGCCCTTTCGGTTTGCGCCAATAAGGAAATTCGTCCGCCTGAACTTCATAATCCAATTCGCTGATGCGCGCCTGCATGCGTTCCTGCGCATCAGCGACGCCTTTGTTGTAAAGGCTGGGGCCAATTTCTTCGAGGATGAAGTTGAGCAACGCGCCGCCCGCCAGATTGCCGAGCGGTTCGTCCATATTCTCGGCAAAGTATTTTTGCAGTGATTCGAGGGCGGTTTGCTTTGCTTCTTTGGATAGTTCAAAGGTCATATATTTTCTTTTGGCGATTCGATTGCCTTTGGAGTCAACGTTTCAGCATCCCAATTTGAAGGACACGTTGATACATAAATACAGATACTTTCGTAAAACCACATCCACCATTGAGAAATAGCGTTTTCCTCATCGGCGTACATAAAGATACAAGTAAAAACATCTTGCCCAAGTTTATATGGACCATTGAAACCAATCTTTTTTATCTGTTCCCAGCCTTCTTCTGCGTCTGAAGTCATTTTACGCACTTCAAATTGACAGTCTTGAGGCAAAGGCTTTTTCATCAAGTAAAAGTACAGCCCACGAACGATTGTTGTATAAATGCCGTTGACCCGATCCTCTTCGAGCGGAATTGAATAGGCGTGTCCGAGGTAAATTCCAGCTTTAGTGTGTATGGCCTCAAGACGTGCTGATCTTTTTGCTGCTTTCGCAATTTGGGAGCGGTTGGTTTGAGCTGAGCGGAGAACCTTCCCTTCCAATAAAATTTTTGCTGTTTTATTTCCCGCGGTGCTTATATCTGTTGTCAGCATGTCCCTCAGGTAATCATCGTGTTTTGCTTTTCCCCCATTGCAGTCTTCACACGCGGAGACTGTCACCATAAAAGAAGGCAATGGTTTTTCAAAAAGACATTCTGGGATGACATGATCTCTCGTTAATGGTTTTGTTTGGCCACAATATGCGCAAATTCCTATTTTCTTTGGTTTGCTTTTTGCCATATTTACCTTACCTCATAGACTGCCAACTCTGGCTAAAACCTTGCCTGCTCTTCTCGCAATCAATGGCTGCTTTCTTATTCAACAATTCACTCAAATCCGCTGAAACGCTTTCTCAACTTCGCGCGATGTCATCCGCAAAATGATTGGTCTGCCGTGCGGACACGTCGCGGGATTGTTGCACTTCAGCAATTCATCAATCAGCCACGTCATTTTTTCCGGCGTCAGAATCATGTTGATTTTGATGGCGGCACGACACGCTAACCCGGCAGCAATTTCAGCGCGAATCTCATCCATCGTCAAGCCGCGTCGTTCCTGCTCAATCGCTTCGAGCAGCGAAATTAACAACGCTTTGGCCGCGTCTTTCGGGATCGCCGCCGGGATCGCTTTGACCGCAATCGTGCGCCCGGAAAGCTGACCGATCTCGAAGCCATTCGCTTCCAACTCTGGCGCGAGTTGATCGAATGCGGCGGCTTGCGCAGGCGTCAAGTCAATCGTTTCGGGCAATAGCAATCGCTGCGATTCGATCTGCTTGGCGTTGAGCTTTTGCCAATGCTGCTCGAACAAAATCCGTTCGTGCGCGACGTGCTGGTCAATCAACATAAAGCCGACGCGATCCACCGCAATGATAAAGCTGTTGTGC
>JAEUQN010000439.1 GCA_016789725.1 Blastocatellia bacterium | reverse complement strand
AATTGAAACAACCGTGTCGCACTTTTCGCGCACCAGGCGCCGCAAGCCTTTTCCTTCGCTGCCAAAAACCAACGCCAGCGGCACGTTAAAATCAAAGTCGCTGTAACTGGTTTCTGATCCGCCTTCCAACCCGACGACCCACACGCCGCGTTCTTTCAGGTCTTCGATCAATGGGATCAAATTGGTGACACGCGCTACGCGTACGTATTCAACCGCTCCCGCCGAGGTTTTGGCGACTGTTTCGGTCAACCCGGCGGCGCGGTGTTCGGGTAGAAACACACCGGTTACGCCTGCGCCTTCGCAACTGCGCAAAATCGCCCCCAGGTTGTGCGGGTCTTCGATACCGTCAAGCAGCACCAGCAGCGGTCTGGCGGGCAGCGATGCCAAAATGGCATCGGCATTGACATAGGTATTGCCGCGCGATGCCGCGCTTACCATCGCGACAACGCCTTGATGGTTTGCGCCGCGCGTCAAATCGTCCAAGGCGCGCCGATCGCGTTTTTCCACGCTGACGCCGGCATTGCGTGCCGCGTCCAACAACTCTTGCACGCGCCTTGGCTGCGCACCCGCCGACAACAGAATTTTGTGAATGCTGCGCCTTCGTGCGCGCAACGCTTCTAACACAGGCACCAGCCCGTAAATGTGATTCATATGGATGAAGGACCTTTGAAGAGAAATCGTGCAGCGCGAGTGTACGAATTTGCCGACGAAGTGCAAAGACGAAGAGGAAAAGCAAAGGCGCGTTTTTGAGGCGGAACTTTTCCTGACT
>JAEUQN010000438.1 GCA_016789725.1 Blastocatellia bacterium | reverse complement strand
CAGTTCAACGTACAAAACGGAGGTAACGGCGACCTATGTGTGGCATCGTTGGCTACGTGGGAAATCAGGACGCAGTACCAATTTTGTTGAACGGGTTGTCGAAGCTGGAATATCGCGGGTACGACTCGGCCGGCGTGGCGATTCAGCGCGGGGAGAAGATCGAGATTCGCCGCAGCGTCGGCAAGCTGATCAATCTGCAAAAGTCGCTGGAGCAGAAGGCCATCGGCGGGATGTGCGGCATCGGGCACACGCGTTGGGCGACGCACGGCAAGCCCTCCGAGCAGAACGCCCACCCGCACCGCTCCGAGAGTTGTGTCCTGGTGCACAACGGAATCATCGAAAATTACGTCGAGCTGAAGCAGCGCCTGGTCAAAGACGGCTACAAGTTTCAATCCGAAACCGACACGGAAGTCGTCGCGCACCTGATCGATATGCACATGAAGAAAAGCAAACTGCATCTGGCGGATGCGGTGCGCGCGACGGCGAAAGAGATTCGCGGAAGTTATGCCATTGCGGTGATTTCGGAGCGGGAGCCCGGCATGCTGGTCGCAGCCCGGTCCGGTTGTCCGCTGGTCATCGGTCGCACGGCCGATGCGTCGTTTGTTGGTTCGGACGTGATGGCGATGTTGTCCCATACCAGAGACGTGACGTTTCTCGAAGAAGGCGACGTGGTCGAAGTCACGGCCGGAGCGGTGACGTTTACGGATCTCGACGGTCGGGCCGTCACGCGCAAGAAGACGAAGGTCACGTGGGATGCCTCTGCCGCTGA
>JAEUQN010000437.1 GCA_016789725.1 Blastocatellia bacterium | reverse complement strand
CCTTCGCCGCCGAGTTCCGGCGCGCTGGTCGGGCGCGCGATTAGCCACTATCAGATCATTGCCCTCTTGGGCACGGGCGGTATGGGCGAAGTTTACCGCGCCAAAGACACACGCCTGGGCCGTCACGTCGCCATCAAAGTATTGCCGCAACATCTTTCGTCGCATCCTGATGCGTTGGCGCGTTTTGAACGCGAAGCCAAAGCCGTGGCGGCGCTTTCCCATCCCAACATTCTGTCCATCCACGATTTCGGCACGGACAACGGACTGACCTATGCCGTGATGGAATTGCTGGAAGGCGAAACATTGCGAGCCCGGTTGCAACGCGCTCCGCTGCCCTGGCGCGAAACGGTCAAAGTCTCCGCTGCCATTGCCGACGGATTGGCCGCCGCACACGCCAGAGGCATCATTCACCGCGACATCAAACCCGAAAATGTCTTTCTCACGTCTGACGGATTGGTCAAGGTGCTTGATTTCGGCATCGCGCGCGTCAAACCGTTGGCGGCCAGTGCCGCCGAAACCCTGGTTTCGCTGGATGTGCACACGACCAAACCCGGCACCTTGATGGGCACCATCGGATATATGTCGCCCGAACAAGTGCGCGGCGAAACCGTCGAAGCGCCCAGCGACATTTTTTCGCTCGGCAGCATGCTGGTCGAGATGATCACGGGCAAACGGCCCTTTGTCGGTAAAACGGCGGCAGAAACAATGGCCGCCATCTTGCGCGATGATCCGCCCTCGCTCATTGAATTCGACTCGGAAATCCCCTTTGATTT
>JAEUQN010000436.1 GCA_016789725.1 Blastocatellia bacterium | reverse complement strand
CATCCAACACATTTTCGGCGGCAAACGATTTGTCTTTGCCGCGCACGTTAGACGCAGTGACTTTGCCTGCTGCCAGATTGGTTTTGAACGCAGCATCGCGCGCTTGTTTGAATTCCAGCAAACGCCGTTCGTCATTTTCGTTGACCAAACCGCGCCGATCCACGCCGATATTGAGCAACAAATTGGCGTTGCGCCCAACCGAACCGTAATAAATCTCCATCAATTGCGCGATGGATTTCACCTTGCTGTCTTCGTTGGCGTGATAAAACCAGCCGGGCCGAATGGACACGTCGCATTCCGCAGGCAGCCAGGTTGTGCCGTCTTCATCGCCGACCGTCAGCCGCTTTTCGTCGGCAAAGCCGGGGAAGGTCCCTTCGTTGTCGCGCGGCGACCAATTGGTTTCTCCGGCAAAGCCTTTTTCGTTGCCCACCCAGCGAATGTCCGGCCCTGCATCGCTGAAGATAATCGTTTGGGGTTGCAGCTTTTTGATGGTGTCGAAAAAGCCCCAGAAGTCATAGACCATGCGTTTTTTGCCGTCGTTCGCACCGTCCAGCCAGGATTCAAAGACTTCACCGTAGTTGGTCAACAGTTCGCGCCACTGTTCTTTGTAGACGCGGTTGTATTTCGGCATACCGTAAAGCGGATGGTTGCGATCCCAGGGTGAAATGTACACACCAAATTTCAGCCCGTATTCACGACAGGCCGCAGAAAGCTCTTTGAGCACGTCGCCGTTGCCGTCACGCCACTTGGATTTTTTGACCGAATATTCCGTTG
>JAEUQN010000435.1 GCA_016789725.1 Blastocatellia bacterium | reverse complement strand
ACGCGCTTTGGCTTCGGCTGCTAATTGTACTGCTTTGGCTGCTGCTTCAACCTTAGCCAAACTATCTTGCGTAAATTTTGCTGCTGCTTCTAAACGTGCTTTTTCTGCCGCCTCGGCTTTGGCTTTTATTTCGGCTTCGCGTTTGGCTGTTGCTATCGAATCTTGTTTGGCTTTTTCCAATGCTGCTAAGCGTGCTTTTTCGGCAGCGGCAGCCTTAACTGTACTTATCGAATCGAGTCGGGCTTGTTCGGCTGCTTCTTTACGTGCTTTGGCTTCGGCTGCTAACTGTGCTGCTTTTGCTGCTGCTTCAACTTTGGCTAAACTATCCTGTGTAAATTTTGCTGCAGCTGCTAAACGTGCTTGCTCGGCAGCATCGGCTTTGGCTTTTATTTCGGCTTCGCGTTTGGCTGTTGCAATCGAATCTTGTTTGGCTTTTTCTAATGCGGCTAATTGCGCAGCTTTAGCTGCTGCTTCAACCTTTGCTAAACTATCTTGTGTAAATTTTGCTGCGGCTGCTAAGCGCGCTTGCTCGGCAGCCTCGGCTTTGGCTTTAATTTCTGCTTCGCGTTTGGCTGTTGCTATCGAATCTTGTTTGGCTTTTTCTAATGCTGCTAAGCGTGCTTGCTCGGCAGCCTCGGCTTTGGCTTTAATTTCCGCTTCGCGTTTGGCTGTGGCAATCGAATCTTGTTTGGATTTTTCTAATGCTGCCAATCTTGCTTTTTCGGCTGCTGCTTGTGCTTTGGCAATGCTATCTGAATATGCTTTTTCAATTGCT
>JAEUQN010000434.1 GCA_016789725.1 Blastocatellia bacterium | reverse complement strand
ATCTGAGTGTCGTCAAGCCATAACCGATAACATAGAAAGAATCGGTTTTCCCAGCGATTCGTTGCCGCTGAATGTTATTTTCCGCTCCGCTTCAGGTGCCGGTATCGCTTTAGTGAAAAGTTTCCAGGCTGTATCCGGATCAATTGTTACGGAAGCATCAATGTGTGCCGGTCTGGTTTTGGTTAATACCCAGGCGGTGCTGCCAAATGTCAAATACCACTCGCCTCCGGCTTCCGATGTAACAACAACTTCAACGGTCTCATGCAACTTTCCCGCGATGTTCCGGTAGGTATGCGGCAATGCCTGCATGAACGTGTCGATCAACGGAAAGTAAAACTCACGGGACATGATCCCTGGTTTATTCACTGCCTCTCGGATCTGCTGCTGATGATGCCATTTCTCGGTGTACTCCCGGGCGATATGAAACCAGTTAAGCGATTGTTCTTCACCCGCCCACGCGACTGAAAAAATTGCAGGCTGAAAAGGGTCAAGGCCGGCGATGCAGGTTGAATACTCTTTTCCGGTGATGTCAAGCAGTTCGATCAATACGGCAGGGCTCATTCGCCTGGTTGCCTTCACCCAGTCCGCATTTAACTTGTTTAAAAAGTCAACCAGGTCGCGGTACGATTCAAGTTTACCGGGATTGTCCCCGTAGTAATTATCCCGCACCATGGAAAGCATCCGGATATTTCCATCCAGTAAATGGGTAGCAACATCCTTTACCGTCCACAATTTTGCTACTGTAGGCTTCGACCAATCGTCAGGACTTAACGAAC
>JAEUQN010000433.1 GCA_016789725.1 Blastocatellia bacterium | reverse complement strand
TGACGGCATAACATCTTACCCCGGAATTCATCAGAAAAATCCCGGAATCTCGGCGACAGGTTTCAATGCCAACAAGTCCAGCGAATTTGGGAAGGCAGGGGATCCCGAACAACGTTACGCCTTCATCCGTGGCGCAATTGAGCTCAGCCCACCGTCGACAGCAATGGTCTGGCCATTAACTCAGTTATTTTCAGCGTTCAGCAGCCAGAGAACTGCCCTTGCGATATCATCCGGTTCGCCAAGTCGCCCAAGGGCGTGCATCTGCCTTGATGCTCCTGCTACGGATTCATTGTCCCACAGTTTTCGGGTCATTTCAGACTTCACCAGACCCGGAGCAACGGCGTTGACTCGAATTCCGCGCACCGCATAGGTCGCGGCAGCGGATTGTGTCAGGCCGATAATTCCCGCTTTTGCAGCGGCAATCGCTTCGTGATTTGCGAGTCCAATTTGAGCTGCTGCAGAAGAGATCAGCACAATAGAACCACCTTCCTGTCGCATCGCTTTGACGGCAGATCGAACAAGGAAGAACGACGATGTGAGATTGGTCGACAACACGTCATGCCACTCTTTATCGGTCGTCAAATGCGCTGGTTTCAGCAAGACCGATCCAATGCAGTTCACAACCCCATCGATCTTCTCAAAACGTTCAACGGCAAGTTGCACGGCACGATGTTCCTCCAGGAACGACATAAGATGGCACTGTGCTGGACATCTGAACTTCTCTCATTCTGCTGTAGTTATCACGACCCCTGTTCTAGTGATAGAGGTTAGATTTTCA
>JAEUQN010000432.1 GCA_016789725.1 Blastocatellia bacterium | reverse complement strand
CCACCTTGGTTACGACTCAGCTACTTACCACAATTACCGCTACGGAAGATTCGCAAAAAAAAGTTTCAATCCCACCTTGGTTACGACTCAGCTACTTACGTCGTTCTGACCGTTTGCGTCTACCGATGGTTAAAGTTTCAATCCCACCTTGGTTACGACTCAGCTACTTACTGGAGTAGAGCGCTTTTCCCGTGAGGAGCAGGTCTAGTTTCAATCCCACCTTGGTTACGACTCAGCTACTTACATGAAAACCGGCACGAGCCACAGCGCCGCTATGAAGTTTCAATCCCACCTTGGTTACGACTCAGCTACTTACTTTCTCAAATCCTTGAGGAAAGTGAGGCTCGCCTGGAGTTTCAATCCCACCTTGGTTACGACTCAGCTACTTACCCGGGGAGAAACTCGTATATGGAGCCTCTCAATATGTTTCAATCCCACCTTGGTTACGACTCAGCTACTTACAACTCCTATCCCCGAACCTGCCACCTTGCTATTGCGTTTCAATCCCACCTTGGTTACGACTCAGCTACTTACTAGGAGTGAGAGGGTCAATCTTACGACAGGTCGTCCAGATGGTTTCAATCCCACCTTGGTTACGACTCAGCTACTTACGAGGGCATTGAGTACGTCATTGGGTTAGCAGGGTGCAAGTTTCAATCCCACCTTGGTTACGACTCAGCTACTTACACCAAACCAACGGCTTACTCGCACAAACCGCCATCGTGTTTCAATCACACCTTGGTTACGACTCAGCTACTTACAACGCTGATTAAATGGT
>JAEUQN010000431.1 GCA_016789725.1 Blastocatellia bacterium | reverse complement strand
GAAAGATTACTGGTTTGACTGGAAGATTTATCACCCGGACACTGCCGTTTACACGCTGGGCGAACGATTGCCGCAAGCCAATCCCTGAACACTGGAGAAAACGAAATGACCTGGATTCGCACTATTCCGATGGAAGAGGCTGACGACAAATTGCGCAGTGCGCTGGAAGCTGCGCGCGCAGGCTATCCGCGTGAATACGCTTCGCCGGTTTCTCCCGGCGGTGACAGCGTGGTGGCTTCGCACACGCTGATTCCAGATGCGATGTATCACATCTTTGCCGGATTCGCCGCGATGATGTCGCCTGATTTGCCTTTGAGCCGCGCGCAACACGAAATGATCGCGACGATGGTTTCGGTGCAAAACCGCTGTTTTTACTGACTGGAATCGCACGCAGAGTTTCTGCGTATGGTGACGCTGGATGACGCGCTGATTGCCGCCTTGCGCGAAGATTACACAAAGGCGCCGATCAACGAACAAGACCGCGTGATGCTGGATTACGTGGTGCAACTGACCAAAGACGCAACTCGCCTCAGTCCGCAGGATCATGATAAATTGCGCGCGGTCGGATTCGACGATCAAGCGATTCTGCAAATTACTCTCATCGCATCTTGGTTCAATTACATCAACCGCGCGGCGGACGCCCTGGGCGTCGGACGCGGGAAGAAAGAAGACTGGTATCCGCAGGAATGAGTTCATTTTGTTTGAGGTTTAAGGGACGGAGGGACGGAGAGACGGAGGGACGGAGAGACGGAGATACTAAATCTCGCCATCTCTCTGTCTCTC
>JAEUQN010000430.1 GCA_016789725.1 Blastocatellia bacterium | reverse complement strand
AGGAGCAAGCATGCGTCTGAAAGACAAGGTGGCGCTGGTCACCGGGGCCAGCAGCGGTATCGGCAAGGCGATTGCGACCCGCTTCGCCGCCGAGGGCGCGCATGTGGTCGTCAACTACCGTCCGGGCGGAAAGATCGATACGGATGCGGCGCAGGCCGAGGTTGCGGCTTTCGGCCCGCGCGCGCTGGCGGTCGCGGCCGATGTCAGCAAGCGCGACGATGTCCAGCGCATGATGGATCAGGTGATAAGCGAGTTCGGCCGCATCGATATCGCAATCAACAACGCAGGCATCGAGATAAAGAAGCCGTTTCTCGAGGTCGGGGATGACGAATGGAATCGCGTCATCGGCGTCAATCTGTTCGGTTCATACGTGGTGAGTCAGATCTGCGCACGACAAATGGTCAAACAGGGCGATGGCGGCAAGCTGATTTTCATTTCATCCGTCCATGAGGACATTCCGTTTCCCGATTACACCGCCTACTGCGCTTCGAAGGGCGGTGTCCGCATGATGATGCGCAACCTATCGATCGAACTGGCGCCGTACAGGATCAACGTCAACAACATCGCGCCGGGTGCCATCGCCACACCGATCAACCAGGCGGTGCTGGACGATCCGACGGCCTCTAAAAACGCGATCGGCGAGATTCCCTGGGGCCGCTTCGGCCGGCCGGAGGAAGTCGCGGCGGTGGCGGCATTTCTGGCGAGCGAGGATGCCGATTACGTGACCGGCAGCACCTATTACGTCGACGGCGGGCTGACCCAGCAAGTCACGCTTTACTGAGC
>JAEUQN010000042.1 GCA_016789725.1 Blastocatellia bacterium | reverse complement strand
TGAACCTCCAAGCTGCGCTTTACGAAGATGTAAGAAGCGAAGTTCGATTACTTTTTCTTGCGTTTATAACTGGCACGAACCACTGTTTTGATATTACCACGCACATTAAAATCCCCTTCGATAGAAAACTCCATCGGGTCACACACTGCGACGAAGTCCTCACGAATTTTATTGACCACATGTTCGTGAAAGATTTTTACATCTCGAAACGAATTGATGTAGAGCTTAAGAGACTTGAGTTCAATGCATCGTTTATTTGGCACATACATGATATGCAGCGTGGCGAAGTCTGGAAAATCTGAAAAAGGGCAAATAGCTGTGAATTCAGTAGAGGTGAAATTGATTTCAATGCGCTGCCCTGGGTATTCATAGGCAAACGTATCCAGCGGATAAAGCTTCATCTCTGCTGCTGGCGTTGAGCGAATTTCGAGTTGTGTTTCGGGGGTAATTTCTTTAATGGGTGGCGTCTTTTTCTTACCTGACATACTTGATCCTTATTCGAGCGATTCTGAAAAAAAGAAGACTTTCACTTCTGAGGTCAACCTGTCAAGTTACAGGTGGGAGAAAGTTTCTGAACAATCGTTGTCCCTGTAAATCACAGCTTGAGAAAAGCAGCCAGCTCTATGTGGATAAAGCTCCGCTGTAATGATTTCATCGAATCACTCGTTGTTCTCTTGAGGTTGTCATTGATGGGTTTTAAGGACGCGGTGCTTTGACCGACAATTTCAAAACCACTTCATCTCGGATTAAGTCGTCTGCTTTGCCCGCGTAGACAATGCCGAAATCTTTGCGATTGATCGCAAATTCGCTGGCAACGGACACCGCATCCGCTGCGACGTTGATCGTCGCTGGAAAGGTGACGGTCTTTTTGACGCCGTGCAAATCCAGCGTGCCAGTGACGGTATGCGTTGCGCCTTTCTCGCCGCCGGATTTAATTTCAGATGAAGCAAAAGTCGCTTGCGGATATTTGGCGACATCGAAGAAATCAGGCGATTTCAAATGCTCGGTCAGCTTGCCGATTTTCGCCTCCACGGAACTCAAATCAATGGTGACGTTCACGCTGCTTTTTTCTGGCTTGTTATCTACCAGATCAATCGCACCAGAGAATTTTTTGAAAGAACCTTCTTCGATACCTGTAACCTTGGAGCCAACAAAATTAATCGTAGAGCTTTCATTTGCGAAAGCCAATTTGGTGCCTTGTGTCGCAGGAGCCTTGGCGGCAGTGCTAACAGCAGGTGAAGCCGCCTCTGAAACAACGGCTTTCGGGGCATTATCCGCCGGATTGGCGCACGCAGAGAACATTACAAGTACAGCACATAAACTAATCAGGCTAATCAAACGAGTCATCTACCCTCCTATGGTTTTGGAAAAATCACGGTTTGTATCAGCAGGCGCGCAAGTCTACTACTATTTCGGATTGCGACCTACTCAAATAGCCACCCGGCGTTAGTGTCTCTCCGTTCTCAAGCGATGTGGCGATAACATCATACTGCGCCGTGATAAGACTGCCAGCGGCGGGCGCGAAGAAACGTGTTATTGATTCAAGTGCTTCGGTGATTTTTCTAATTGAAAACTTTCTTTTCCATTTCTTGCCTAAACCAAACCGTATTGGGAAATTCCGCTTTCATTTTGCCCAACACCGTAGCCCAGCCGCCTCGTTTTTTGATGTATTCATCATTTTCATCCGGTGGCGGAATATGCATCAATATGATGTGCCGCGCCTTGATCTGCGCGCGCACGGCTTGTTTGTTTCCTTCATCAAGGAGATACCAGAACGGCAAAAAAGCAATATCAATGCGCTCAGCAAGCAGGTTGTTGATCTTGAAATCTTCTGCGGTTGCTTCTGAATCGCCGATATGAAACAGCTTTTGCCCGGCGATCTCAAACAACAAACCAAGATTTTCAATCGGGCGATTACGTCCGTGATGAACGTGTAGCACTTGCAGATGGATCCCGTTATGCGTGAGCTTGATGCGTTCGCCTTCATTCGGCATTGCAGCGCGCACGCGGGTTTTCACCTCTTCAAACAGCGCACCAACGGCTTTGAATTTGTCGAACGCCTGATTGGTTGAGACGAACAGCGCACGCGGGTTGTGATGCAAATGCGTAGCAACGGCAAGCGGGTCAAAATGATCGCTGTGAAAATGCGAAGCCATTGTCAGATCAACATCCGAGAATGGATCGCGCGCTTGTTCCAGCCGTTCTTTGTTGGTGGGTGAAACGACGGCATAAGGCTTAATGCCTTCGCGGAAGAGCGCATCTACCAAAACTTTTTTGCCGCCGCCCGTGATAAAGAAGCCTTCATTAGCAAGATAGAAAACCTCAACCGCTGGTTTGTTCGGTTCTTTCGCCGCAGTCGCAGGCGGCACGCGGCAACTTGTCAGATCTAAAACTATCAGGCTGATAACTACGCTCAGGATCAGTTTTCTTGGCATAGGTTTTCTCCGGCACAAGGTTACTTCGTCGTTGCTTCACGATGCGCAGCCGCAACGCCTGCGCCGCTGACGTAATCTCCAAACAGGATTCGCCTCATCATCGAATCACCCACAAACAATTTGCGGAATTCGGTCAGGTTCACGCTTTTGCGTGTCTGTTCCAACGTTTCGCCGCGCACGACTGCCGCTGCGGTTTGATCTTTTAGTGAAATAAGCAACCGCGACATCAACTTGAGATATTCGTTATCGCGCAGCACCGGACCGTGACCAGGAACGATGACTTTAGCAGGCAACGTGAGCAGTTTCTCTATCGTCGCACTGTACGCCGCCGGGTATGACGTAGACCCAACTAACGGCACAGGCCACACGACCAAATCACCCGTCATCAAAATGCCTTCTTTCGGCAAATGCACGACCAAATCCGCGGCTGTGTGTCCGCGTCCCAAATGACGAATCTCAATCGTACGCGCGCCGCGATGCAGCGTCAGGCGATCTTCAACCGTCAGCGTTGGCAGAATGATTTTGACGTTGGGCGCTTCGGCTAAGGCGCGTTCCAACCACGCGATGTCGCTCAGGTAATTGACCCGCTCTTCTTCGGTGATAGGCGTGCCCGCGAGGCTTTTGTTTTGCTCGACCTGTTTGCGAAGATGACCGGCATATTCTTTTCCCCCCGCCAGCATTTGCTGGCGATTGTTTTCGCCAACGGTCGGACGATCCCGCAAGGTGCTGGCGTGCGCGATGAATTCAACGTTCGGGAAGGCTTCGCGATACGCTTGATTACCGATGATGTGATCATCGTGCCAATGTGTATTGATGACATATTTGACGGGCTTGTTCGTCAGCTTGCGCAACTCAGCAATCAGTTCTTTCGTTCCCGCAAGGCTGGCGTTGGCGTCCACGACGATCACGTCATCGTCATTGATGATGAAAACATTGTTCGGATCGAAAGACATCAAGGGCGGTTGTTTGCGAATCGCCGCGTAAATGCCTTCGGCAAGTTTTTGAATTTCAAAATTGGAAGCAGGGGATTGGGGTTGAACTGCGATTGGAGAAACGTTCAGCATCCCCACAAATAGCAGCAAAAGAAACACAGTTTTCTTCATCATAAGACTCTCGCCTTTGCGTTATAAGCCACGATCAAGTTTGCCGCTAAAGAATCGTAGTTGGATCAGATTGGGGAGAGTATAGTCGGGCGGGAGAATATCTTCAATCATAGGCCTTCGCCGCAATAGGAAAGCTCTTGCGGCGAAGGCGAGTGCTACATTCGCTAGCTTTGTAATTCCTGCACAATGTCTTCGGCAATCCGGCGCGCTTCATCAATGCTTTCGGGCGCAAGCGAAATGGCCGCGACGACGGCATGACCGCCGCCGCCGTATCGTTCACAAATCTTCGCCAGATCGTGCGTGCGTGGGCGGGGTGCCCAGGGGTTCGATCCGACAGAAATCTTGGAGCGGAAGGGCGACAGGCTGACGCCGATGCTGTAGGTTGCTTCCGGGTGCAAATAATACGGAATGAATTTGCTGTAACCTTCCATATTGCCATACGCGCTGATGTCGAAATAGACGACCGGACCGCGCATTCGGGCTTCCTGGCGAATGGTTTCGATGGCTTGGAGATGACGTTGTTGGAGCGGTGCAATCCGTTCCTGGACATAAGGCGAAGCGGCAACTTCCTGCATCGTGCGCGTTTGCAAATCCAGGATGATTTTCATCGCTAAAGCTGGATCACGATCACATTCAATGACCAGTGCCAACTTGAATGCCGGAGCTTCCATCTCGACTGGTTCGGCAGCATTTTTATACGCTGCACTATCAATCACATTAGCCCAGTGGATTAATTCGCTCATCGGTGCGGGATCAAAGCCGAATCGTTCCGCCGCCGTGTCGGCAATGAACTTTGTGCAGGATTTGTAATCAGCATTCAGAAACTTTTTGCCGCCTGTGTACGCTTTGAAGTGGGCTTCATCTTCCGGCGTAAGAAATGCGCTCTTGTGGTGATCGAACCACCACGTGAGTTTTTCTGAGGCACTGTACTTGAAATCCACAATGGCGTTTTCGTCGCCATCAAACTCATCCTCATCAAACAAAGCTCCGGCGCGATGCATCATCGGCTGAAATGCCTGTTCCCAATCAGAATGAATTTTCTCGCGGTAAAAGCGCCCGAAAACAGCGGCAGACGAAACTCCGTCAAAACAATTTCCGTGATAACAAATCTTAATTTTCATCTCGTGGTGTTCGCTTATTGAAGCTGAGAAGTATGCCTCAGAGTAAGCATTTCCCCCGCGTGATGCAAGCAAAAACCTGGAAGAACGCCGATGCTCCGTGTTCTTCCAGGGAGAAAATAACTCTTGCCGAGGCTACTTGAGCAGCGTAGATTACGCCTCGCTGGTTAGCGCCCGTTTTTTAGTTCTTAGCCATTCCCAAGCTGATTGCTTACGGAGCTTTTTGATGAGTAAAAGTAAATTCACCTCGCTTCTTTTCCTTGTGCTTTTGTTTGGTATTTCGCTTGCCCGCACGACTGAAGACGAAGACCGCAAGGCTCGTGTTGTGCAATGGGAATCGTATAACTTGCCCACTGGCGACTTCACCCGCTTAGTGGACAAAAAACAGGGCTTTTCGCTGTGGCGTCCAGCGGAATGGAAAGAGATTACGACGGGAAAAGACACACTTTCTTTTGGGATAAAAGATAACTCCGAAACTATCAAAATTATCACTGAACAAACTCCTGAAGGCTACGGGGTGGCGAATTACACGACCGCGATCCTACAACAGTTGCGCAAAGCGCCGGTCAAACTGGAAAGCTTTATTATTCGGCATGTGTTGATTGGTGGCGTCGAGGGCCGTGAAATCAGCTACGAAATCGAAGGCGAGGATGGACCCAAGCGGCAAATTTATTGGGTCGCACAAGTAGGGCCGACAGCGTATAACTTTGTACTGACAGCGGCACCCGAAGAACCGGGAAAGTGGGAGCCATTTTTCAAACGATGGATGCTTTGTGTGCGCTTCAACGTAATGGGGCATTGGGAGGAAGTGACGGATTCAGAGGCTAAGTCCGGTCAATCAAAAGCCGCAAAGCCGTAAAGTTGTGATAGGATTTTTGTCAGAGATTTTGAGGACGTAGCTATGCCTGAATGGGACGATGATTTTGATAGTTCAGTCATTACAGAAAGCGAGCAAGAGGTCACAAAGCCTCCGCTCTATAAAGTTCTTCTACATAACGACGATTACACAACCATGGAATTTGTGGTTTTCATTCTTGAATTCGTCTTTCGCCAGACGTCCGAAGAGGCGAATCGAATTATGTGGAATGTTCACCGTCAAGGCATCGGCGTTGCAGGCGTTTACACTTATGAAGTTGCGGAATCTAAAGTCTCTAAGGTCGAAAATCTCGCCCGCGAGTATGAATACCCATTGCTTTGCACGATGGAAGAAGCTTAGCCCTTCCTGCGCAGAACTCTCTTTCTAGTTTTGCGAAACAGTAAAATTTACTGTTTCGCAGGATTCCTCCTTGACGGAAAAAATTTGCGAATTTATAGTAAACCTCTTGCTAAGGGCTTGCAGATTTGGCGGGAGGGCAGGTAAGCTTACGCGCTTCGGAGAGGCTCCTGCCATATTGCTTCCCGAATATTTGCAGTTGATTGGTTATTCAAAAACAGTCCCGTAGAAATTTCACGACCCTATCACTACTGAATGCTAGGGCAAGGGCACGTAGATTGTGTATGAAGGGCTAATCAGCCAAAGGTAATGTGAAATAAATCGCTATCCGTTACTCAACGGGGCAGACTCTATGAAGGCTACAAAACTCATTTTTCCCAAGTGGATCAATACTGCTGTAAGGCTGGCATTGGTCGGTGCGGCCCTTACTGCTGGCGCGGTCGTTGTATTAGGCAAGTTTCTGACAATGCCGGAAACAGTTGATGTTGGGTATCAACCCACTCAGCCTGTACCTTATAGTCATAAATTGCATGCTGGTGAGATGGGCATGGATTGCCGCTTTTGTCACTCAACGGTTGATAAAGCTGATTTCGCGGCAGTGCCTCCCGCACAGACCTGTATGGTTTGTCATACCGCAATCAAGAAGGATAGCGACAAGCTTGCCTTGATTCGCCAGGCATTTGCTGATGCAAGCAAGCCTGTTGAGTGGGTTAAGGTACATAAACTTCCTGACTTTGTTTATTTCTCACATAAAGTCCACGTCAATAGCGGGGTTAGTTGTGTGAGCTGTCACGGGCGCGTGGACCAGATGGAAGTTGTACAACAGCAAAAACCGCTTGGCATGGCTTGGTGTATTGAATGTCACAAAGCACCAGAAAATGCACTACGCCCTAAAGAATTCGTAACCAAGCTTGATTGGACGCCGCCTCCGGGGACAACCCAGCAGGAAATCGGTCTGAAGATCAAGAATGAAAACAAAATCCATCCACCTGTAGAAAATTGTGCAGGATGTCACCGATGAAAGAACAACAAAAACAGTATTGGCGGAGCCTTGATGAGTTGGATAGCACGCCAGAATATCGCCAATTTGTCGAGCGTGAGTTCCCCGTCGGCGCTTCGGAAATGACGAACGATGTAGACCGTCGGAAGTTTTTGATTTTAGCGGCAGCAGGAATTGGTATGGCTGGTCTGACAGCCTGCCGTCGTCCCGTTGAAAAAATCATTCCAGCCGGCGGCAAGGTTGCTGAGCAGGTTATTCCTGGCGTGCCGCAGCAGTACGCCACGATTTATAATCTTGGTGGGCAGGCGCAAGGTTTGCTCGTGCAGTCAAATGATGGTCGCCCCACCAAAATCGAAGGCAACCCGGCACATCCTGCAAGCCTTGGCGCAACTAATGGATATGCACAAGCCTCTATCCTTGACCTCTACGACCCAGATCGCTCGAAATCGGTCAAGCAAGGAAAAGACAATAAAAGTTGGGACGACTTTATTAAGGCGATTACACCGTTGATGGCGGAATTGAAAGGCAAGCAAGGTGAAGGCTTGCGCTTCCTTGCCGAAACAAATTCATCGCCGGCATTGCGAGAACTGCGTAATCATATTGCCACCGCAATGCCGAGCGCCAAATGGCATACCTACGACGCTGTTTCACTGGATAATGCTTTGGCAGGTGCTAATCTCGCTTTTGGTCAATCGGTTCATACTCACTACGCCTTTGATAAAGCAGATGTGATTCTCGCGCTGGATTCTGATTTCTTAGGTTCTGACCTTGGTAGTACCGTCAATATTAAAAATTTTTCCAAGAAGCGTCGTACCGGAACAGATGTCGAGGCCAAAGATAGCGGTCATGGCGATGCTCATGGAGCTGCTACTGCCGCTCACGGAGACGAGAAAAAAGAAGAACCTAAAGCTGACGCGCCACAATCACAACATTCTGCCGAACCAGCAAAGGCAGAAGCTGCTAAACCTGGCGAGCCTGCGAAGGGGAACCCAACCCCTGTGCCTGTACCTGTCAGCAATAAGATGAATCGCCTTTATGCGGTCGAAAGTAATTTTACCGTGACAGGTGCGATGGCGGACCACCGCCTGCGTTTACAAAGCAGTAAAATAAGTGGCTTTTTGGCGGCGTTGGCAAAAGAGATGGGGGTTACAACTGGCGGGCTAGATAAGCACGCGGGCGCAGTTAGTGGAAATCAATTAGCCAGCAAGTGGGTCAAGGCAGTTGCTAAAGACTTGAGCGCGAACAAAGGTCGAGCTGTGGTAGTAGTTGGCTCACGCCAGCCAGCGCATGTTCATGCGCTGGCCTGCCTCATTAATTCTTCGATTGCAGGCGACACTGTGAAATACACGCGCGCTTTTGAGGAGAAATTTGAATCCGGTATCGCCTCACTTAAAGCCTTGGTTGATGATGCTAACGCTGGCAAGGTCAACACCCTCATCGTTCTCGGCGGTAACCCGGTGTACAACGCGCCTGCTGATCTGAAATTCCGTGAGGCACTCAGCAAGGTTCAAAGCAAGATTCATCTTGGTTTATATCAAGATGAATCTGCTGTCGAATGCAACTGGCACGTCAATGAAGCACATTATCTCGAATGCTGGGGCGATGGGCGCGCGTATGACGGAACGGCCAGCATTCAACAGCCTTTGATCGCACCGCTACATAATGGCAAGAGCGCCATTGAATTGCTGGCGGTGCTTTCTGGTTATGCGCAAACCAGCGGCTATGACATCGTCAAAACGCTGTGGCTGAAATCGCTTGGCGGTGAAAAGGCTTGGAATAAAGCTGTTCACGATGGGGTGATAGCCAACACTGCATTTGCTCCCCTGACTCCGGCTGCCAATGCCGGTGCAATCGGCTCAGCATTGGATGCGGCTCCAGTCCCAGGCAACGGGCTTGAGATCAACTTTGTTCAGGATTCCAGCATGTATGATGGCCGCTTTGCTAACAACGGCTGGATGCAGGAAGTGCCCGATCCGATGACCAAGTTGGTGTGGGATAACGCGGCTTTGATGAGCAACGATACTGCCGAAAAGCTGGGCGTGAAAAACGAGGATATCGTTAAGCTCACTCTCAAAGGCCGTGAGCTACAATTGCCGGTCTGGATTTTACCTGGTCACGCAAAAGATTCCATTACAGTTGCTTTAGGTTACGGGCGAACGGAGTCGGGACGTATTGGTAGAGGCTTTGATCAAACGTTTGGCAAAGTGATGGATACGATTAGCTTTGGCAACACAATTGGCAGTAATACCTATTTGTTGCGCACGTCTGATGCGATGGATTTTGCCTTGGATGTGAATGTGGCAAAAACGAGCGAGACGCACAAAATTGCGGTGACGCAAGATCACTGGAGTATGGAGGGACGCCCTCTGGTGCGCGAAGCGACATTAGACGATTTCGTCAAAACTCCTGAATTTGCTAAAGCACCTGATGCAAAAACGCACATCTTCACAATCTTCAACCATCCTTATGATTTCAAAGAAGGTAATCAGTGGGGGATGGCTATTGACTTGAATACTTGTGTTGGTTGCAATGCCTGCGTACTGGCCTGTCAATCAGAAAACAATATTCCGATTGTCGGAAAAGACCATGTTTTGCGCGGGCGCGAGATGCACTGGATTCGGATGGATCGGTATTTTACCAACATCCCGCAGACGGAATTCACGCTGGGTGGTGCAAAGCCTGTTGTCTTTGATGAAGACCAAATGCAGGCTGTCCAGCAACCAATGGCGTGTCAGCAATGCGAACACGCACCGTGTGAAGAGGTTTGCCCGGTTGCTGCGACCGTTCATAACGAAGAGGGCCTGAATACAATGGCCTACAACCGCTGCGTTGGTACGCGATACTGCTCAAACAACTGTCCTTTCAAAGTACGTCGCTTCAATTATCTGAACTGGCATAAAGGAATCACGGACACTGAAAAAATGCAGCAGAATCCCGATGTCACAGTGCGTATGCGCGGAGTGATGGAAAAATGCACGTACTGCACGCAAAGGATTTCGGCGGCAAAGCATCAGGCCAAAGTTGAAGGGCATCGAGCAATCCGCGACGGTGAAATCACTCCGGCTTGCGCACAGGTTTGCCCAGCAGATGCGATTACTTTTGGCAATATCAACGACCCGAACAGTCGCGTCTCAAAACTCAGAAAGCAGGCCCGCAACTATCAATTGCTGGTTGAACTCAATATCAACCCGCGTACCACCTATTTGGCGAAGTTGCGAAATACTAACAAGGAATTAGAAGCGTAGAAATTAAGCCACAGTTTGCGCGAATGAAAACGAATCCAGCTTGGGCAAGCAAGCCTAACGTGCTGTATATCAAAAGAAAATTCGTAGCGATTCAGGGCTAACAAAAACAACGGAGCTGCAAGAATGCAAGCAGTAGCAAACGAGTTCAAAATCCCCAAAGAAAATCCATTGGCAAAACCGCTGCTTATTGAAGGCGAGCAAGATTACAGCACTTTGACAGAAGCTGTCAGTACTGTGGTCGAGGACAAAACGCCGCGCAATTGGTATATCGCGTTTGCTATTTCTGTTTGTGGCACTTTGATGCTCGGCGGAATGTTGGGCTATCTGGTGTTTACGGGCGTAGGCGTTTGGGGAAATAACCAGCCAGTTGGTTGGGCGTGGGATATTACCAACTTCGTGTTCTGGATCGGTATCGGCCACGCCGGAACGCTGATTTCTGCGATTTTATTTTTGTTCCGGCAGAAATGGCGGACCTCGATCAACCGTGCGGCAGAAGCCATGACACTCTTTGCGGTCGCTTGCGCCGCGATCTATCCGGGCTTCCACGTGGGACGCATTTGGCTGGCCTATTGGTTGTTTCCGTTACCCTATAACCAGGGAATGTGGCCCAACTTTCGCAGCCCGCTGGAATGGGACGTGTTCGCGGTTTCGACGTACGGAACGGTTTCCCTGTTGTTCTGGTATGTTGGATTGATTCCTGATCTGGCGACCTTGCGAGATCGCGCGACGACGAAGATGCGGCAATTGATCTATGGCATTTTCAGTTTGGGATGGCGCGGTTCAAACCGTCACTGGCAACATTATGAAATTGCCTATTTGATTCTGGCTGGTATCTCAACGCCGCTCGTGCTTTCGGTTCACTCCATCGTTAGCTTTGACTTCGCGGTGTCGAAGCTGCCCGGCTGGCACACGACGATTTTCCCCCCGTACTTCGTCGCAGGGGCTGTGTTTTCGGGCTTTGCGATGGTTATGACGTTGATGTTGGTGGCACGGTGGGCGTTGAATTTACAGCACCTCATTACGATGTACCACTTGGAAGTGATGAACAAGATTATGCTCGTCACCGGCAGCATTGTCGGCTATGCCTACAGCATGGAATTTTTCATGGCGTGGTACAGCGGCAATATGTACGAGAAGTTCACCTTCTTTAACCGCGCATTTGGGCCGTATGCGTGGGCATATTGGACGATGTTTACTTGCAACGTGGTTTCGCCGCAATGCTTCTGGTCGAAGAAATTGCGAACAAGCATTCCGTTTATGTTCTTCATTTCGATTGTCATCAACATCGGAATGTGGTTCGAGCGGTTTGTGATCATTGCCACGTCCTTGCACCGCGATTTTATCCCGTCGAGTTGGGGGTATTTCCGCCCGACACCGGTTGACATTCTGACCTTTGCGGGAACGTTTGGGTTATTCATGACCTTGTTCCTGTTGTTTATTCGATTTGTACCCGTGATTGCACTGGCTGAAGTGAAAGCTGTGCTCGCGCATCAGCAACACAAAGCACACGGACACGCAAAGCATTAACGAAGTGGCACAGGCTCTAGGCTTGTGCAAGTTCACCTAAGAGTTATGGCAGAAAACAAAATTTACGGCGCGATTGCAGCCTTCAAAAGCGATACAGAAATCCTCGAAGCAGCACGGAAAGTGCGCCTCGCCGGATACAGTAAATTTGATTGCCACACGCCTTTTCCGGTGCATCATTTGGATCAGGCAATGGGCATGAAACGGTCGAAGCTGCCGTATTTTATTATTTGCTGCACCATTGCGGGCTTCACGTTGGGGCTGTTATTGCAATGGTGGACTGGGGCTGTAGATTACAAGCTCGTGATTGGTGGCAAACCATTGTTTGCGCTGGAATTTGCTACGCCAATCCTGTTTGAATGCAGTATTTTGTTGACTGCCTTTGGGGCCGTCTTTGGCATGCTTGGCTTATTTAACGGGTTGCCGACGTTCTATCATCCGATCTTCAATGCAGAGATTTCCAAGCGCATTACAAATGATCGCTTTCTGGTTTCAATTGAAGCGAAAGACCCGCAATTCGATGCAACAAAGACGACCGAGTTTTTGCAATCGCTTCATGGAGCAGAAGAAGTTCAGTTGGTCGAAGCCTAAATAGAGAGAAACAAATGACACGTCGCATTTTCATTTTGTTGGTTTTGGCGAGCGCCCTGGCTGGATGTGGATTACGTCCCGCCGGAAACACGACGCCATTGCAGGTCCACCCAGACATGGACAGTCAGCCCAAATTTAAAGCACAATCCGCCAGCGCATTTTTCGCGGACGGGCGCTCCAATCGCCCTGCTCCGCTAGGCACAATCGCGCAGGGGCATTTGAATGAGGATGATGGATTCGTAATGGGCAAGGACGCCAGTGGCAATCTCATCAAAGGAAATCCTGTAGCTGTGACAGAGGCTTTGCTCAAGCGAGGGCAAGAGCGGTTTAATATTAATTGTGCAACCTGCCACGGACAATTAGGTGATGGCAATGGTGCCGTCAAGACCCGGTCGTTTGGAGCGTTGGCTCCAGCCAATCTACAAGACACTCGGTTACGTGAGATCGCTGACGGCCATATTTTTGATGTGATTACTAATGGGATCCGCACGATGCAACCTCTGGGGGGAAATATTCCGGTTAGTGATCGCTGGGCAATCGTTGCCTATGTTCGTGCCTTACAGCGTAGCCAAAGTACGAACATCAAAGATGTACCGGCAGGAACGGACATCAAGGCAGCGGATCCTTCCTCATCTCCTGTGTCGGCTGCTCCATCTCCTGCTGTTGGCTCGTCGCCTGCGGCGTCCCCTGCTTCTTCAGGCGCAGCATCAACTACGAAAACCGCAGCACCAACGAAAAAGTAATTTTTAGAGCGAGGATATTGTGGCTAACACACACGGTTCATTTCAAATCAAGAGTGAAGTTGTTAATCGGGCAAAACCAATCGCTGCGGGTGTCGCCATCCTCGGTTGGGTTGGCGCGATCATTGCCTATTTTTCCAATCACGATCAGTTTTTCTCGTCCTATTTATTCAGTTATTTTTACTGGATTAGTTTATCTCTCGGCGCAACATTTTTTGTCATGATTCAGCGTCAGACACAGGCCGAGTGGAGCGTCGTCGTACGACGGTTGGCGGAAACCGTGATGACGCATTTCTGGGTTTTGGCCCCTCTCTTTATACCGATCCTGTTCGGGCTGCATTCATTATACGAATGGACGCACACAGAAGTGGTCGCCAAAGATGAGTTGTTAAAGGGCAAGAGTGGTTACCTGAATGTGACTTTCTTTGTGATTCGTGCGGTGATCTTCCTTGCTATTTGGTGTTTCCTGAGCTGGAAACTTTATAGTTACTCTGTGAAGCAAGACACCAACGGAGACCCGAAAGAAACCAAGCGCGCGGCATGGTTGAGCGCGCCGGGGATTCCTTTGCTGATCATCAGCGCCAGCTTTGCGGCGATTGACTGGTTGATGTCGTTACAACCGCATTGGTATTCAACGATGTGGGGCGTCTATATTTTTGCAGGCGGCGGCGTCACTTTTATGGCGCTGCTGATTTTGATCTGCTCGTGGTTACGGTCAAACGGCATTTTGGATGAAGTGATTACGGTGGAACATTACCATGACATGGGCAAGTTGATGTTTGCTTTCAACGTGTTCTGGGCCTATGTCTCGTTTAGCCAATATTTCCTCATCTGGTATGCGAACCTGCCCGAAGAAACAGGCTTCTTTATTGATCGTCAAGTAGGGAGCTGGTTAGGCGTCAGCCTCCTGCTCGCTATCGGTCACTTCATCGCGCCATTCATTATCCTGTTAGCACGCGGAGCGAAACGGCACCGGCTGATTTTACCTGTTATGGCCGGTTGGATGCTCTTTATTCACGCCGTGGATCATTTTTGGATTGTGATGCCGATTCGTAATCCGAATGGTGTTGCCTGGGGCCAACTCTGGATGAATATTGCGACGTGGGCGGCACTCGGTGGAACCTGCGCCTTTTTCTTCCTGATCCGGTTAAGCAAACATAGCCTTATTCCGGTTCAAGATCCGTTCCTCGAAGAGTCTATGGAATTCGAGAACGCGTAATTGCCAGCGTTACTAATTGCTGAAACCTTAGACACAATCTTGCATTAGGTAGGGACTAAGATGTCTGAAGAATTTTTTGATTATGAGCATCAGGAGCCAAAAAATCCCCTGATTGCATTTTTGTTGATAGTTTCTTGTATCTTCGTAGTGGCGGTTTGTGCGTTTTTATCCTGGATGTTTATTGTGGCGCGTGATAACGAACATAACCGAAAAATTGATCAGGCAACCTACACGGACCTGCAAAATTTACGGAAGGCTGAGGACGCCAAACTTCATGGGTATCAGTACCTGAATAAAGATCAAGGAACGGTTCGCATTCCCATTGAACGTGCGATGCAGTTAATTGTTGAAGAGACCAAAAATGCGCCCGCGAAGGTCGAATCTACGCCCACTGCCGCCCCGGCTCCGACCACGACACCAGGAGTGACCAAGCCGATGGCATCTGTGCCACCACCACCTCCTGTCAAAGCAGCGGCGGCTGGGCAAAAGAAGTAAATGATTTCGAGTCGTAGACAATCGGTTAGTTCCAAACTTGCTTTCGTCTTGAGAGCAAGTCTCATTTCTTTGATAATTTTGAGTAGCTTCGGTGGGATTCAGGCACAAGTACCTCTTCGGCCAGATGAAAAACCGCGAGAAATTCAAGACGTCAGTCTTGATGAAAAGTTGAATGCACAGGTTGATCCAAACCTCACGTTCATCAATGAAACTGGTCAGACTGTGGCCCTGAAAGAGTATTTTGGAAAGGGGCGGCCTGTTGTGCTGAACTTGGTCTATTATTCCTGTCCGATGCTTTGCGGAATGGTCTTGCAAGGCGTGGTCAGATCGCTAAAGCAGGTTCCTTACACTCCAGGACAAGAGATCGAAGTCGTAACGATAAGTTTTGACCCAAAAGAAAACTTTGAACTGGCGGCTGCGAAGAAGAATTCAATCATGCAAGATTATGCGCGGCCTGGGGCTGAACCCGGTTGGCATGTTTTGGTTGATAAGGATGGCAACGCGCAAAAATTGGCTGCTCAAATCGGCTTCCGGTTTCGATGGGATGACGAGACGAAGCAATTCGCTCATCCGTCAGTGACGATGGTCCTGACACCGGAAGGTAAGGTGTCGCGATATTTGAATGGGATTGATTATCCGCAACGTGATATGCGGTTAGCGTTGACCGAAGCGTCGCAAGGCAAAATCGGGACGGTCAGTGATCGCATCATGTTGTACTGCTACAAATACGATCCCAGTTCGCGGTCATATGTAATGGCTGCCACCAACACAATGAAAGTGGGTGGCATGTTGATTGTAGTCGTTCTTGGACTCATGCTTTTTGTCTTTTGGCGACGCGAGTTCCAAGGTGGACGCCGAAACGTATGGGAGGAGGATCCCGCATCGGTTGATCCAAATATCAAAGAGCAATCGTTATGAATATTCTTTTGCAATGGGCACCATTCATGCCCCCCGCAGCCTCACATAATGCAGGCAACGTAGACAACCTCTATGGATTCATCTTTTGGCTGAGCGTGGTATTTTTTATTCTGGTAATCGGTCCTGGAGCGTGGTTTGTCTATAAATATCGGCTCAAACCCGGCGAATCTCACAAACCGACACCACGCATCACACATCACCTGGGCTTGGAATTAACGTGGAGTATCATTCCCCTGCTTTTGTGCATTGTGATTGCGGTGTGGGGCTTTTGGGACTTTATGGCCTTGGGGGTTTCGCCCGCCGATGCAGAAGAAATCTATGTCACTGGTTATAAATGGGGCTGGCGTTTTGAGCATCGGGATGGAACCAAAGAGTTGAATGAATTACATCTACCAGAAGGCAAGAAAATCAAGGTGATTATGACTGCCGAAGATGTGATTCACAGCTTCTTCGTCCCTGATTTCCGCGTGAAGCAGGACCTGCCGCCAGGGCGTTACACAACGCTTTGGTTTGAGCCGAAAGGTGTGGGGGAACATCAAGTATTCTGCACTGAATATTGCGGAGATGGGCATTCGGGGATGTTGGCAAAAATCATCGTGCAGCCGAAAGAAAAATATGAGGAATGGATAAAGGTGGGAACTCCCCTTGCGCAGGGTGAGACGCTTGAGGATCGTGGTAAGAAGCTCTACTCAGATAAAGGTTGTGCGACTTGCCATAGCGTGGATGGTTCAAAGTTGACAGGACCTTCTTTCAAGGCAATTTATGGCAATCCGCAACCACTGATTGATGGATCAAATGTAAACGTAGATGAGAATTTTCTCCGTGAGTCAATTTTGAATCCACAAGCGAAAGTTGCTCAAGGATATCCTCCAGTAATGCCAAGTTATCAGGGGGCGCTTAAGGAGATGGACCTCAACGCATTGATCGCATACATTAAGAGTTTGAAATAAAGTCGCTGTCCGAATAAGGAGTTTATATGGCAAATAATGATCATGGACACGGAGAGCATCCGAGCTTTTTCCAAGAAGGCGGCAAGGGGCTGATGTCCTGGGTGTATACCCTAGACCACAAACGCATCGGGTTGATGTACCTGGTTTCAGTCTTGGTGATGTTTGGTGTGGGCGGTGTGATGGCCTTGCTGGTGCGTTTGGAGTTATTCTCGCCTGGCAAGACGTTTTTAACAGCGCATCAATATAATCAGGTTTTCACCTTGCACGGCGCAATCATGGTGTTTCTCTTCATCATTCCGGCTGTACCTGCTGCGCTTGGAAATTTCGTGCTTCCACTGTTACTTGGAACCAAGGATGTCGCGTTCCCTCGGCTGAATATTTTCAGTTTCTATATTTACGTCATGGGGGCCATCATTGCCATCGCTGCAATTGTGATGGGAGGCGTGGATACTGGGTGGACATTTTACACTCCATACAGTGTCGGCTCTTCGGGTAAAGTGATCTGGATGGTGTTTGGCGTATTTGTGCTTGGGTTTTCGTCCATCTTGACAGGGCTGAACTTCATTGCCACAACCCATAAGTTGCGCGCTCCTGGAATGACCTGGAGCCGGATGCCTCTGTTCTGCTGGGGAATTTATGCGACCAGTTTGATTCAGGTGTTGGCAACGCCCGTGTTGGCAATCACGTTGTTGATGCTGATTATTGAGCGTGCCTGGGGCGTTGGAATTTTTGATCCTGCTAAAGGTGGCGATGCGGTGTTGTTCCAGCACTTTTTCTGGTTCTATTCGCATCCAGCGGTTTACATCATGATTTTGCCAGGAATGGCAATCATCAGTGAGATCATTCCTACGTTCTCGAAAAAAGCGATCTTCGGGTATAAAGCTATCGGAATGTCTTCAGTAGCGATTGCGATCATCGGCTTTCTGGTCTGGGGCCATCACATGTTTGTGAGCGGACAATCAGCCTTCGCCTCAATGGTCTTTTCGTTTTTGACCTTCCTAGTGGCGATTCCGTCGGGAATTAAAGTTTTCAATTGGACGGCGACGATGTACAAAGGTTCGATCACCTTTGAGACACCGATGTTGTACGCGCTTGCCTTCCTGTTCTTGTTCACGATTGGTGGCTTGACGGGTATCTTCTTAGGTGCTCTGTCCGTCAACGTCCACTTAACCGACACCTATTTCGTTGTTGCCCATTTCCACTATGTAATGATGGGAGGGACCGTTATTGCGTTTTACGGTGGGGTGCACTATTGGTGGCCGAAGATGACAGGTCGGATGTATAACGAAAAGTTAGCCCGCTTGGCCTGCTTATTAGTTTTCATTGGGTTCAACGTTACATTCTTAACGCAATTTGTGCTTGGCTCGAAGGGAATGCCGCGTCGGTATTACGATTACCTACCTGAATTCCAAACGTTGCATCAGGTATCAACGGTTGGTTCGTGGATTTTGGGATTAGGCTTCCTGATTATGGTGGGCTATCTGCTCGCTTCCTTAAAAGTGGGAGCTGTGGCCCCGGCAAATCCGTGGGGTGGCTTAACCTTGGAATGGCAAACTTCTTCCCCGCCGCCGCTCCATAATTTCGAGAAGCAACCAAATACGAAGATCGGGCCTTATGATTACGGCGTACCCCTCCCGCCGAAGAAACCAGGAACTTTAGAAGGAGCAGTGCATGGCACAAGCAGTTGATGAGTTAAAACATAAACACGACGAGCATCCGTGGTTCTTCCATCACCACTTCACCGATGTTGACCAACAATTCGACACGGCGAAGCTCGGCATGTGGACGTTCCTGGCAACGGAAATCCTGATGTTCGGTGGGTTGTTTGTCGGCTACGCGATCATGTTCAGCATGCATCCAGAAGCCTTTCACGCAGGCCACCATCACCTAAACGTCAACCTTGGGGTCATTAACACTGCCGTACTGATTTTCAGTTCGCTGACGATGGCTCTGGCGGTTCGTGCCGCACAAACCAGCAATAAGCGCGGGATCATCATTAACCTGCTAATTACTATTGCCTGTGCTTTCGGATTTTTGGTCGTCAAATATTTTGAGTACAGTCATAAAATCCATGAAGGCTTGCTGCCGGGGGTCTATTATTCGTTCCATGAGTATGTGCCGCATATTGAGATGTATTTTGCACTCTACTTCATGATGACCGGTTTGCACGGAATTCACGTTACGGTGGGAATCGGCTTATTAATCTGGATTTTACTGAACGCACTCAAGGGCAAATACAATAGTGCGTACTATACGCAGGTAGAATTAGTCGGATTGTATTGGCACTTGGTTGACTTGATCTGGATTTATCTCTTCCCATTGCTTTATTTGGTAAGCTAGTTAGCGAGCGAATGACTCGCAATCTAAAAATGTGGCGGTCAATCAAACGATCCTAATATTGACCGCCCTATCCCCACGGCAATTATGAGTGAACATCACGCAGAACATAACGCTCACACGGAACACCATCATGTTTCCCCCGTCAATCTTTATTGGACGGTGTGGGGTGGGTTGATGGTCCTGACAGTAATTACGGTTTTGGCGTACTACATTCCGATTAGGTTGAATCTAAATTTAGGAGCCGCAAACGTCATCATTGCCATGGTGATTGCGACCACCAAAGCAACCCTGGTCTGCATGTATTTCATGCATTTGAAATATGACAAAAAGTTCAACTTGATTGCGTTTCTCTCAAGCTTGATTTTTTTGGGACTGTTTCTAAGCTTCACGTTACTGGACATCAATACTCGTGAAGATGCCCAGCCATTTGCAAAGCCTTTGTACTCTGGCAAAGAGCTTCCTCTTGAGGGCGGACATTCTGCTGGAGCAACTCCCGCCGAAACAAAGACTGAAAGCTCGGCAACTTCAAGTCCGGCTGCCAGTCCTGTCGCAGGGGAAATGAAGAAAGAAGAAGCCAAACCATCCGCATCAGCCGCTTCGGCGGGGGCAGCTAAACACTAGGCGAGAAAAACCTCACGAAAACTTATGGCCACGCCTGCGAATATCATTGCTGTCAATCAACCGCTCACAATGAGTGAGAAAATAGGTGCATATGTAGAGCTTACAAAGCCACGTATTACTTTTATGGTTGTGTTGTCGGCATTGGCTGGTTTTTGTCTGGCATCAAAGCAGGGCATCAACTGGCTACAGTTTTTGCATTTTGCGGTAGGGGTTTCACTTCTTACAAGTGGCACTTCCACTCTCAATCAGTTCATCGAACGCGAGTCGGACAAATTGATGCGGCGCACCATGCGTCGTCCATTGCCTGCGGGCAGATTGTCCCCCATCGCTGCTTTAATGTTTGGTTTGACGACAGCGGTGCTAGGCGAGGCTTACTTAGCGTTGGTTGTGAATCCGCTGACCGCATGGTTGGGGGTAGCGGCGCTTGTCAGTTACGTGTTGATGTACACGCCGCTTAAGCAACGAACGACACTATGTACCGCCATTGGCGCTTTTCCTGGAGCCTTGCCTCCGCTACTTGGTTGGGCTGCTGCCAGCAATGAACTTGCAATTGGTGGCTGTGTAATGTTCGCCATCTTGTTCCTTTGGCAATTCCCGCATTTCCACGCCATTGCCATGATGTACGCCGAGGACTATGCTCGGGCCGACATCAAAATGCTTCCTGTAGTTGAGCCGGATTTGAAATCTACTTCGCTACAAATTGTCGGCTATGCAGCATTGCTATTACCTGTCAGCTTTCTGCCTTTCTTTTTAGGAATGTCGGGTTGGGTTTATCTCTTCGCAGCGATTTTGTTAGGAATAGGCTTTCTCTATGCCAGCATTAATTGTGCGGAGACAAAAACCAAGAAAGATGCGCGGATTCTCTTAAAGACCTCGGTCATCTACTTGCCGCTGTTGTATATCGTAATGGTGTTGAATTCATAGTTTGGCAGCGCGTGCAATCCGATCCATCAATGCCAATCCTAAGCCTGTTTCACTCACCGCTTCACAGTAAATCACGTTGATGCCATCTGCATCGCATTCCCGAAAAAACTGAAATAAAGATTGCGCATATTGTTCAATTGTCAGGCAAAGCTGCATTCGCTTGAATTGATCTAAATGAGATGGGATGTGGAATCCAATGAACGCTGACTGAGGGGGCGGGATAATGTCTTGCACATTGGACACTATGACGACCCGCGCGAGTGGTGCGTAATGTTTGTATTTCAAACCGGGACTCCGTGCCGGCGCATTGGCGTTGTGTTTTGCGAGGCGTGTCGCGGGTATGACTTCTTGCAACTGTTCCATCGTAATTGCACCGGCACGCAGCACGATTGGATTTTTACCAGTGCAATCCACGACTGTTGATTCGAGTCCCACTTCTGTTGGCTCACCTTTCAAAATACAGGCAATTCGTCCATCCAAATCTGCTTTGACGGCTTGCCATGTTGTTGGGCTGGGCTTGCCGGAAAGATTGGCGGAAGGGGCAACTAACGGAACACCGCAAGCGTGAATAAAACTCAGTGCCAATTGGTGCCGTGGCATTCGCACGCCAATTGTCTCTAACCCTGCGGTAGCAATCGCCGGGACTTCATTACGTTTTGGCAAGACAATCGTTAACGGACCTGGAAAGAACCTATCAATTAATTTTGCAGCAGTGGTTGAAATATGACTGGTCAAAAGTTCAATTTGAGAAAGGTTGCCGATATGTGCGATCAATGGATTGTCGGACGGGCGGCCTTTGGCGACGAAAATCTTTTTGATTGCAGCATCGTCAAAGACATTTGCGCCCAAACCATAAACCGTTTCAGTCGGGAAGGCTATGACTTCACCGGAAACAATAAAACGTGCAGCGAGGTTCGGTGATCTGGTGAGTTTCGTCTGCATGCAGGCTACGATTTGGATTGGATGCCGAGAGTTTTCATTCGGCGATAAAGATGACTGCGATCAATCCCCATGATTTCGGCTGTCCGCGAGACGTTCCCCTCAGTTTCCGCCAATTTGCGGGTGATGTATTCTCGCTCATAAGCCTCGGATGCTTCACGATACGAATCGAAATTATAACTTGAGGCTGGCGGAGCATCACCGCTCAGAATTGGCAAATCATCCGCCGCTACCTGTTGGTCCAGCCGCATAATAATCACACGCTCGACCGTGTTGCGCAGTTCGCGGACATTGCCCGGCCAGTGATAACTTTGCATCCGGTCAATTGCGGCAGGCGTAAAATCTTTCATCTCGCGTTTATTCGCCAGCGAAAATTCCCGATTGAAATGTTCGACCAGCAACGGAATGTCTTCAAGTCGTTCCCGCAACGGTGGAATCTCAAAGGGAATCACGTTCAGGCGATAAAACAGATCAGCGCGAAATGCACCCTTTTCAATTTCAGCCTCAAGGCGCTTGTTCGTGGCCGCAATCACACGCACATCAACAGTGATGGTACTTTCTGATCCAACCGGTTGAAACCGCTGTTCTTCAAGTGCGCGCAGCACCTTCGATTGCGTTTTCATACTCATATCGCCAATTTCATCTAGAAACAACGTCGCATCGTCGGCCTGCTCGAACTTGCCACGCTTGGCCTGCGTGGCACCAGTGAACGCCCCTTTGATATGGCCGAATAACTCTGATTCGATGAGTTCCTCTGGAATGGCAGCGCAATTCATTTCCACAAAAGACTGTGAGGCGCGCAACGAACGGGCATGCAGCGCCCTCGCCACCAGTTCTTTGCCTGTACCGGATTCGCCATAAATCAGCACGCGTCCCGTGGTCGGCGCAGCATAGCTGATTTGTTGGCGTAGCGCGCGCATCGGAACCGAATTGCCGACCATCATAAAATCGCGTTCCAGCTTCGCGCGCATTTCCGTATTGGCAACTTCAAGCTCGCGTTGTTTGATGGCGTTCTTGACCACCAGCACCGTTTTATCAAGCGACAGTGGTTTCTCGACAAAATCAAATGCGCCGAGTTTTGTGGCTTTGACGGCAGTTTCAATATTGCCGTGTCCCGAAATCATTACGACACTGATGTCCGGGTATGCCGTCTTTAATCGCTCAAGTGTTTCAAGCCCATCAATGCCCGGCAGCCAGACGTCCAGCAGCACGCAGGTGTACAATCGTTGCTCAAATTCGCGGAGAGCCTGTTCGCCACTTTCGACCGCCGCTACGTCAAAGCCCTCATCTTCAAACACGCCTGCGAGCGATTGGCGAATACCAGGTTCGTCGTCAACTATAAGAATGGAATGCGGCATAAGATTTACTATTCACTACTCCCGAAATCGCTGCCCCCACCAGAATCACTACTCCCGAAATCGCTACCTCCGCTACTTGAACCCCAATCGCTGCCTCCGCTGCTCGACCCCCAATCGCTTGATGAATTGCTGGAACTCCACGAACTGTCGGAACTGCTGCTGGAACTGCTGCTCCAGCCAAAATCAATGCCGCCCGAATTGTCGTCATAGCTTTGTTGCTGAGGTTCTTCGCGGTGATAGCCTGGTTCTTGCTGGCGATAGACAGGTTCGTTGTAATGGCGCTGCGATTCGCCAAAATCAATCACGCCGTCGCCGTTCCAATCGCGTGCGCCGGGCGAATCGTAGATCGGCTGTTGATAGTATGGCTGTGAGTAATAGTAATCGTTGTGATAGTAGGGATAAATCGCGGGGCCATAGTACGTGTGCGGGTTGAAAATCTGACTCATCATCCAGATGTCTACCCAGCTTGGGCTGTTGTAATACGGGTCATACGGGCGATAGTCGCGGTGCGGGTCATAGCTCGGATCGTTCGACCAATGCACGCGGCGTCCGCCAACTTCACGCGTGAGAACTTTTGGGATTTGGCCCTGCCCCATTTCATCGGCGTGCGCGCGCGAAGTTAGAACACGAATTTCCTGTCCGTCCTTGTCCTTCAGCGCAACCACGACGGCCTCTTCTTTCTTGAGTGGGCGACCATCGAAGTAATCAAACACATCGTCTGTGCTTTTTTGCGGTGGTGGCGGTGCACCGAGTTTGGCCGCAGCTTCCCGGATTTCTTTGATGCCGGGCAAAAACTCGAAATAGCGTTCGGGTTGGCGCACAGCATCTTGCAACGTCGCATTCAAACGATCAATGCGCGTGTGATCTTTCCAATTGCCCGTGGCTTTGATGTCTTCGTATTCCTTTTGCCAATTGACGAAGCGCGCGTTGACGTCAAATTCTTTCCCGATTTTGTCGTTGATTTCGTTCATCAAGAGATTGATGCCTTCATCGAGTTTGTTTTTGTAGGCTTTTTGTTTCAGTTTTCGACGACCAATGACGAATGCGCCTGCCGCGCCTGCCGCGCCGAGGCCAAGCACGCCTAAAAAGCCGTACGACGTTCTTCGGGTTGTACGATCTGATGAAGCCTCAGCCGTCAACGCGCGTGCGAACTCTGCCATACCAAGTCCGAAACCGGAACGCCCTGCTTGTTGTTGCTTGAAGAATGGAGTTGCTGTCTGTGCTGCTGCTGTAATTTCAGCGTTGTCGAGTTCTGATTCGCCGCGCAATCCTGTGGCATACACGCCTTCCTGGCTGGCAATGACGACGATGTCATTGGCTTTGAGATTGCCGAATTTGCGCACGTCGCGGACAGTAAATTCTCTGGTCTTGATCGCGCGACCGGGCGGCACGAGATACGCGCGCAAATTGAAGCCCCGACTGCGCGCATCGTTAACGATTCGTTCTAATTCGCTTTTGTCTGCGGGCGTCAGCGTATTTGTGTAATCCATTACGGCTTTGCCTGCTGCAAGGTCTGCCAGCACTTGATCTAGTTGTGCATCATTAACTAATCGTGGCGCATTGCCTGCTGGTTGATTTCCACCACCGCGCGCCTCGGCCAGACGCTGTGCAAAGAACTGCGCATTCGGGGCGAACTTGAGCGAAGGGTCAAGTTTCTGTGCTGTTTCGAGCGGCTTGACAGCATCGGCATTGCGCTTGAGTCGCAGGTAACACAGGCCAAGGCCGTAGTAACTCTTGGCATCATTTTTTTCCTTTGCTGCGGCCTCAAATAATTGCGCGGCTTTGGCGTAATCTTTCGCGTCATAAGCCTTGCGTGCGTCAGAATAGTTGTCGGCAAAGACGGCAGTTACGCCAGCCAGAATCAGCAAGAAACTAAGTAGGGTTTTCTTCATAGCTCATCTCAAATTTCAGACCTGAAATTTCAAATCATCATTCTTTCGCATTGGGCAATTCAATCACAAATCGTGCGCCGTGTGGGAAGTTATCTTCGACACGGACGCGCCCGCTGTGTTCGGCGACGATGTGACTGACAATCGCCAGCCCCAATCCGGTGCCGCGTTTGCGGGTCGAAAAATAGGGCGAGAAAATGCGTTCCCGATCCGCCGGAGCAATGCCGGGGCCGGTGTCGGCAATCGTGATTTCAATGGAATCCTGTTCAAGAACTTCGCGCGTTGCGAGCACCAGCGATTTTTCTTCGAGCAGAAACGGGCTTTCGGTAATGGCGTGTAATGCGTTGTCAATCAGATTTACCAACGCGCGTTTCATTTGCTCGCGGTCAATGAACACTGGCGGTAATTCATTCGCAAGCTTGCTTTCGAGCTTGATCCCGTCCAGACGTTCTTCGTAAAGCTTCAACGTGTCAGCAATCACTTCATTGATGTCGCTCAAGACGGGCTTGGCCGCAGGCAAGCGGGCAAAGCTTGAGAATTCATCCACCATTCGTTGTAGCGTGGAAACCTCATCGCCAATCAATGAGGTACATTCGCGCACGAGCTTGGCACCGCGTTCATCAAGGCACGGATATGGTGCGTTGCTATTGCCGTTCGTCATTGCGCTGCTTGTTCCGCCGAGCAGATTTTTCGCCAATCGTTCTGCCGACAAGCGAATCGGTGTCAGCGGGTTTTTGATTTCGTGCGCCATCCGCCGCGCGACCTCGCTCCAGGCGGATCGGCGTTGCGCTTCGATCAGGTCGGACAAATCTTCAATCATGATCACCGTGCCGTGCGAATGACCGTGGGCGCTGGGCAACGCGGTGACGGTGACAGAGGCGTCGAGTTTGACGTTATTCGCTAATTTGAAATGGACATCGCGCGTCACGGAACGCCCGCGCAGCGCCCGCAAAATCATGCGCCGCAATTCCTCGCGTTGTTCTTCGGGCAGGAGTGTCACAAGTTCTGCGCCGCTCGCCGGAATATTGCGCATCGTCTGTTCCAACTGCAATAAGCGGATCGCCGCCGGGTTAATCGTTGTCACGCGGTTTTGTTCATCCAGCGAAATCACACCTGCTGAAAGGTTCTGCAAAATCGTTTCGGTGTAACGGCGACGTTCATCGAGAGCAGTTGCCGAGCGTTCCAGTTGCGTGCGATTTTCCTGCAACTCCGCAGCCATTTCATTGAACGATCTCGCCAACGCCGCCAGCTCGTCATCGCCCACAATATCGGCTCGTCCCGTCAAATCCCCCGCTTTGATGCGTTCGGTGGCTTCGGCCAATTGCTGCACGGGTGCGGCAATGCTGCGCGCAACTTTGATCGCCATCCAGGTCGCCACGAACAACGCGAACAACGTCAACAACCCCAGCGCCAATTGCGCACTCGTGCGAAATGCGCGTTGATTCTGATTCAATTGCGCGTAGGTCGCCGCGTATTGTCCGATCTCTGATAATCGTTCGGCGATCTTGGGATCAACCAGGCGTGTGATGACAATCGTATTTTTACTTTCCGGCACTGCCGCCGCCGCGAGCAAAGACAAATTCAGGTTGTCACGAACCGTTTGCACGACAGCAGGATTGCCGCTCGCAATGCGTTCGCGCAGTTGTTGCGAGGCCAGATAGAGATTGTTTGGTAATGTACTTTCATTCGCCGCTTCGCGGAAAATTACAGTTCCAGTTGGCTGGTAAATTTCAATAGACGCGAGCCGTTGATTGCTCAGTTGGGCTTTGAGCGTTTGCGCAATATCGTCGCTGCTGGAAGCAAGTCGCGCGAGCGTGATCGCGATATGTTGCAAGCTTTCTTGTTCCGATTGCAGATAGCTTTCCTGAATTTGCCGGGCGTTTTCCGCCATCTTGCGCGTGGGCAAGCTGAACCATTTTTCGACGCTGCGATTAATGAGCAGGACCGTCGAAGAAAACATAAATAAAACGGGCAACAGCGAAAGCGCGACGGAAAAGCTTACCAATCGCGTTGTAAACCGCGAGCCTAATTTCAGCGGGCGCGTTTCCCCGCGCAGCCGGATAATATTGCGCGCCAGTACCATCAGCAGCACGATGAACGCGATGACATTCAGCGTCGAGAGCGCAAACAAAATCAAGGTCTCACTCGCTGAACCCGGCGCGAACCATTGCTCTGTATTGAAGGCTTGTAGCACCAATAATGAAATAGCCAGTAATAGTGTCGCCAGCGCCAACAGAATCACGCGCATCCGACGAGCGGATCGCCGTGGCGGATTGGTTGATGTGGGAGTATTGGGCATGGTGGTTACTCGTTTTGGTTGCACCAGAATTCTAAATCCTGCGAGGAGAAATCAAAAGGCATCTTCAATCACAAACTCACAGGCGGATTTTTATTTGCTTGAATCGCCCTGGCAAGGATGCCATCATCGAAACGTATGCTGAAGTGGTTATGTTTGCTGATCGCTGTTGTTATTGGAGTCACCGCCTGCTCGTTTTCGCAAGCGCAGAAAAAGGACGCGCGCTTCAAACCCTGGACTGAAGTGTCGAGCGATGGGACCTCGTCTGAATACGACGAAGCCAAACAATCCGGGACAATTACCGACAAATCTCTGGCCGAAATCTCCGGCCTCAGCGCCAGCCATTTTTCGCCGGGTGTTTATTGGGTGCATAACGACAGCGGCGACAAAGCGCGCTTGTATGCGATTGATGCGAAGGGAAAGTTGTTAGCCAAAGTGGAGGTGACCGGGGCGGGAAATAAAGATTGGGAAGACCTCGCCAGCGGTCCGGGAGCTGGGGGCAAACCCGCGCTCTACATTGCCGACACGGGCAATAACGGGGGGGCGCGCGATGATCTGAAGATTTATCGGATTCCTGAGCCAAAGCTGAGCAGCGACAAAACATCAACGACCGAAAACGCCGAAGTATTTCCCTTCAGCTACCCCGATGGCAATCACGACAGCGAAGCGATTTTGGTTGACCCGACGAACGGGCAAATTTATCTGATTACCAAAACACTCCGCCAGGATTGCGGAGTGTATCGCTTTCCGTTGCCACTTAAAGCCAATCAAAAAGTTGTGCTGGAAAAAGTCGGTGGGCAAAAAATCAAAAGCATTGCACAGCTACGAATGGTGACGGGGGCGGCTGTCTCGCCCGATGGTTCGCGCGTGGCGATTCGCACATATTTCGGCGCATTTGAATTGCAACGTACGAAAGGCAAGGCTTTCGGCACAATCTTCGATTCCGAACCGACAGTGATCAAAGTCCCACTGATGAGCCAGGCCGAAGCCATTGCCTACAGCGCGGACAGTAAATCCATTCTCCTGACGAGCGAAAAACTGCCCGCGCCAATTTATCAATTAACGCGGAAATGAACGCGCCTTATTTCACGCGTTTCAGTTTCACCAAGCGTCCTTGTAAATTCCATTCGCCCACATACAAATCGCCGTTCGGATGCCAGCTCAAACCGTGCGCGGAAATAAATTGACCGTCCACCCAATGTTCGGGGCCAAGGCGATTCGTTGCGCGTTTCTTTGGATCAGGGCCATCGCCCAGATGCGTGACCAGCTTGTTGTCTTTGTCGAGAATCGTCACACGCCCCGCTAAATCGCCAATCGCCAAATCGCTGCCGAGAATATTCAAGACCGAAGGCAAGCGCAGGAAATCGCCTTCTGTGCCATCTACAACTTTGACAAACTTCCCTTCCAGCGTGAACCACTGCAAACGATGATTCGCACGGTCGGTGACGAGCACGAGCGGTTCCGGGCCGCGCTTATCAATCAGGATTTTGTGCGGCGTGCTGAACTTGCCTTCCTCTTTTGCCGCAGTGCTTTTGCCGCCCCACGAACTCACGTAATCGCCGTTTGCATTGTAGCGATGCACATAATTCGCGCCGTAGCCGTCCGTTACATAAAACTCGCCATTCGGCGCAACTGTGATGCCCGTTGGCTTGAATTCAGTTTTGTTTTTGTAGACGCCGGATTTGTCGGGATGGCCTTTAACCCACACAACTTCGCCGGTCGTCGTGATCTTGGCAAACTTGTTGCGGAAGAGGCTGACCAGATAAATAAATTCCTGATTCCCCTCCTTGTTGATTTGCATATCGTGCGTGCCGCTGCCGTCTTCATACGGCTTCCATTCCATCCCGATGCAGCGCAGGTACTTGCCATTTTGGTCGAACACCATAATGGATTGCTCGCCATCGGTGCTGAAATAGATGTGACCTTTAGCGTCTACGACGACGCCGCCGTGGGTGCTGCCGATTTTCAGGCCGGGCGGCAACTTGACCCAATTTTTGACCCATTCGTATTTGTGATTGCCCGTTCCTAAAATAATCGGGCCACCGTTTTGTGTATTGCTGGCGAGGGAAAAGCGTGAGGCAAGGGCAGAAGCGGTCATTGCCATACCGAATCCGCCAAGAAAGTTTCTGCGCGAAAGAGCTGTTGTGGACATGCTTAGTCTCCGTGATGAATTTGGTTGTGATCGTTTTGATAATTGCGAATGAACGAGGGGAATTATTAAGTCGCCCTGTCAGAATAGCAAGAGCTGTATGTGCGTTGACCCGCTGAAAATCACGGCATAGAATCGTGCCGTATCCAATAGCAGTTTCATGCAACTTCAATTCAGAGAAATTCGTTCGTAACAGCAGATTTGCGGTTCGTATGTGCGGTTTGTTTACGGCCCATACCTAATAAGGAGGCAGGTTATGTTTAGTTTAATCGGAACAATTATTATCGGCCTAATTGTCGGGATCATTGCCAAAGTGATTATGCCAGGCCGCGATCCAGGCGGTTTCCTGATGACCACGATTCTCGGTATCGCAGGATCATTTGTCGGCACCTTTGTCGGACGGATGTTTTTCGGTCGCTATTATTCAGCAGGCTTCATTATGTCTGTGCTGGGAGCCATCGCGCTGCTGGCGATTTACCGCATGATTACAGGCCAACGCTCGACGTAAATGTGTGAACCCGTGAGGATATGTGGAGCCTGCGCGAGATTGCGACATGCAATGCTTGCGCAGGCTTTTGTTGTTACTTCTTCCAATTCGCCAAATCTGCAAACGGATTATTGAATCCGCTTTTCGCAGGTTTCGCATCGCGCTTCGGTTCCGGTCTACGATCTTTGGAAAAGTTTGGTTTGGGCCGTTGCTCGTTTCGTTGTTCGCTTCGTTGTTCGGCCCGTTTTTCTGTTCGCACGTCACGCGGGCGCGCTTCACTTTTCATCGTCAGCGCGATTTGATTTTTTTCCAAATTCACTTCCAACACGCGAACGTTCACGCGATCTCCCGGATTGACCACGTCACGCGGGTCTTTGACGAAGCGGTCTGCGAGTTGCGACAAATGCACGAGGCCGTCCTGATGCACGCCGATGTCTACGAACGCGCCGAAGTTCGTGACGTTCGTGACGATGCCGGGACAGGTCATTCCCGGCTTCAAATCGGCGACCGTGTGAATGTCTTCGCGGTACGCAAACGCCGAAAACTCTTCGCGCGGATCACGCCCCGGCTTGCTCAACTCAGCGATCACGTCAGCGAATGTGAATTCACCGAGTTCTGCTTTCAATTCTGCTGATTGCTTGACCAGTTCGACGCCCGCGCCTGTCAATTCCGCGACGTTCTTGCCAAGCTTGTTGGCCAACGCTTCGAGCGAAGCATATCGTTCCGGGTGGACGCCTGTGTTGTCGAGCGGATGCTTGCCGTTTTGAATGCGCAGAAAGCCCGCCGCCTGCTCAAAAACTTTTGCGCTGAAACGAGGGATTTCCAGCAATTCCTGCCGCGATAAAAACAATCCTTTTTCGCCGCGATGCTCGACAATTTTTTTCGCCAGCGATGGGCCAATGCCCGACACGCGTGCGAGCAGGTGATATGAAGCCGTGTTGAGATTTACGCCCACCGAGTTCACGCAAACATCAACGACCAAATCTAACCCTTTTTTGAGCGCAGGCTGCGACACATCGTGTTGATATTGCCCGACGCCGATGGACTTCGGATCAATTTTGACGAGTTCCGCGAGCGGGTCTTGCAATCGTCGCGCAATCGAAATCGCGCCGCGCACCGTGACATCCAAATCCGGGAATTCTTCGCGCGCCACGTCCGAAGCACTGTAAATACTGGCTCCCGATTCATTCACCATCACAACCGGCACGTTGATGCCTTGTTCTTTCAACGCTTCACGAATGAACGTTTCTGTTTCGCGTCCGGCGGTTCCGTTGCCCACGGCAATCGCACGAATCTGCGCATTCTTGAGCGTTTCGCCAAGTAGTTTTTTCGCATTCTCTTTTTCGCGGTCGCTTTGCAGGTGCATCACCGTCGAAGCGATGTATTTGCCCGCATCATCCACAACCGCCAGCTTGCAGCCCGTACGAATGCCGGGATCAACGCCGAGCACTGCTTTTGATCCGAACGGCGCGGATAATAAAAGCTTGCGCACGTTTTCGGCGAAGACTTTGATCGCCGCTTCGTCCGCAACTTCTTTCAACGAGCGATGCACCTCATTTTCAATGCTCGGCAGCACGTACGCCTTCAGCGCCATCCGTGCGGATTTCAGCAACACATCTGCGCCCGGCGCATTCGGCACGGTGCAAGCTTCGTTTTCAAAGCGTCCGAGCAACGAAGCTTCATACGACTCATCCACCGCGATGCCGGTTTCGCCTTCATTGGTGTAGCCGCCAATATTCAAGCTCAATTCCTCTTCCATCCAACCACGCCGCATCGCTAAATAGCGATGCGAATTTTCGGGCTTGAGCAACGATTCGACCGATTCGTAATAATCAAAATAGCGCTCGAATTTGCTGTGCGGCTTTGCCTTTTCCGCTTTGCCCGTTTTGAGTGCGCCGCGCTCGAATACAGTCTTGCGCGTGAATTCGCGCAGCTCCGGTGTTTCCGCCAATCGCTCGGTCAAAATATCCTGTGCGCCTGCAATCGCTGCCGCGGAATCGTTGATATTTTTCTCGGCGTTGTAAAACGCGAGCGCGAACAGTTCGAGCGTTTGCCCTTCCAGCGGCGTTTCTGTGCCGTGTCCGCAATTCCAAATCCAATCGGCGAACGGTTCCAGTCCCGCTTCCTTCGCAATCGTCGCTTTGGTTTTGCGCTTTTGTTTGTAGGGCAAATAAATGTCTTCGAGCGAATCCAGGTTGAAGGTCGTCAGGATTTTATTTTTCAACTCGTCAGTTAGTTTGCCCTGCCGTTCGATCTCTTCGACGATGAAGGTTTGGCGTTTCAGCGTTTCATCCCAGCGTTCTTTGGCATCAATGGATTTTTGAATCGCCACTTCGTCAAGGTTGCCCGTTTGCTCTTTGCGATAGCGCGCAATGAAGGGTAGCGTCGAGCCTTCTTCAGTAAGTTTGATCACCGCCAATGCAGAAGGCACAGGAATGTCGGTGTGAATCGTTTGGAACCAGGTTTCAAATGTCATAATGAATGTTGATAATTTCAGACAGGATTAACAGAGTCTTCAAGATTGAATCAATAATCATGTCCATCTTGTGCATCCTGTCAATGTTGTTGGGGAGTTTTCCGCACCATCCGCAAGACCGATTCTTCTTGGGTCATCGTTTCGATTTTGTTGAGTACGACCCAAGCCAAATCTTTGGATTCGCTCGTCACGATCAACGGCGCGATTCGATCTGCGATCAACAAAAACCGAACATCGTAATGAAAATGCGCAGGCTCGTTCGGGCGCGCCGGAATTTCGTGAATATCTACGTCAAAGATGGCAGGCGAATGCGGATGTACATTCACGCCTGTTTCTTCGCGGGCTTCGCGCATTGCCGCAGCGAGCATATCGGCATCGTCTTCGATGTGACCGCCCGGTTGCAGCCATTTGTTCAGTTTGCCGTGATGTAGCAGCAGCGCATGCGAAAAGGTTTCGTCTACGATCCACGCGGAACCGGTCAAATGACCGACCAGCAAATCGCGCGAATAGAAATTTTCGTACTCGCTCACAAACGCCACGATGCGTTCCAGCATTTGTTGTTCGTGGGAATCAACTGGCTGATGTTTGCCGAGCAATTGCAGCAATGGTTCTTGCTTCATCAGGCTCGCCCATCAAATTCGCCTGTGACAGTGCTGACGCGCACGACTTCGCCATCTTTGATGAACAGCGGCACGCGGATTTCCAAGCCCGTTTCCAGCGTCGCCTGCTTCGTTGCGCCGCCCGATGCGCTGTTGCCGGAAGCGTTGCCGCCGGTTTCGGTAATGGTCAATTCGACGAATTGCGGGAGCTGCAATGACACGGCTTCGCCATTGTATTTCAGCGCCTGCAACGACAAGCCGTCTTTCAAGTAATAGCGGTCATCACCAATTTGTTCGGCGTCGAACGTGAATTGATCGTAGGTGCTTTCGTCCATAAAGTGAAAGCCTTCGCCATCCGCATACAAAAACGAAGCGGGCGTCAACTCAACATCGCATTCCGTAAATTTCTCGCTCGTCTTGAATGACTTTTCCTGCACCGAGCCGTTCAGCAAATGCCTGAGCTTCGTGCGTACCATCGTAGATGCGCCGCGTGCGGACGGTGATGCAAACATCACCTCGACGACAGTGTAGGGTTGACCTTCGACTTCGATGGCTAATTTACGTTTGAGTTCGTTTGCTCCAATAAGTGCCATAGGTTTTTCTCGTCCACGAAGCCACACGAAGGATCACGAAGAGACTAGACAGAATTCACAGGATTTCTTGCAAGATTCACAAGATGAAAATTCTGCAAAGTAATCTTGTAAATCCTGCCTGGGATTTCCTTCGTGATCCTTCGTGTGGCTTCGTGGATAAAATTTATCGTTTCTCCAAATACATTTTCATCCCGTGTTTCGGGCGTAGTGTAATCAGTGCGCGTGTTTCAACCGGATGCCCTTGCACAAGACGCAGCTTCCATTGTTGCGCGAGCGTCGCAATGACCAACGACGCTTCCATCCACGCGAACGCTTCGCCGATACAGGTGCGTGTGCCGCCGCCGAACGGGAAGTACGAAAATTTCGGACGCTCTTCTTTCAATTCGGGTGTCCAGCGTTCGGGGATGAATTTCTCCGGTTCCGGGAACCATCGCGCATCGTGATGCGTCAGGTACTGGCTCATTAAAATCAAATCGCCCGCTTTGATTTGGTGATCATCAATTTCGTGATCCACGAGCGCGCGCCGCCCGATGATCCACGCGGGCGGATACAAGCGCATTGCCTCCGCAAAGACCATTTCGGCGTAGCGCAATTTAGGCAAATCCTCGAACGTTGGCAAGCGGCCTTGCAAGATTGAATCAATCTCTGCGTGTAATTTGGCCTCGGCCTCCGGGTGCTGCGAGAGCAAATACCACGTCCACGTTAACGCGGTCGCGGTGGTTTCGTGTCCGGCGAGGAAAATCGTCAATGCCTCATCGCGTACCTGGCTGTCGGTCATCCCGCCTGTCCCACCTTCTTCATCCTGCGCCATCAGCAGCATCGAAAGAAAATCGCCGCGATCCACATTGCTCGTGCGCCGTTCGCGGATGATGCCGTAAATAATATCGTCGAGCCGTTGCCTCGCCTTTTCAAAGCGCCGATTGCTTGGCAGCGGCAGCAACGCGAGGATGCCTGCCAACGGATTCGGAATGCGTTCTGCAATCGCCATCAGGTCGGTCAAGGCTTGCCCCACTTCGCTCGCGTCTTCTTCCACATCCGCATCAAACAACGTCCGACCCGCAATCATCAGTGTGAGTCGCATCATTTCCTGCGACATTTCAATCCCTGCTCCCGCAGGCAGCATTGCCCAACGCTCTCGCATTCTGCGTGCATCCTCCACCATTGAAGTTGCATACGAGGCGACGCGTTGCCGATGAAACGCGGGTTGCACGAGTCGTCTCTGTCGCAAGTGAAATTCACCCTCGCTCGTCAACAAACCATCGCCGAGCAATTGCTTCATCATCTGAATGCCGCGCCCTTTCATGAACTTCTTTTGATTCACGACCAGCACGTCACGAATATGTTCAGGATGGCTCAGCAACCACACCGCTTGCGTCGCGATGTGAAACCGTACGACATCGCCGTGATCCTGCTTGAGCTTCGACAAAAAGCTCACGCGGTCGCCACGAATCGCCAGCAGGTTGCGCAGCGTCGAGCCTTTGTACGATGGTTTTGATTGCGAAATGACGGCGGACATAATTTACCTCTCAAAAAAGTTGAGCCACGAATTCCTACGAATCAGCACGAATTATAAAACGCAATCGGCAGAACGGCCTTGTTTTTTTCATTCGTGAAAATTCGTGAAAATTCGTGGCACAAAGCTTTTTCGCACAAGCGCAACTTTATTTATCAAGCAGCGCTTTTACCTTCTCCACGACATTTGCTGATGTAAAACCAAATTTCTCCATCACGACTTTCAGCGGAGCCGATGCGCCGTAACTGGTCATCCCAATCGTGATGCCTTGCAAGCCGACATAGCGTTCCCACCCCTGCATAATCGCGGCTTCAATTGCCACGCGTGCTGTAATCAACGGTGGTAGTACTGTGTCGCGGTATTCCTTCGATTGTTTCTCGAACAATTCCCAACTTGGCATGCTGACGACGCGTGTGCCGATGCCTTCGGCGGCTAAAGTTTCACGGGCAGACATCGCAACGCCGACTTCGGAACCGGAGGCAATCAGGATCACGTCAATGTTCTCTGCATCGGCGAGCACGTACGCGCCTTTCAGCGTGCCTTCGACTGCGCCGAATTTCGTGCGATCAATCGTGGGCAAACCTTGCCGCGTCAAAATCAAAGCGGTCGGGCCATGCGTGTTTTCGAGCGCCGCACGCCACGCCATCGCAGTTTCGTTCGCATCGCCGGGACGAATCACCGTCAGGTTATGCATCGCACGAATCTGTGCCAATTGCTCGACGGGTTGATGCGTCGGGCCGTCTTCGCCAACGCCGATGCTGTCGTGCGTCCAGACGTAAATCGCTTGCAAGCCCATCATCGCCGCCAATCGCACGGGCGGGAGCATATATTGTGAAAACACCATGAACGTGCCGCCAAATGGGATCAGCGGCTTGGTCAGCGCGATACCGTTGAGCGCCGAACCCATCGCGTGTTCGCGCACGCCGAAGTTGAAATTGCGCGCGTTGCGAATCTCGGCACTGAATTCGGGGTAGCCGTTGAGGAACGTTTTGTTCGATCCTCGCAAGTCTGCCGACCCGCCGATCAATTGTGGCAGCGCCGCCGCAATCGCGTTCATCACTTTGCCCGAAGCGTCGCGCGTCGCTACGTCTTTGCCTGCTTCAAAAGTGGGCAATGCTTGTTTCCAGGCTTCCTGATTTCCGCTGTTCCAACTTTCCCATTGCGCGGCACGTTCGGGATGAGCGTTTTTGTACGCGGCGTATTTGTCATCCCAATCGGTCTCCAGATCGCGGCCTTTTTCGATGCACTTGCGGAAGTTGAGAAGCGCGTCGGGTGGCACGGTGAAGGGCTCTTCGTAATCCCAGCCGAGGTTTTGTTTGGCGAGTTTGACTTCCTCGACGCCAAGCGGTTCGCCGTGCGATTTCGCGCTGCCTTGTTTGTTCGGCGAGCCGTAACCGATGATTGTCTTCGTGCAAATGATCGAAGGACGCGGATCAGCCTTGGCGGCGATCAAAGCTCTTTCGATGCCTTCTACATCGAGGCCATCCACGGTTTGCACGTGCCATCCGTACGCTTCAAAACGCTTCACGCGATCTTCGCTGAACGACATTGAAGTCGGGCCGTCGAGCGAAATGTCGTTGTCGTCGTACAAATAAATCAAGCGACCGAGTTTCAGATGACCTGCTAATGACGCAGCTTCGGCAGCAACGCCTTCCATTAAATCGCCGTCAGACACGATGGCATAAATGTAGTAATCGAACAGATCATGGCCCGGCTGATTGAAGTTCGCGGCCAAATATTCCTGCCCAATCGCCATCCCAATACCGTTGGCAAAACCTTGTCCCAGCGGTCCGGTGGTCGTTTCAATCGCGGATGAAAGTTCCAGTTCAGGATGTCCTGCTGTGAGACTGCCAAGCTGGCGAAAGCTCTTAAGCTGATCCAGGGTGAAATCATCGTAGCCCGTCAAATACAACAAGCTATAGAGCAGCATTGAGCCGTGTCCGGCAGATAAAATAAAACGATCCCGATTCGTCCATTTCGGATTTTTCGGATTGTGCCGCATCACTTTTGTCCACAGCACATAGGAAGCGGCGGCCATTCCCATCGGCATGCCAGGGTGACCGGAGTTGGCTTTTTGCACGCCGTCCATTGCCAGCGTACGGATAGTATTGATCGAAAGTTGGTCAAGCGTGGTGGGCATGAAATTCCTCGTAGTTTTTGTTGGTTAATGAATTATGCGTCAAGCCAAAGGTTTGTTGCTGCGCCAATGGCAAGCATTTGACGTGCGCCGTTAATAACCGCGTGCATTGGTTCTCTTACAGGTTTCACCGCAAGGTTGGTTTCGTTTGCAATCAAGGTCGTTATGCCGGGCAGACACGCGCCGCCACCGGTGAGCCGGATGCCGCTTTCGATGACTTCACAAGCGATTTCCGGTGGTAGGTTATGCACCGCTTGCCGGATGGCAGTAACAATTTCTTTCAGCACAGGATTCAGGGCTGCTGCGATTTCGTGTCCATAAATATTGACGCGCCGTAGCGAACCTGTCCGCACGTCATCGCCTGCCGCAATGAATGAAGACGTAATGTTCTGTGGATTCGTTGCTCCAATTTTCTGCACTAGGCGTTCGGCTTCTTTTTGATAAAGCTTGAGGCTGTAGCGTTCTGCCGCGAGATCGGAAACCGCCTGGTTTAGGTCGCTGCAAGCGATGCGGACGGCATCTGTCACCAACAGTGAACCGAGTCGAATCACTGCCACATCGGTCACGCCATCGCCAATATCTACGATCATCTGCGCGTGTTCGGCGGCAACATCCATTCCGCCGCCAATCGCTGCGGCCAACGGTTCAGGTGCGATGGCAACGGCGGATGCACCCGCGCTGCGAGTGGCTTCGATCAATGCCGCGCGTTCTTCCTCGCAGGCATCAGTTGGAGCACAAACCAAAACTCTGGGCCGGAGAATTCCCATTCGTCGTCCGCGCCGCAGCAGCGGTGTTAACAACGCGGTCGTGGCTTTGACATCGGCCACAACTCCAGCGCGCAACGGAGAAACGATGGAATGCTGTTTATCTTTCAGCGAGAACGCAGCGGAAATGCCGACCTCTTCAATTCTCCCTGTGTCAGTTTGCATGCGCACAATGGACGGCTCATCAGCAATAAGCCCTTGCCCACGTGCGTAAAGACGCGTATTCGCGGTTCCCAAATCTAAAGCAATGTCTGGGTCCGCGACGGTTTTGCGTAGGTAGGAAATAAATCTATAGGCCATAGTTGACACTCAGTTGATATGGTCAATTTCAGCAAAGGGATTTTGTTCCGGTACGAGCACCGGCAAAATCTTTTCCGCGAAAAGCGAAGAATTGATGAGTATTTGAACGACATACGCCCCGGATTGTGGAAACGTTGTATTCACGAAAACCGTGACGTTGTCGGAGTAACCGCCCGGCGGAATTTCAAAGCTGGCGGGTTGCGAAACGGCGACCGTTTGCATTTTATCAGGCGTCAGGATACGCACTTCGCTCAAGTATTGCCCCTGCCCTGTCCAATGCGTGACGATGCCAAACTTAATCATGGTGATCGGCAATTGCGGCACGACGATTTGATGGAACACACCCATCAGGCTCAAATGTTGACTTGCCTCAACGCGCACATCTTCGCAAAAAATCGTGTAGCCTAAATTCAAATTGAGTTCGGACATTCGCTGTTAGTTTCTCGTGGGGACTATTTTTTCTTTGCAATGGATTCAATCGTAATGTCTTTGTACCACGCTTCGCTCGGCGGTCCCGCATGGATTTGCACGCAGATGCAGCCCGTTTGCGTGATGCTGTCATCGGCTTCGGTGTAATCCACCGTTTGCTGTCCGTTGATGCTGAGGCGAATGCGTTTGCCTTCGGCGCGGATTTCGTACTCGTTCCAATCGTTCAGCTTCAGCACCTTTTTCAATTCGTCCAGATTCGGTTGCGCCAACACTTTTTTGCGCCGCGATTCGTCATACAACGCGCCCCAGTAATTTTGCCCCATGTCTGCTTGGTAGCCGATGACCTCGTGATCGTTCGGGATTCGTTTCGAGCGAAATTGAATTCCCGCATTCGCTTTGGTTGGATCGCCGAGCAATTTGAATTTCGCGCGCAGCACGAAGTCGGAATACCCTTTGTCGGTGCAGAGAAATTCGTTGCGCACGATTTTGTCTTTCAGTGAGCCGCCAACAATCGCGCCGTTTTCAATCCGAAAGATTTGCTGATTGCCGTTCCATCCTTTGAAACTTTTGCCATCGAACAGGCGTGCGGGTTTCGCCGCAGCGAAAACCGCCACAACGAACAGCAAAATCAAGAGCCAACGAAGGGTTTTCATACGAGCCTCGGTTTTTAAGTCGCGCAGTATAACAAAGGCAAAAAAACTAAGCCACGAATTAACCTCAATTTACGCGAAGTTAATTCGTGGCTTGGCGACTGACGTTGCTGAAACGGTTATTCAGCGTAAGCGTGCATGCCTGGCAACAGGTAACTCACGCCTAAGAACGTAAAGATGACAAGCAAGAAGCCGAGCAGTGCGAAATAGGCGCTGCGGCGTCCAGCCCAACCGTGCGCGATCCGCGTGTGCAAATATGCAGCATAGGCTAACCACGCTACAAGCGCGCCAGTTTCTTTCGGGTCCCAACCCCAATATTTGCCCCACGATTCATTCGCCCAAATTGCGCCTGTAACCAACAAAATTGCAATGCCGGCAAAAGCGGCTCCGACGGTCTTATAAATCAGGCTGTCGAGTTTTTCGAGCGAAGGCAGCCCGGCGCGCAGGCGTTCAGGGTTGAAGCTAAAAAAGAGGATGAACAGGCTTAACACTAAACCTGTCACCAGCGCGGCTAACTCCACCGGATTGGATTTCATGCTCAGCACAAAGCTGCCGCCATTTTGTTGCAACCACGCGTTTGTGCTTTGCAGCAATTGTTCAGCAGGCATAGAGGTCGCGTCCTTACCCGCTAACCGCTTGCCCAACTCGTACAACTGCTCAGAGCCAATCAACGAACCAACGTTTTTAAGCGCCTTGATTTGATAGAAGATGACGCCTAGCCCAATAGCCTGGGCCACGAGCGAGGCTTTGAGCGCGAGATGCCCAACGCGCTTGGCTGTTTCATTTTGCTTGAAGACGTAAACCATGAAGCAAACGGTGACGACGGCAAGCAACAACATTGACACTGCTACGATTGGCCCCGCGCCCGGCAACGTCACACGCAAAGGCGAAACCCCGGCTAATCCGCCGCCTTCGACTGGACGCATCGGCGTCAGGCGAAACTCAAAGGTGCTGAAGTGAAACGCTTTGCTGAAAAGCAGGAAATTGGCAAGCGTGAACAGCGAGGTGAAAATGCCCATAGATTCGGGCTTGACGCCATCTTTCAGCAAATACATCACCGCCAAGGCAAAGCTCACGAGCGCAATGCCGTAACTAATCATCGCATCGCCGACATGAATCGGACGCCAGTAACTATCGAGCACCGGTTGCAGGTGATTGATTTCATTGCCAATGAAAATCGCCAGAATCAGCACCAGGCAGATGAGAGGCAACGATACCGTACCAACAAATCGCGTATTCGGACGATGTTCGATCAACAACAAGGTTAGGGCTGCGCCAAACGCAAAGCCGATGGATAAGTCATACAAGTTTGCCAACGGGATGTAGCTGAAAAACCACCACGCGTGATAGACGCCATCGTGATCGGTCATCCGCTTCCAACCTTCTTTGTCGCCCATGTTCACCCATCGCACCAACCAACTCGACAAATTGAAGAAGAAACCAAGCGAGGCTGTCCACATTGCCACTCGGCTCAGGCCTTGAATGGGCGCGAACAAATCTGTCAGGTGCATCGCGGCTGCAAAGATGTAGCACAACAACGCGATCACGAGCAGCGCGCCGTCATCAATGAAGTTGCCATAGCCCATTTGCCGCCGCGCCATCAACATCACAATCGCGCCGACGATAGGCAGCAGGGCGGGCAGAAAATTCATAATCGCAGGTCGCCGCAAATCCAATTGCGGCGCAGAAGGGGTAATGGTTTTGACTGCTTGACTCATAACGTTACCTTATAAAAATGACCCTAGACAGGATTAACAAGATGGGCAGGATTAACAGGCCGATTTGACAGTAAGCCTGTTAATCCTGTCTCTCTTCTTCGTGGTTGATTCCTTGAATGCGAGCCGCAATTCGTTTGATGCGGTCTTCAAAGGCCAACCGATTGCGGTTTGCGTCTCCGCCCATAAAAACTTTACCGTCCTCGCACACGATCCACAAGCGTTGATGCGAGAAGAAAAATACCAGTAATAACGACGTACATAACATCGCCGAACCGAGATAAAACCAATTCGCGCCGGGATCGTACTGAATCGAAAGCATGTGCGCTTGCGAGGCTTTCTCGAAATCCATCAGCAGGAAATTAAATCCGGTCTCGCCAGCCAGACGCGATTTCAGCGTCGTGTTGCTTTCCAGTTGTTTCTGAAATTCTTCGGTGAAAACCCACGCGCGTGCTTTTTCGCCGTCAGGTTTGATGACTTCCACGTGTGCGGATGGGTTGTTGTACTCGCCCGATGCTGAATCTACCTGGCCTTGTTGGGTTAGTTGAAAGTCCGGGACGAACTCGAAATAGCGAATCGTTGTGCCATCGGCC
>JAEUQN010000429.1 GCA_016789725.1 Blastocatellia bacterium | reverse complement strand
AATGCTCATGTTGTATCCGAGGATCGACAGGTACCAGACGGCCCCGACTAATGAGAGCGGTACCCCCACCATCACCATGCAGGTCTTGGCTATCGACCCGAATGAAAAGTAAAAGGTGACGAAAATGATGACGAGCGTCAGTGGCACGACCAACTTCAGCCGCTCCTTCACCCGCTGCATGAATTCGTACTGGCCGGACCAGACGAGGGTATAACCAGCCGGCAGCTGAACCTTTTCCGCCACGGCCTTCTTGAGATCCTCCACATAGCTCCCGACATCACGGCCCGTCATATCGAGGAACACGTAGCCGGCGAGCATGCCGTTTTCATCACGGATCATGGGCGGCCCGTTGACGAATCGCAGCGTCGCGAGTTGGGCCAGCGGTACTTGGGCACCGGTCGGTGTATCCACGATGACTCGTTGGAGCTTCTGCGGATCGTCCCGTAATTCACGCAGATAGCGCACATTGATCGGATAGCGTTCCCGCCCTTCGATCGTCGTCGCGATGTTCTCCCCCCCGATGGCCGATTCGATGATCCTGCCGACATCCATGAGTTTCAGTCCGTAGCGAGCGATCTCCTCGCGATTGATCTCGAAGTCGAGAAAATACCCGCCGGATACTCGTTCCGCATAGGCGCTCCTGGTGCCGGGAACATCCTTCAGGACCACCTCCAAATGTTTCCCAATCTCTTCGATCTGCTTCAGGTCTGGCCCGAAGACCTTGATCCCCACTGGGGTGCGGACGCCGGTCGTGAGCATATCGATCCGTGCTTTGATCGGCATG
>JAEUQN010000428.1:522-787 GCA_016789725.1 Blastocatellia bacterium | reverse complement strand
GGATGTGGTGGACGACAGCCTGCCTACGTGGTGGTCGGTTTGGTTCGATGCCGACGACGACGGCGCTCAGGATCTGCTGGTCGTCCACGGGGGCGTCGCACCCCGACTGCATCGGAACAATCGCGACGGAACGTTCACGCGACTGAGCGGCGGAAGCCTCGCCACCGCCTGGGGTGACGGCATCGCGGCGGTGGCGGACTTCGACAACGACGGCAGGCTGGACGTGTTCCTCACGCAGGCCACCACGGGGAGGTCGACGCTGCAC
>JAEUQN010000428.1:0-512 GCA_016789725.1 Blastocatellia bacterium | reverse complement strand
AATCTCGGCAACGGAACCTTCGCCGACCAGACGGCCCAAGCAGGGATCCAACGCCCCGGCGGAGACTGGCCCCAGGGATCCTGGGTCGACTACGACAACGACGGCTGGCTCGATTTGTTCCTGACCACCTACGAGACCAACGCCCTGTACCGAAGTCGCGGCGACGGAACGTTTCAATTCGTCGACGTGGGCAATCTGCGTACCGATGGAGATCGAGTCTCCTCGTCGGCCTGGGGTGACTTCGACGGCGACGGATTTCCGGATATTCTCCTGCCCTGCGGGGACACCGTGGCGACGAGAAACCACCTCTACCGCGGCGGCACCAACGGCAATCACTGGCTGAAGGTTCGCCTCGTCGGAACGACGTCGAATCGCGACGGCATCGGCGCCAAGGTCCGAGTGCGCGCGACCCTCGGAGGCAGGACCTTCTGGCAGTTGCGCGAGGTGTCGGGCAACTCGGCCCCCGGCGGTGCCCAGCAACTCCTGCCCCATTTCGGTCTCGGAAACAGTAC
>JAEUQN010000427.1 GCA_016789725.1 Blastocatellia bacterium | reverse complement strand
AGAGCAGGAAGAGTATCGCAAGCGCGTTCGCACCGCGCTTGACGAACTGCTGCCTGATGACTGGGATGAACGCTACGTCCCGGAAAGCTACGCGTCCGATCTGCAGGTGGAATTCTCGCGCGATTTCTGTGCAGGCTTGGCTGAGCGGGGCCTGCTGGTGCCGCATTGGCCGAAGCAATATGGCGGCAACGGCGCCGACGATTGGTGTCACTTCATCCTGAATGAAGAGATGAAAGCCGCCGGCGAGCCGCGTGGCCCCCAATACATGAACATCAACTGGATCGGGCCGACGTTGATGACGTTTGGCTCTGAGGCGCAGAAGGAGCAGCACCTCAAAGGCATCGCCAGCGGACGCGTCATCTGGTGTCAGGGCTTTTCCGAACCGAACGCCGGATCTGATCTTGCGAGCCTGCGCACGCGCGCTGAGCGCCGCGGTGATCGCTTCGTTGTGAACGGCCAGAAGACCTGGTCTTCAAACGCGCACCACGCGCATTTTTGCCTTCTGCTGACGCGCACCGATCCCAAGTCCTCCAAGACGCGGGGCATTACGTATTTCATTCTTGATTTGAAGACTCCGGGCGTCACGCTGCGGCCGATCAAGCAGATTACCGGCGCGTCGCATTTCAATGAGATATTTCTGGATGACGTCGAAATCCCCGCGGAGAACATCGTGGGGCAGGAGAACAATGGCTGGGCGGTGGCGCAATCGACGCTGTCCTCGGAGCGTGGGCTCACCATACTTGAACTCGCTGAGCGCATGCGCGTCGGTTTCGAGTTGTTGCTGAGC
>JAEUQN010000426.1 GCA_016789725.1 Blastocatellia bacterium | reverse complement strand
GCAGGGAACAGTCAGCTCGGAGAAAAAGATGTGCGCTTGTTGCCGGATGCCAGCCCCGGCACGTATGTGCAAATTCTGGTGCAGGACTCTGGCGTGGGAATACCGCCGCAATTGCTTGATCGTGTGTTCGAACCGTTTTTCACCACGAAGGAAGTCGGAAAAGGGTCCGGGTTGGGATTGTCTACTGTGCTGGGCATCGTGCGGGCGCACGGCGGGTTCGTCAATTTGCAAAGCCAGCCAGGCGCGGGCACACAATTCTATGTGTATTTGCCCGCCCAGGAATTGACGACACTGGTGACGGAAGACGTGCCAGAACGCGCCATTTCACGCGGGATGGGCGAAACGATTTTGATCGTGGATGACGAAGAAAACGTGCGCGAGGTTTTGCGGTTCACCTTGGAAGCTTCCGGCTATCGCACGTTGGTGGCGTGCGACGGTGTCGAGGCCGTGGCCATCTATCGTCAGCATTACCAGGAAGTACAACTGGTATTGACCGATATGGCCATGCCCAACCTGGATGGCCCCAGCGCCATCCGGCAGATGAAAGAAATCAATCTGTTGGTTGAAGTCATCGCGACCAGCGGCGTCAAAACCACGGGCAAGCTGGATGAAGCGATGAAGGCAGGCGCAATTACCTTTTTGCCGAAACCGTATACGGCCGAACGATTGCTGAGCGTATTGGAGGAAATCTTGCGCCGTAAGCCGGGCAAATAGCTTGCGGCCTGCTTAACGCTGCAACGCGATTTCACCTCAAGCAGACAAGAAAAATGCCACCGCAGTGAGCTGCG
>JAEUQN010000425.1:550-788 GCA_016789725.1 Blastocatellia bacterium | reverse complement strand
GGAAGGCCGCGCGCCGGTAGTTTTCCGCGCCAGTGATGGCCGCCGGGTGAATAATATTGATGTGAGCATTGCCCTGCGCCACTTGCCGCTGGCACAATTTACACTGCATCAAGCGGCAGATGGTTTGCTCATCTTCCGCGCTCGTGGAACGGCTGTTTCTGAAAGTGAACTGCGCCCAATTTTGCTCGGCGTGTTTGGCGCGGATGCGCGTTTGGCCTTTGCGCCCTGGGTGGCGGAC
>JAEUQN010000425.1:0-540 GCA_016789725.1 Blastocatellia bacterium | reverse complement strand
GGGCGAAGCATTCGGCACCACGGCCAAAAAAAAACCAAGTCTATATGCCGAATGCTTCGCCCCTACGTACCAATAAACGCGTCTTTGATTTCCTATGAAACCATCCCACATTGTCCGGCATCGTCTAGTCAGCCAACACATTGCTGGAACAATGCTTACCTCCGCGCCCGCGTTGGTGGGTTGGATGGGCGCAATGCAGGCGCAGGATTATGCGATGGCGAAGTGGGCGGTGGGCGTGCGTGTGCCCGGCGCTACGGAGGCCAACGTGGAGGCCGCCCTCAACGCCGGTGAAATTCTGCGTACGCACGTTTTGCGGCCTACTTGGCATTTGGTGGCCGCTGAAGACATATACTGGATGCTGGCGCTCACTGCCCCGCACATCATCGCCTCCCAAAAAGCTCGCCACGCAGAGTTAGAACTTACGCCCGCCGTGCTGAAGAAAACCTACCGCTTGCTAGAAAAGACTCTGCGCGATGGCAACTACCAAACGCGCGAGGAATTGAACGGCGTGTTTGAGCGTGCCAAAATATCCATTGAAGA
>JAEUQN010000424.1:521-792 GCA_016789725.1 Blastocatellia bacterium | reverse complement strand
CCAGTTGCAGTTTTAGTTCGGCGTCATCGTTTTTCTCGATTTCAAATCTGAGATTTGAAATCGAAGAACGCCGCTCTGTGATCGTTACGCGACTGGAACCAATGCGATAGTTTTTGACTTTCAACGAATCCCAGGCCGCAGGAAGCTGCGGCGCAAATCGCAAAGTCTGCTTTGCCACATCGGCACGCAATCCCAGCAAGCCGCGAACGAACGGCGTGATGACCATCCCAGTAGAAAACAACTGATGCGGAACGGATTCATCCAGCGGGCG
>JAEUQN010000424.1:0-511 GCA_016789725.1 Blastocatellia bacterium | reverse complement strand
ACCTGACAGAATTTCCGGGTGAGAGCCCAACGAATGATCCAAACCCAGATTGGCGAGTTGCTGCAAATGCGCGAAGCCGGAATGCGGGCGGCGATATTCGTATTCCGCGCAGGCGACAAAGCCCGTCAGAAACGGCCAGACGCCCCCGTTGTTGTAAGCAATCGGGTCATACGCCGGGCTGGTGCTGGCTAACATGCGCGTGCCCCAATCGGTGCTGATAGCGGACGAGCTTAGCCCGTTGATGGTTTCGCCAACTCGCTTGGCGTCCAACTGGCCGAACATCATTGGCACGGCAGTCCACGCGGTAAATTCGTTGTTCTGCTTTCCGCTTTTGGTCAGCCCATAGGCGAATTTTTGCGTTTGCTGATTCCAGTACAACTCGTTGATCGAAGCGAACGCGCGTTGATATTTCTGGTCAGCCAAATCGCTCAATGGTTTTTCGCCCATCACCGTTGCCAGTTCGCGCATCGCCAGCGAAGCTTCCAGATTCGTTGCCGCCAGATAAATGTCC
>JAEUQN010000423.1:541-793 GCA_016789725.1 Blastocatellia bacterium | reverse complement strand
CGCCCTCCTGCACAATCGGGCCGCGCTTCTGGCGGCTGTCCAGCAGCGGCAATTCCGTCGCCAACGCAGCCGTCCGCACGCCGGGCTGCGTTTCGAGACGGCGCTGGAGTTCGCGGTAAAACCGCAGGCTGGCTGCGCCGTCGTAAGCCAGCAAACCGGGCCGCACCATCATCATCACCAGATTTTCGGTTTTGAAGCCGGGATCGGTTTTGACGGCCTGGCCCAGGCTGCGAATAAACAGCCCCGCGCAAA
>JAEUQN010000423.1:0-531 GCA_016789725.1 Blastocatellia bacterium | reverse complement strand
GGTTTCGCCGTCATGCCTTTGATCACGGCGACCAGATCCGTCCGAGCCGCCAGCAGCGCCGGCACCAGCCCAAAGAGCACGCCAGTTGACAGCGACACGGCCAGCATCCATTTCAGCACATAGCCATCCGGCGCAAAGTCAAAAGTGATCGGGTACGGCACTGGCGGTACCGTCGCCTGGATCACTCGCGCCCCCCAATGCGCCAGCACCCAGCCCAGCGCACCGCCCAGCAAGGCCAGCAACACGCTTTCGGTCAGCAGTTGCCGCACGATACGTCCTCGGCCCGCGCCTATCGCCAGCCGAATCCCGATTTCGCGCGCGCGCGTGGCCGCCCGCGCCAGCATCAAATTCGCCACATTGGCGCAGGCCAGCAGCAACACCAGACCGGAAACAACCACGGCCAGTAAACCAGCGTACCGGAGCGCCTTGGTCGCATGCTCATAACGCCCATCCACGTCCGTGGTCAGTCGGATTTTGGTATCGGCATTCTCCTTAGGATAAAGTTGCGCCAGACTGCTAACTACCAAATTC
>JAEUQN010000422.1 GCA_016789725.1 Blastocatellia bacterium | reverse complement strand
GGAAAATAACTGTGACCGTAAACGAAAATATCAGCGCCGCATTAGCGCGTTGGCATCAATGCATCGCCACGCAAGATATGACCACGCTGGCTGATTTGCTGGCCGACAATGTCGTCTTTCGCTCGCCGTTTTTGTGGAAGCCGAAACCCGGCAAAGAGGTGTTGCAGATTGTGCTGACGGCGGCCAGCCAGGTTTTTGAAGACTTCGTCTATCACCGCGAAATGACCGACGGCACCACCTGGGGGCTGGAATTCAGCGCTCACATCGGCGACATACAGCTAAAAGGCATTGACCTGATTCGTTTCAACGCCGCTGGTCAAATCGAAGACTTTGAGGTGATGGTGCGTCCCGCCAAAGGATTGCAAGCGTTGGGGGAAGCCATGGCGCAGCGCATGACAGCCCAAGGTCAATACGAAAAATTTATCAGCAGCTAACCCAGCGAGTACCAAATTGATGTACGACCGTGAAGAAGTCCGGCGGCGATTGCTGCGCGTCGGTGAGTGTGTGCGCGATCACGCGTTGCAGGAATTGCGGCAGCAATCCGCCGAAACTCTTTCTGCCGTCGCGTTTGAAACTGCCGCCGACAAAATCTATGTCATTGATCGTTCGGTCGAAACCGTGTTGTTGCCCGCGTTGGCGGCAGAATTACAACCGGTTGTTTCGTTTGCCTTGATTTGCGAAGGCGTCAATGACGAACAGCCGCTGGCCTTTCCGGCGGGCACGCCGCTGGCGGATTGCGTAGCGCGCGTGATCATTGACCCGATAGATGGCACGCGCCCGATCATGTACAACA
>JAEUQN010000421.1 GCA_016789725.1 Blastocatellia bacterium | reverse complement strand
GCCGCTTCGGTGCATCGCGGAAAGAGACGGGCGGTCGCATCGTGCAATCCCAGTCCGATGACATGCTTGGCAGCAAGGTCGTCCGGCTCAGGCAACGCGAGATCGCGCGCCGCCTGGCGAATGCAGAGCGCGATCAGACCGGTTGAGTCCATCAAAGTCCCATCCCAGTCGAAGACCAGGAGATCAAACCGCCGCACTGGCCGTCTCCTGCTGTTCCAGCACGGTGAGAAACACGGCCAAGTCGGCGGGCAAGGGACACCGCAATGCGATCTGCTCGCCGGACAGCGGGTGCGTGAAAGCGAGCGAGTGCGCGTGAAGAAACATGCGCTTGAGCCCACGCTTCGCGGCCTCGCGATTGCGGGCGAAGTCGCCATACTTGGAATCACCCAGGATGGCGTGGCCTTCGTGCGCCAGATGCACGCGAATCTGGTGCGTCCGTCCGGTGCGAATCTCCGCGTCGAGCAGGACCGCATCCTTGAATTGCCGTTGCGGCGTGAAGATGGAATGGGCTTCCTGGCCATCGGCATCCGCGGATACACGCCGCTCCCCGCCTTCGGTCAGGTACTTGCGTAGCGACACCCTCACATGCCGCCGGCCGCCGCGCCAGCGGCCTTCGGCCAAGGCGAAATAGTGCTTTTCCATCTTGCCGTCGCGGAGCGCCGCGTGCAGCCCCGTCAGTGCCGAGCGCTTCTTGGCGACAAGCAGGATGCCGGACGTCTCGCGATCCAGCCGGTGAACCAGTTCCAGAAATTTCAATTGCGAATATTCGCGTCGCAAGAGCTCGATGACACCC
>JAEUQN010000420.1 GCA_016789725.1 Blastocatellia bacterium | reverse complement strand
CAGGCAGTTGACCCGGCGCAACGCGCGGCGTTTTTGGTTGAGGCCTGTGGCGAAGATGATGCGTTACGCCGGGAAGTCGAATCGCTGTTGGGGTATGAAAATGAAACGCGGGGCTTTCTGGGCGAAAACGCGCTGGCCGTGGCGGCGCGCCAATTCGAAGCCGACAAATCCAGGCCGCTGACAATGGCGGGAGAGCGGATCGGCGTTTACACCGTTTCGGCTTTGCTCGGCAAAGGCGGCATGGGCGAGGTCTGGCTGGCGACGGATTCGCGTCTCGGACGACGGGTCGCGCTGAAGCTGTTGCCCGCCGAATTTGGCGATGACAGCGCAATGGTCAGACGCTTTGAACGTGAAGCCCGCGCGGCTTCGGCGCTCAATCACCCGAACATTCTGACGGTGCATGATATTGGGCAACACGGCGCAATGCGTTACATCGCCACAGAACACGTCGAAGGCGAAACGCTGCGTCGGCGACTTTCGCGCGGCCCCCTGACGCTGACGGAAACCGTCCAGATCATGACGCAGCTTGTTTCCGCGCTCAGCGCCGCGCATCAGGCAGGCATCATTCACCGCGACCTTCAACCTGAAAACGTCATGCTGCGCCCGGATGGGTTGGTCAAGGTGTTGGATTTCGGTCTTGCCAAACAAACGCAGCCCGCGCCGGAAGACGATGACGAAGCTGCGGCGCAACACAAACTGACGACGACTGCCGGCATGGTGATCGGAACGCCCAGTTACATGTCGCCTGAACAGGCACGCGGGAAAAAGCTGGACGCGCGCACGGATATTTTCAGCC
>JAEUQN010000041.1 GCA_016789725.1 Blastocatellia bacterium | reverse complement strand
CGAGAAAGTTCGCGTGCTGACGGTCAATGGTGCGGAAGGCATTTTCTCAAAAGAACTCTGCGGCGGCACGCACGTCCGCGCGACAGGCGACATCGGCTCGTTCAAGATTTTAAGTGATGAAGCGATTGCTTCCGGCACGCGCCGCATCCGTGCGGTGACTGGGCGCGGCGCATTTGATCGGTTCCAGGAAACTGAGAAACTGCTGGCGGCAACGGCTTCAAAACTGAATGCGCAACCGAAGCATTTGCCCGAAACCGTTGAGAAGTTACAAGACCAAATTCGCCAGCAGCAAAAAGAAATCGAACGCTTGAAATTGAAACTCGCGCACGGTGGCGGCGGGGCTGAAGATCAGGTTTCTGAAATTGGCGGCTTGAAAGTGCTCGTCCGCAAAGTCGAAGAACTTGGCAAAGAAGGCCGTCGTCAATTGGCGGATTCACTGTCACGCAAAATCGCGCCTGGCATTGTCGTGATTGCCGATGTCGTGGACGGCAAAGCTTCGCTGCTCGTGATGGTGTCGGACGATGCGACGAATCGTGTGCAGGCCGGCAAAATCATTCGTGAAATCCCCGGCGCACGCGGTGGCGGCAAGCCCGATTTGGCGGAAGGCGGCGTGGAGTTGGACAATCTGGATGCGGCGTTGCAAGCAGTCGCGGGTGTGATTGAAAAAGCGATTGCGTGATGATTTATGTCTGATAGCAATTTCAAATTAGAAACGGTCAAAAGTCGCTTCAATCTGAATTTTGTCAGAGACAAAGCTCTCTTCGCCGAAGTGGAGCCGATTGATCCAAGTCACTTGCTCAAACAAACTTTGGATGAATATGTTCCACTGGCATTAGCGATTCACACCGAAAAAGCCCGTTCTGAAATGATTGTCGCGCCCGTTCTGATTGAAGTTCGACGTCGTTTAGACAATCGCATCAGCTTATTTTCCGGCACGGAATTCAACGTAGATAAGTCACAGGACTTAAATGGCATCTGTGATTTTTTGTTCAGCTTATCGCCCGAACAACTAACGATCACCGCTCCCATCGTCAGCATTGTCGAAGCCAAGAATGACAACATCAAAAATGGTATCCCGCAATGTATCGCGGAAATGGTGGCGGCCAAACGCTTCAACGAAATGCACGACAATGGGATTGAAGAAATCTTTGGCGTCGTCACGACCGGAAGTCTTTGGCAGTTTCTACGCTTAACGGATCACACGGTCGAAATTGATCTTGATGAGTATTACTTGAGCCAAGTGGACAAAATCATTGGTATCTTGATCAGCCTGATTGAAGACGCAATGGCTAAACAGAAATGAGAACCCCAAATGATGGCCCCAGCAAAACCAAACTTAGTCGAAAATCTCGCTACCGAAGAAAAGAAGAAGCAATACACCGCCTACATCTTCGATAAGATTTATCACCGCTACGATTTCATCACGGTGTTTTTGTCGTACGGCATGGACAAGGGCTGGAAGCGCAAGCTGATCGAAATGATGCAACTGCGTGGCAATGAAAAAGTGCTCGACTTGGCTTGCGGCACCGGTGACATCACATTTGCCGAAGGCGAAAAATTACCAAACGGACAGGCGGTTGGACTCGACATCACGCATGGCATGCTGACGATTGCCGAAGCTAAACGACAATCCCATAACATTCGCAACGTGCATTACAACCGCGCCGACATTATGCAGATGCCGTATCCCGACAACACATTTGACGCGGTGACGGGCGGCTATGCATTGCGCAATGTGCCGAATTTGAAAGGTGCGATTCAGGAAATCAAGCGTGTGCTGAAACCGGGCGGCAAGGTTTATTCGCTCGACTTCGGGCATCCAAAAAACAAGCTGTACGGCTGGGCATATTTGCAATATTTGACGATAGTGGGTTCTTTGACCGGCATCCTGATTCATGGCGATGCGGACACGTATCGCTACATTCCCGAAACGCTGAAACGCTATCCGGGTCAACGCGGCGTGCAACAGATGCTCGAAGACGCGGGCTTCGTGGATTGCGGCTATTTGGAATTTATGGGCGGGATTATGGCGATCAATTGGGGAAGGAAGGAGTAGACGGTAGATGGTAGACGGTAGCCTTCGGTTTCCTACTTGGACTTCCTACTGACCAGTAAAATCTGAAACTGCATTCTACTGTCTACCGACTACTGTCTACTCATTAAGCTATGAACAATCTTGTCGTTTCCAACTTAAAACATCATCCTGGACGCACTGCCGCGAGTGTCATTGGCGTGGCTGTGGGAGTGATTCTGGTCGTCTTGACCGTTGGCATGGTGCGCGGAATGCTGCGGGATCGTGGCGAACGCGACGCCAATATCGGTGCGGAAATTATGCTCAGCGAACAGGGGCAAAACAGCATTTCCCCCACTTCGTTATCTGCTACTTTGCCGATTTCACTGGTCGAAGAAATCAAAAAGATTGATGGCGTTGCGGCGGTCACGGGCGTCGCACAAAACATGGAATTGAAAGGTGACACCGGCCTGGGCATTCGGCAAATTGACGGCGTGGATTTTAGTAGCTACATCACAGTCAGCAAGGTTCGCATTGTGCAGGGCGAAGCGTTGCCCGAAAAAGGCGATGTCGCCATTGTGGACGAATCCGAAGGCACAAAGAAAAACCGCAAGCTGGGTGATTTCATCGAAAGCATGGATCGCAAATTCAAAATCATCGGGGTGTATTCGCCCGAAGCTGGTGCGCGCATCAAGATTCCGTTGGCGACGATGCAGGAGGGGCTGAACGCGCAGGATAAGTGCTCAATGATTCTGGTCAAATGCCAGACGCCAGATGAACAGGAAGCGATTGCCAAACGCATTGATGCCGCGTTTCCGGGCAAGTTCCGCATTCTTTTCACGCGCGATTTGCCAGAGTTGTTTGCCTCAGGGTTTTCCGGGTTCAATGTGTTTTTGAATTTAGTCGCCGCCCTCGCCGCCTTCATCAGCATCCTCGTCATTTTGTTGACGATGTATACGAGCGTGACGGAGCGCACGCGGCAAATCGGAATTCTGAAAGCTCTCGGCGCGTCGAAAGCCGCGATTGCGTGGGTATTTGAAAAAGAGGCGCTGATGATTAGCGGCCTCGGCGTGGCGCTCGGTTTGGGGGTTTCTCTGGCGGTGCGGGCGTTACTGGTCAGCAAAGGCCTGAAGATTGAGATGGAGCCGAAATATATTATCGCCGCTATTCTCGCAGGCCTGCTGAGTGGTTTGATCGGTGCGTTATATCCCGCCTTGCGCGCCGCGAGCCAGGACCCGGTGGATGCGCTCAGTTATGAATAGCTAAATCAAAAAGCAAATCTCAAACAGTCGCAACTGACGACAAAAGGCAAAAGGGCGGCACTTGTTTTTTTAGATAAAGCGGCGTAACCATCCGAATTGATAATTGCCTTTTGCCTTCTCATGAAATCTCGACTCCTCAGCATCATCTCGCTCGTCATCGGGGCAGCAATTTTTATTTATCTCCTCAAAAAAACAGGTACCGCCGAAGTCGTCGCGCGCGTGCGAGCCTTGGGTGTGGGCTTTGTCCTGATCCTGACAATTTCTGCGGTCCGACAATTTGCGCGGGCCTATGCCTGGTTGCGGTGCCTGAGTGATGACCAACGCAGTGTTGGTCTGGGGGCTATTTTACGGGCACGATTGGCGGGCGATGCGATGGCCGATTTGACGGCAGCCGGCCCGGTGATCGGGGAACCCATCAAAATCGCCCAGTTGAAAGGGAAATTGAGCCTGACCGCAATCGTGTCGTCGTTGGCTGTGGAGAATCTGGCTTACACGATTTCAGTCTGCTTGATGGTGCTGGCAGGAACGTTAACCTTGCTGACTGTTTTTGCGGTCGGCGATTCGATTCGCAATGCCAGTTTGCTGGCGTTGGGATTGGTGTCAATGTTGCTTCTGAGCGTGCTTGTCATTCTCAAGCAGCGTTGGCGCGTTGTCTCAAGCACCCTGGCGATCTTCCTGGCCTTTTTCAATCGCGCTCAGGAAAAGCTGTCACGCGTTCACGAGCTGGAAGATTACGTGTTTGATTTTTATGCCAAGCGTCGTGTGGATTTTCTGATTGTTGCGTTGTGCGAACTCACCTTTCACCTCGCTGGCGTCATCGAAATTTACGTGACGCTGCACTTAATTGGCTCACCTGGCAGTTGGGTCATCGCCTTTATTCTCGAAGCCGTCAATCGGGTTATCAACATCGTGTTTGCGTTTGTTCCCGCGATGGTTGGTGTAGATGAGGCAGGGACAGGGTTGCTGACGAATGTGCTGGGGCTGGGAACCACCACCGGCGTGACGTTGGCGATTGTGCGCAAGGCCCGAATGTTGGTGTGGATTGGGCTTGGGTTTCTATTTCTGAGTAAGCCTCAGACTCTCTTACACAAACACGACCGTCTGTGAATTGGGAATCTCGAAGCGACCACGACAGCGCGGGTTGGGGCAATTCAGCATATCGTCTACGCGCACCATGTAATCGCGGGCATTCGCAAATTTGGCGCGCAGGTAATCATTGGCTCCGCGCGGCAACTGATTTTTCTTCGTGCGCCGCAGCCAGCGGATTTGAAATTCCGAGGCTTGCCGACATTTGGGACACGTGTACGTGACGCGTTTGAGTTCCTGTTTTTCTGTGTATAAATCTCGTTCGTCCATAGCGGGGAGCAGTGTACGCCTCAAACGTCGAGAGGGCAAACGGCACTTACTTCACTTTGCCCATCAACTTGCGAATAAATGGAGTCAGCGCAATCAAGAGAATGCCTGCTACCAGCGGTCCGATAGAAACCTTGCTGAATAATCCGACCAGCGCGTCTTTCGAGAAATTGCCCGCCACTTCGCCCGCAAAGAAATTGCCGAATGAAATCGAAAGAAACCACACGCCCATCATCAGGCCGGACAAGCGCGCCGGAGCGAGTTTCGTGGTCGTGCTCAATCCCACCGGACTCAAACACAGTTCGCCAATCGTGTGGCAAAGATAGACACCCATGAGCCACCACGGACCAGCTTTGCCGTCTGCCCCCAGCGTCATCGAAGCCAGGGCCAGCAGCAGCACACCGACCCCAACAAACAACAGCGCGATGGAAAACTTCGCGGGGCTGGATGGTTGCTTGTCGCCAAGTTTTATCCAGAACCACGCAAATACCGGGGCGAACGCGATCAGGTACATGGAGTTTACGGATTGATACCAACTGGCGGGGAACTCGTTGCCAAATGCTTGCCGATTGGTGAAGTCGCGCGCGAACAGATTGAAACTTGATCCCGCCTGCTCAAACACGGCCCAGAACACAACCGAGAAAAAGAACAGCATGACGATGGCGGCCACGGGTTTCTTTTCTTCCGGTTTTAAGTACCAGCCAAACAACCAGGCCAGCAATAACAAAAGGCCCCCAAGCATCACGTATACTTTGTTTTCCCGAATGATTTCCGGCCCGATGAAATACAGGAAAATCACGGCAAACGCGATGGCTGCCATAAACACAATGCCGACGATGCTGTTGCGAATTTTCTGCTGGCTCGACAGCGCGGGCGGATGTCCGACGTGCGCGATGGTTTTCTGCATCAGGACGTATTGCACCAAGCCTAGTGACATAAAGATTCCGGCCAGCCCAAAGCCATAATGCCAATTGACCTTCTCGCCGATATATCCGCAAATCAACGGAGCCAGAAACGCGCCGAGATTGATGCCCATATAAAAAATCGAAAAGCCCGCATCCCGGCGTTGATCGTCGGCGCTGTACAAATCTCCCACAATTGCGCTGACATTCGGCTTCAATAAACCAGTGCCGAAGACGATCAGAATCAATCCCAAAAAGAATGACCATTGCGTCGGCACGGCCATCGAAAAATGCCCCAGCGCGATAATCACACCGCCCACGAAGACCGCGCGTCGTGTACCGAACACATTGTCCGCGATCCAGCCGCCCGGAATAGACATCAGGTACACTGATCCCACATACGCCCCATAAATCCCTGCGGCTTTGGCGTTGTCATAACCAAACCCGCCCTGTGCAATCGGCGTGGTCATAAACAGAATCAGCAGTGCGCGCATTCCGTAATAACTGAACCGCTCCCACATTTCGGTGAAGAAGAGCGTCGTCAGCCCGCGCGGATGTCCGCCAATGCCTGAGCGGTCGGCGGTCGAGTCAGTGGTCGGAGTCAAGTCGGCAGTCGTTGTACTCATAGGTCATTCGATCCGGTTCCGTGATGTTGATGTTCGTTGTCGCGGTAGGACTTCAAAGCTGCGGCAACGTGATGTTTCAGTGACGCCGCTATTCTAAAGCACCTTGTTGCGAAGCCAAAATGCCAACGGCGGAGAATACATAATTCTGGCAGCCATTTGCGGACCTGTGCTAAAATCCGCGCCCTCAAAGTAAATTTTCCGTGCCCCTAATTGATAAATCACGCTACTACCTCAATAGAAAGGATCCTCAATGCGTAAACTACTTTTCTTGATAGTCCTCATCAGTGCGTGTTCGTTTGCCATTCAGGCACAAGATGATGTCTCACCGCTTGAAATTTTCGGTGGATATTCTTATTTGAGAACGGGCAATCCGTATGATCAGGATTCACATGGATGGAACACTTCGATTGCTGCGAATCTCACCAAATATGTTGCCATCAAGGCGGACTTTGGTGGTTACTATGACAACTATTCTCGCGCTGCCGTTGGCGGTCCAATTTCGGTGAGCAATCGCGTTCATACCTATCTCTTTGGCCCACAATTCAACTTTCGAGCGACTGAGAAAGTGAATCCGTTTATCCACGCGTTGTTTGGAGGCGCGCACGACAAAACGATTGCGACGCGTGCTGCATCGCGGACCGTGGTAACGGACAATGGATTTGCGATGGCAGTAGGCGGAGGCCTTGATGCGAAGTTGAATGACTCGGTTTCCTTCCGCATTTTTCAGACGGATTATTTGTTGACGCGCTATCGTGATCCCAATATCGCACCGCGTGCCAAACGAAGCATTCATCATTTCCGTCTTTCGACCGGACTTGTGTTTCATTGATTGTTTGGATCGCATTTCTTCATTATGACCAGACGACAACCCACTCCGCGACAGCCGAATTGCTTGTGCTGGGTGGGTTTGTCTTTTTTGGGCCTGATTAGTATTGGCTGGGCGCAAACGCCTCGGCCCACTGCGCCCGCCAAACCTTCTCCTTCCAATGCCGAAGTGCTTCCTGTGCCGTCAATTCCAATTGCGGAAAGCGGTTCGCAATTGGTGCGCAAGGCTGAAAGTGTGGTCCAACAAGCGGGCGGCGCAATGCAGGCCATTGCCTTGTACCAAACAGCGGCCCAGGTTTTTCATCAAAATGGCGAAGTCGAATCCGCAGCTTTAGCCTGGCATCGCATTGCGCAATTGGCATCGAAAGCCGGGTATCTGCAACAGGCAAAATCGGCGGCGGAAAAAGCCCGCGTCTTGTTGCGCGTTCGCACCTTGCCGACGCAAACTGCCGCGCATCTTTCGCTGGCCCAGGCGGCTCGTGCATATTTGACGCTGGGTCGTATTCACGTCGAATCCGGTGAAGCCAAGGAAGCTGTGGAAGCCTATCAGAATGGCCTTTCTTCGGCGTTGTCCGCCAAGCTGCCGCGCGAAGCGGCTGCCGGATATGTCGCGTTAGGACGAATTGCCGCCGACGCTGAAGAGTTGACGGTTGCCTTGCGGATGACGGGAAATTCCCTGGATTACTGGCGTGCGGCCAAAGATTTCAACGGCGAAGCGATTGCCCTGAACAATATGGCGCGGTTTTATGAACGCAAACATGATTTGAAACTGGCAGCGGAATTGGATGAACAAGCCATTCAGGTGGCGCGCTTCAGTCGCAATTATCGCGGCGAAAGCGACGCGCTGAACGAAGCCATGCGCGTTCATTTATTGATGGGCAATCACGATGCGGCGGCACAGGCTTGTGAACAATTGATTGGGTTATCGCGCCTCAAAGGCGAAAAGAAAAAGGAAAGCGATCAAACTCTGGCCCTGGCTGTGATCGAAGCGCAACGCAATCAACTTCCCTCCGCTTATCAACTTTTACTCAAGGCCTTTATTGTTGGCGCAGAAAATGACACCGAACTGGCCGCCCAAATCAAAGAATTCACCCGCAAACTCGAAGCCTTGCCCAAACCCGTTAATGCCCAGCGGGAGCAGTTGATTGCCGAAGCTGAGTTTGAATCCAATCGGGGGGATTATGCGGCGGCATATCAATTGCTGTTACGCGCGCTTTTGATGAATGCCGGAAAGTCCGACGCGACGAATGTGCCGTTGAATGCGTGGATCAAATCCTTAGCCAAACAAATCGAAGCCCGACAAAAGAAGCCTGCCACTACTCGTCCGTAGCCGTTCGACTAATGTCATTGGTGCGCTTGACGCTTTCAATGAAGATTTCGTTGAGCGTTGGTTCGACCATTTCAAAGCGGTGAATCGTCGTTCCTGCCGCCACGAGCCGCTGCAAAATTTCCTGTGGATTCGCATCTTCCTGAAGCGTCAATTCCATCAAATGATTGCGTTTCGTCACGCGTTTGATGAGCGACTGATCGTCCAGAATTCCATTGACGTTTTCGGCGTCCAGCGCAATTTTTTGCTCGGTCTGGTCACGCATAAAGTTGCGTTTGACTTCGCGGATTTGCCCCTGAACAATGCCGCGTCCCCGATTGACCAGACAAATCGAATCGCACATTTGTTCTGCTTGTTCCATCAAATGCGTCGAAAAGATGATCGTCTTTTGGCGTGCTTTCATTTCCTGCACAATGTCTTTCAGCAAATTGGAATTGATCGGGTCGAGGCCAGAAAACGGTTCATCCAGAATGACTAAATCCGGGTCGTGCAAAATCGTCGAGATGAATTGAATTTTCTGTTGCATGCCTTTGGAAAGCTCTTCCCATTTCTTCGCTTTCCATTCCGTCATCGCCATTCGTTCGAGCCATTCATCAATCAGTTTGCTGGCCTTTACTTTTGGCACGCCCTTCAGCGTCGCAAAAAATAATAGCTGCTCGCCGACGGGCATTTTTTTGTATAACCCGCGATCTTCGGGCAAGTAGCCGACGCGTTCCTGCAACTTCGCGCTCATCTTTTCGCCGAATAACAAGACCTCGCCTTTGTCTGGCACCGTGATGTTGACAATCATCCGAATCGTCGTCGTTTTGCCCGCGCCGTTTGGCCCCAGCAAGCCAAAGATCGAACCCGGCGCGACTTCCAGCGACAAATCATTCACCGCCATAAAGTCGCCAAAATATTTGCTGACATTGCGAACCGAAATCGTGTTGGTCATAGCCGTCATTGTGATTCAGCCCTACCAGAGAATCAATGGCGCGCGGTTGTTTGAGCGCGCATAAAATTGGGCTTACAATGCGACGTCGTCAACCGCTGAAGTTTTCGTGAAAATACATTTTGGGGACTCATGGATAAAACCGAATCTACCATTGCGACGATTGCCTTCGCCGTCTTTTTCTTCAGCATCGTGCTGGAATGGTGGTATTGGCGTAGCAAGGGCGAACACAAATATCTCTTGCAAGATACGCTGGCGAATTATGCCCTGGTGTTGATGCAAGTGGTGCTTGATATTTTAGCGAAAGCGTTATTTGTGATCCTGGTGTTGGAATGGGTGCGGCAGCACGGTTTGCAACTCGTCACGGCGGAATCAGAGACCAGTTGGTGGGGGCTTGCGCTATGCTTTCTTGGCGTAGACCTGGGCTTTTATTGGTTTCATCGGATGAGCCATCGTGTGCGTGCACTGTGGGCGATTCACGTTACCCATCATTCGTCCGAATTGATGAATTTTTCCGTCGCGCTGCGCCAGCCGGTGCTGGAGCATGTGATTGACTGGTTGTGGTTCGTGCCGCTTGCGTTGGCGGGTTTTTCGGCAAAGCTGATTTTATTGTGCTACGGCTTCAATCTGATCTACCAGTTTTTCATTCACACTGAAGTTGTGCATAAGTTTCCGCGCTGGATTGAGTGGATTTTCAATACACCGTCGCATCATCGCGTGCATCACGGCAGCAATGCGGAATACCTTGATACCAACTACGCGGGCGTATTTATTTTTTGGGATCGCCTCTTTGGCTCTTTTGTGGAAGAAAAAGCGCCCGTCAAATATGGCATCCTGCATCCGGTGCATTCATACAATCCGCTTTATCTGGCGTTTCATTTGTGGGCGGACATTTGGCACGATATCGTGAAGCCTTCGTCATTATGGATCAAGCTGAAAATGATTTTTGCGCCGCCGGGTTGGCCGGAAGAATACCGTTTGTCGCAGGCACAGTCAGCTTCGCGATAAAAGAACTCCTTCATTTCATTTTCCATTTTCCATTTTTGCTTTGTCATTTGTCATTGCTGAAAACCTCACAATGAAAAATGACAAATGAAAAACGGAAAATGGAAAATGAAATCCCCTCCCAAGTTTTTAGTACGTCACCTTCAACGCAAACTGCCAGCTACGTGGGCCGGATTGCGTGCCGGTGATGCGCCCGAAATTGGTATCGGTTGGGTTCACATTCGGCGTGCTGAAGTTCACGTGGTTGAACAGATTGAAGGACTCCGCACGGAACGTGGCGTTGATGCGTTCGGTGATGCTGATTTTCTTGCTCAGCGAGAAATCCCACCGTTGCTGATCGTCACCGCGCAGGCCATTAAATCGCAGCGGGAACGTGCGAATGTTGCTCGCCAATTGTTGCGCTGCGTTTTTGTTGAAGCCTGCGTCGGTATTGAACCAGCGGTCAACGTCGCGTTGATCTTTGGGCAACACGATGTTTTGGATGTCGCCCGTGAAGATAATATTGCCGAAGCCGATGGGCGGCCCCGACTGCCGTTGGAAAATGTACGCAATTTGCCACCCGCCAACGATGGTGTCGGCCCAGCGCGACAAATCGCTCGCAAATTTGCGGCCTTTGCCGAACGGCAATTCGACAATGCCGCTGCCGGCGACGCGATGTGTGCGGTCGCCGCCGCTGATCGTTTCATAGGGCAGGGCATCGCCCGCATTCAGAAACTCGGTCGCATCCATCTGTTTCGACCACGTGTACGCCAGTTGGAATGTGAAACCTTTGGCAAAACGTTTCTCGATCTTGGATTGCAGCGAGTGATACCACGAATAACCAATAGGTTCTTCGACCGTGACCGTCCCGAAATGTGGGAAAGGCCGCAGCAATTGCTCGCGTGAAATGTTTGCACCGAAGATCGAATTCAACCCGCGAAACGGATTGGGGAATTGCTGCGACAGCGAATTGATGGTCGTCTGATCGCGCGTTGCCAACGTGCTCAAATACCGATTCGGTGTCGCATTGTAATTGCGCGACACCGCCAGCCGCGTGCCCCGATTTGCCACGTACGCCGAATCCACCACGAAGCCGAACGGCAGTTCATATTGAATCCCCAACGACCAGCGTTGCGCATATGCCTGTTTCATATTTGGATTAAAGAACGAAATCGCCTGCCCGATATTCGTCAACAAACCTGCGCTCGAACCCGGCGGCGCGATCAGGCCATTTGGAAACGGATTGGCAAACGTCGCCACATACGTTTGCCCGTTGTCGAGCGATGCCTGAATCGGTGTGCTTTGCGAATATCCAGTTTGAATCGGTGCGGTCGTGTTGACGCCGAGCGTGTCGTAAAACAACCCATAACCACCGCGCACGACGAGTTTGTCGAGCGGTTGCCAGGCCAGACCGAAGCGCGGCAGGAAATTGTTCCGCTCGCCTTTGAACGGGCTGCGATCCGTGCCGCCTTGATTGACGAATTGCAAGCCGCCCTGCACGCGGAATTGCGCCGTCGGCAATTCAGGAATCGGATTGCGTGCATAGTTGGCTTGCGCGGCGGTTTCAAGCGGATTGCTTTGCCCAAACGCGAAGCCTGCGACCAAACGGTCGTAGCGTTCGGTGATCGGCGTTTCGATTTCATAACGCAGGCCAAGGTTTAAGGTCAGCTTCGGCCTGAGCTTGAAATCGTCTTGCAGAAAGAATCCATAAAATTTGTCCTGCGCCGCAAAGCTCGCACTGCGCGACATCGAACCCGCCGGAATGCCCAGCAGAAACGCGCCCAAATCCTGACCGAGCGGTGCAGCAGCGGCGTTGTCGAGCGGCCCGCGTAAGAACGACGCCGCCGTGCCAAAATTGAAATCCGGCGCGATGTCGGTCGGGAAGCGATTGCCGAACGAACGATAGAAACGAATGTCCGCGCCGAACCGAAGATTGTGATTGCCGAGCAACCACGTATTGGTGTTCGCGAAGCTGTGAATCAATCCCGTGTTTGTACCGTCGCCCGATTCCCACGGCGACAGGGTTGCGAAGCCTCCCAATTGAATACGAGGAACCACGGCGGCGTCTTTGTCTACCAGCAGGTTGACCAGATTAGACGAGAAGCCCAGCGCGTTCAGATCTGTGCCCTGACTAAAGCGTTTTTCGGGGAATTTTTGGTAGGTAATGCCGTAACGAACATTGGTCACAAAGTTAGGGCTGAACGAATACACATCGTCGAGCGCGAGACCCGCGTTGTTGCGGTTGAGCTGGATACCGTTCACGTCAGCACTGAAAAACGTATTGCCTGTCAGGCCTTTGCGCTCTGTCCACGTGTCATAATGCACGCGCGCGAACATGCGATGTTTTTCGCTGAAGGCGTGATCTACGCGCGCCATGAAAACATCGTAACTTTCCAGGATTTTATATGCCTGAAAGTGATTGTTGCGTCCTTCCGCCGTGCCGGTTTGATTGGGCAGCGGATAGAAGCTGAGAATCTTGAGCGCGACTGGATTCAATAAATTTGTTGGGATGACGTTGTTCAGGAACGGGTCGCGTTGGAAGCGGCCTGCGGTCGTGGCCGGTCGCGTCGTGAACGGATTGTAAAGCTGATACGTCGTGCCGTTCGGCAGCCGCAGCAAATCCGAGAAATCGCCTTGTCGTTGTTTGGCGGTCGGCACCGTCGAGGTCAGGCTGCCGGAATCGCTCCACCGATTGCTTTCCCACGCGAAGTACCAAAACGTTTTGTCCGTGCCGTTGTACAGCTTCGGCACGCGTACCGGGCCGCCTGCGGAAGCGCCAAAGCGGTGATCGCCGTACGGCGTGCGCTTCGTGTTGTTTTTGTTATTGAAGAAATTCGCCGCGTCCAGAAAGCTGTTGCGTTCCCACCAGTGCAATTCGCCGTGCAAGCCGTTGCCGCCGCTCGCCGTGTTGACGTTGGTCAGCGCGCCGATGGTGCGGCCCACGGTGGCGTCGTAGGAAGAGGTTTGAATTTTGAATTCCTTGACCGAATAAACCGGTGGGCTGAAAGCGACGCGCGATTGTCCGTTGCCGACGGGGAAGTTGTTCGGGATGCCGTCAATCGTGAAATCGTTGTTGAATTGTCCGTTGCCGTCCGACGAAAACTGCGACGGCGCATTGTTGAAGCCAGGTTTGCGCAAACGCATATCCGTGGCGTTGGAAACCCCCGTTGCAATCAACGTCAGTTCCATCGGATTGCCGGCAAACAGCGGCAATTCCTGCACGCGACGTTCGTCAATGATTTGCCCGACGGAGGAACCTGCTGTATCCAACAAAGGCGTCGTGGCGCTGATTTCGACGGCTTCCGTAACTTCGCCCGGTTGCATTGCCAGGTTCAGTTCGACCGTTTCGCTGACGCGGACTTCGACGCCGGTTTGGACGAATCGCTTGAAGCCGGTTTTTTCCGCCGTGACGCGATACAGTCCGGGCAGCAGAAACGGCACATTGAAGCGGCCTTCGTCGTTAGTCGTCGCGGTGGTGGTGACATTGCTCGCCGCGTTTTGGATTTCCACTTTCACGCCGGGCAAGACACCGCCCGACGCATCCGCAACACGTCCGAGAATGATGCCGCGCGATTCCTGGGCCAGCGTCAACGTCGCGCTCACGACAAACAGTAGTGACGCGATCAAACTGCAAGACAACACATGCTTGATTGTTTCCGGTTTCATAAAGCCTCCGTTGGATTAGAAACAGTTTTCAGCAATTGGGTAAACTTCGTAGAAGTACGTGATATTTCCGCGTCATCTCATCATTAAAACATTCCGCCGTCAATTGCCGTGACAGCCTTTGCTTTGACATTCGCGCCAGGAATCGAAACAATCTGCCCGCGCGCGCACCGCGCGACACACTTTATCTTCTTTATCTTGGGGAGCCAGGCATGATTTCTTGTGAATTGGAATTTGACGCCAAAGCGAAACTCGGCGAAGGACCGTGCTGGGATGCACGGAATCAACTTTTGTATTGGGTAGACATTGAGAGATTTGAAGTACATCTCTACAACCCCGCAACCAAAACAGATCGTGCCATCAATGTGGGCCAACACGTTGGCGCGGCGGTCGTACGGCAAGCGGGCGGCTTGGTCGTCGCCTTGCGCGAGGGATTTTATTTTCTCAATCCCGACACTGAAGAACTAACACCTATCGTTGATCCTGAAGCTGACAAGCCCGACAACCGCTTCAATGATGGCAAGTGTGATCCGGCAGGACGCTTCTGGGCCGGGACTTTGTATTTGCCGGAAACCGAGCCGGAGCTAGGGGCGCTCTATTGTTTTGATACCGATTTGCAGGTGCATCGCAAAGTGGAAAAGGTCTCGATCTCAAACGGTCTGGCGTGGAGTGCGGATGAAAAAACGATGTACTTTATAGACTCGCCGACGCGCCAATGCGTGGCGTTTGATTATGACAAGGCCACCGGCGGATTGAGCAATCGTCGTGTCGCGGTTGAGATTCCCGAAGGCGAAGGGTGGCCGGATGGGATGACGATTGATGCTGATGGCATGTTGTGGATTGCGCTGTGGGACGGTTGGCAAGTCCGCCGCTACAATCCTCAGAACGGTGCCTTGCTGGAAGCCATTAAGATTCCCGTGGCGCGCCCGACTTCAGCGGTCTTTGGCGGCGAAAATCTTGAGACACTGTATATCACCTCTGCCAGTACACGATTATCAGGGGATGCCCTCGCTGAACAACCTCATGCGGGTAGCCTCTTCAAAGCCAACCCCGGTGTGCGTGGCACGCCAACCATAGAGTTTTTAGGCTAACTCCCCCCCGTTTTATCCTCAAAACTGCTCTACAAAAAATCTGACAACTCTCTTGACAGACCCTATGTAGTAAACTATAAGGGTAGCATTCTGTATATCAGGAGGACTCCTAATGGGTAAAGGATATTTATCCTTTTCGGTTGCGGTGATTTTGCAAGCACTGGCGAATGGTTATCAGTATGGCTTCGATATTATGGACATCACAGGTTTACCCAGCGGCACCGTCTATCCGGCGCTGCGACGCTTGGAAGCCTCTGGGTTCGTGAAATCGAAGTGGGAAAAACAAACCATCGCACAGGAAGAGCAACGACCACCGCGCAAATATTATGAACTGACGAAGCTCGGCCACGAGGCACTGGCAGAAGCTGTCAGACGCTATCGGGTGTTGGAACAACCAATGGTGGCGAGCGAACCGGAACCGAAACGAACGTGATTCATTTTCCATATTCCATTTGTCAGTTGCCATTTGTCATTGGCGAAAGGTAACGCCACAACCGATGACAAATGACAAATCGAAAATGATATATGGAAAATGAAAGCGCCAAATTTCTTATGCTGAAAAGTAAATTCAGCCAACCCTATTTCTGGCTCATCACTGCGGTCAGCGTCATCGTCCCTAAGCGATTGCGCGCGGCGTGGAAGCAGGAATGGGAGGCCGAATTATGCCATCACGAATCGCGGCTGACACGGTGGCGAAAGTTGGATTGGCTGACGCGTATTGATTTGCTGCGGCGCAGTCTTGGTTCGCTCAAGGATGCACTGATTTTACAACCGTTACGATGGGAGGATGATATGTGGCAAGACTTACGATTCGGCATTCGCATGCTGCTCAAAAAGCCCGGATTTACAGCGGCAGCGTTGATTGCGCTCGCGCTCGGCATTGGCGCAAACACAGCGATTTTCAGCGTCATCAATGGTGTGTTCCTGAACCCGCTGGCATATCACGAACCGGAACGATTGATGATGATCTGGGAGAAATTGACTCGTGCCGATCAGGTCGAACTTTCGCCGCAGGATTATGAAGAATATGTGAAGCGCAATCAGGTCTTTGCTCACATCGGCGCGGCAGAAGGTGCGAACTTTAATCTGACCGGCGGCAGCGAACCGGTTCACGTAGATGGACAAGCTGCGACGGCCAGTTTGTTTCCTTTGCTCGGCGTCAATCCTTTGCTGGGACGAACTTTTACGAAAGAAGAAGATGACGCCGATGCGCCAGTGGTCGTACTGAGCCATCGGTTGTGGCAGAGTCATTTTGCGGGCAATCCGGCGATTTTGAATCAAACGATTCGACTCAATGACAAAAATTATACGGTCATTGGCGTGATGCCGCCGGAGTTTCAGTATCCGCCGCCCGTGCGGCAAACACCAACTGTCAGTGATCTTTGGGTTCCGCGCGCCTTGATGACTGAAAAGGCACGCAACAGCCACAACTTGAAAACCATCGGACGGCTCAAAGATGGCGTCACATACGAACAAGCCAGGGCAGCGTTGGAACTGTCCATGAAACAGCGCCAGCAGGAAAATCCCAAAGATCACGACGGCATCAGCACCAATCCGATTCCATTGCCCGTACAGGTTGGCAGCCAGATCAGATTGGCCGTACAAGTTTTCGCGGCTGCGGTGATGTTCGTCTTGTTGATTGCGTGCGCAAATGTCGCCAATTTGCTGTTGTCGTTTGCCGCCGCACGGCAAAAGGAATTCGCGTTGCGCTCAGCCTTAGGCGCAGGCCGCTTTCGCATTGTGCGTCAGTTGTTGACGGAAAGCGTTCTGCTGGCATTGCTCGGCGGTGGCTTGGGGCTGTTGTTGGCAAATGGGATGCTGAAAGCCTTTCGTATTTTTGGGGCGGGACAAATTCCACGTCTCGATCAAATTTCGTTGGATGGGCGCGTGCTGATGTTTTCCGCTGCCCTGTCGTTGTTAACGGGAATCGTGTTTGGCCTTGCTCCAGCCTGGCATGCCGCGCGGACAGATTTGAATCAAACGCTCAAAGAAGGCGGACGTCGCGCGAGCGGTTCCGGCTCGCAACGTCTGCGCAATTCCTTAATTGTCGCCGAGGTCGCGCTGTCGCTGATTTTGCTGGTCGGTGCGGGGCTGCTGATGAAAAGCTTCTGGCGCATGCAACAGGTTGATCCGGGGTTCAATCCAGACAATCTGCTGACGTTTGAAATTCAATTGCCATATCCCAAATACGAGGACGCGCAACGCCGCGAAAACTTCGCGCAAGCAACGATGGATCGCTTGTCCGCACTGCCCGGCGTTGAGGCTACTGCTTTCATTAGCCATGTTCCTTTTGGCAGCGGCCAAGGGCTGAATGGCTACAAAATCGAAGGCCGCCCGGAACCGCAGCGATCTTCAGATGCAATTCTCGCAGGACGCCGCATTATCACGGGCGAATACTTCCGCGCAATGGGCATCCCGTTGCTCGAAGGACGCACGTTCAATGCCGCTGATGGAGATGCCGCACCGCGCGTCGCAGTCATCAGCCAGACCTTTGCAACAAGGTTTTTCCCCAACGAAAACCCAATTGGACGCCGCCTGCAAACTAATAATGAATGGTTCACCATTGTCGGCGTTGCGGGCGAAGTTCGACATATCGGACTGGACGCCGAACTCATTCCACAGGTGTATTTCAATTTTGCGCAAGGCGGCCAATTCCGCACGCGCCTCGTTTTGCGCACCAAGAATGATCCCCTCAGTAACGTGAACGCTGTGCGCCAGCAGATTCAGGCCGTAGATCGTGATTTGCCGATTTACGAAGTGTTCTCGATGAACGAATTGATTGCCAAGACTATTGCCTCGCGTCGTTTCAATCTACTCCTGTTGGGCGTCTTTGCCATCGTCGCGCTGTTGCTCGCGGCAGTCGGAATTTACGGCGTGATGTCGTACGCGACCGCGCAACGCACCAATGAAATCGGCATTCGGATGGCGCTCGGCGCAAGTCGCAGCGCGGTCTATCAACTCATCTTAGGACAAGGGATGCGCGTAGTAGCGATTGGTTTACTCACCGGCTTGATCGGCGCATTTGCACTGACACGCTGGATGGAAACATTGCTATTTGAAGTGCGCGCTACTGATCCGATGACGTACGTTGTCATCGCCTTTGTCCTGGCTGGCATTGCGCTGGTTGCCTGTTTCGTTCCGGCACGCCGTGCTACCAAAACTGATCCGATGATTGCTTTGCGCTATGAATGATTGCCGACGGATTCATTTCTGGCTGATTCAGTTCTTCGGCCTGATTGTGCCGCGTCGGCTGCGGGCCGATTGGCGGCAGGAGTGGGAGGCCGAATTGCGCTTCCGCGAAATCCTGCTGTCCGAATGGGACAAATTAGATACGCTCCATAAATTCGATCTATGGCGGCGAAGCATCGGTGCCTGTTGGGATGCCTTGCTTTTGCAGCCGCAACGATGGGAGGACGATATGATCCAAGACCTACGCTACGGCGTACGCATGTTACTCAAGCACAAAATGTTCACGGCTGTGGCGGTGCTGTCGCTCGCTTTGGGCATCGGCGCAAATACAGCGATTTTTAGTTTGTTCGATGCCGTGTTGCTGAAATCATTGCCTGTGCAAGAGCCGGAAAGATTGGTTCTTTTTGGCAAGGGCGAAGACATTGGACTGACGAATAGCTTTCCGAGCAAAAGCATTGATTTGTATTCATATCCCTTCTATCAGCAGATTCGTCAACAACGCGATGTGTTTTCGGATGTTGGCGCAGTGTTGAGCATTCCCTGGAATGTGCATGGCAAAGTCAATTCCAGTGCCGAAACGGAGCAAATGTCGGTGCAATTGGTGTCTGGCAATTATTTTTCGGTGCTGGGCGTCAAGGCCAGTTTGGGGCGCACGCTGTCGGACGAAGATGATGTAAATCCAGGCGGGCATCCGGTCGTCGTCGTGAGCTATGGCTGGTGGCAGCGACGGCTGGGCGCTGATCCATCAGCCATTGGCAAAACGATCACCATAGATCAAACGACCTACACGATTATTGGCGTCGGCGCGAAAGACTTTTTCGGCACGACGGTCGGGCAGTCGCCAAATTTGTGGATTCCGCTGGCGATGGAGCCACAGATGCCGCCCACGCATTGGGATGGACGCGCGAATCGTGAGTTTCAGGACTTGAACCTGATTGCGCGCTTGCAAAACGGCGTGCAGATGGAACAGGCAAATGCTGCCGTCAATGCGCGATTCAAACAACATCTGCAAGAGTGGGCAGGCGCACAGCCATCGGCAGACCAAGTCCGCAATATTCAACAAGCCCGCGTTGAGTTGACGCCCGCCGGGCGCGGATTGTCAGAACTGCGCCAGCAATTTTCGGTGTCCTTGCGCGTTCTGATGGTCGTGGTTGGATTGGTACTGCTGATTGCGTGCGCGAACATCGCAAATCTCTTGCTGGCGCGCGCCACCTCACGACAAAAAGAATTTGCCGTGCGGATGGCTTTGGGCGCTGGCCGCATGCGCATTGTGCGGCAACTGCTGACGGAAAGTTTGTTGCTGGCCGCGCTCGGTGGGTTAGCAGGTGTGATGCTGGCGTGGTGGGGCGGGCAATTATTGGTGCTAATGGCGTCAGGCGGAGCAGAAGCCTTGCCGCTGGATGTCACGCCGAATGCACGCATTCTGACGTTCACGCTTTGCGTGTCGTTATTCTCAGCGCTGCTCTTTGGACTTGCCCCGGCGTTGCGTGCGCTACGTCTCGAACCGAACGCTTCGCTCAAAGGTGGCAAAGGAACGGTACAGGCTGGCGCGCAAAGCCCCTTTGGCAAAGCGTTGGTCGTCGGACAAGTGGCGCTTTCGTTGGTGCTGCTGGTTGGTGCAGGATTGTTCGTTCGCACGCTCATCAACCTGCAAAACGTGCCGACTGGTTTCAATACGGAGAACGCCTTGCTCTTCAGGATTGATACTGCTGTTACAGGCTACAAAGACGTTCAATTGGCAGAAGTGATGCGCGCCGTGGAAGAAAAAGTGAAAGTCGTGCCAGGTGTTCAGGCCGCAGCATTTTCGTTCATCGTGTTCAATCAGGGACTCTGGACAGGTCCCGCATATACACAGGAGCAGTTAGCGTTGGATGTACGGAGCCGCATCGTGCGAAACAATACGGTTGGCGCGGACTACTTCGCGGCAATGGGGATTCCGCTGGTGGCGGGGCGCGGATTCACAGCGCAGGATAACGACAAATCGCAGAAAGTCGCGGTGATTAGTGAGACGATGGCGCAACGCTTTTTCCCGAACGTCTCGCCGATTGGTCGCCGCTTCGGGATTCGCGGGCCGGAATCGGGCGGACAAATTGAAGTCATCGGCGTCGTGAAGGATGTGCGAGCGATGAGCCTGTCCGAAGAACTGCGCCCGTCCGCGTATTATCCACACGCGCAAGGTAGCGGCCCGCTCCATAATTTTGTCGTCCGTTTTGTCGGCGCACCGGAAAACATTGTGCCGCAAGTCCGCCGCGCTGTCCGCGAAGTCAATCCCAGCTTGCCGATAGACGAAGTCGTCAGCCTCTCTGATCACGTTGGGCGTTCCCTCGTACAACAAAAACTCACCGCACGGCTGGGCGCATTCTTCGGGTTGCTCGCGCTGCTGCTGGCCTGCATCGGCTTGTACGGCGTGTTGTCGTATGCCGTCGCGCGTCGCACCAATGAAATCGGCATTCGGATGGCGCTCGGCGCACAAAGCCGCAATGTGCTGTGGCTCGTATTACGCGAAGCCCTGCTGCTGGCTGGCATCGGTATTGGCATTGGCCTGATCGCCGCTGTCGCTCTTACTCGCACCGCCAAAACGTTGCTTTTTGGGTTGCAACCGAATGATCCGCTGACCATCGCACTGGCGACGGCATTGTTATTTTTCGTTGCTGTGGTAGCGGGATATTTGCCTGCCCGCCGTGCGGCCCGCATTGATCCAATGATTGCCTTACGAGACGAATAATCTGCACTGAAAATGCAACATCACGGCAATCTTCATCTCTGGCTGATTCGCCTGATTGGCGTGCTTGTCCCGCAACGCCTGCGCGCGGATTGGCGGCAGGAGTGGGAAGCCGAATTACAGTATCGGGAATTGATGCTGGCCGAATGGGACAGGCTGAATTGGAAAACAAAATTGGATTTGTGGCGCAGAAGTATTGGCGCCTTGTGGGATGCGCTGTTGCTGCAACCACGCAGATGGGAGGACGCTATGATCCAAGACTTACGGTATGCCGTGCGAATGCTCCTCAAGCATCCCGGCTTTACTGTGATCGCCGTGTTGACGTTGGCAATCGGCATCGGCGCGAACATCACAATTTTCAGCGTAGTCAATGCGGTGCTGCTGCGCCCGCTGCCGTATCCAGACGCGGAGCAGTTGGTTTTCCTCTGGACTGAGTCGCCGCAGCGCAACATCAAGGAACGATCATCCGCGTACGCCAACATTGCCGACTGGCGCAGTCAGAGCCAATCGTTTGCCGACATTGCGATCTTCGATCCGACGGTGGTGACGCTGACCGGTGCGGCAGAACCGGAGCCAGTCGTGAGTGTGGGTGTTTCGGCAAATCTGTTCTCAGTGCTGGGCGCCGCGCCTCTGTTGGGTCGAACGTTCACAGCGGACGACGAGCAACGGCGCGTCGTGGTTTTGAGTTATGGCCTGTGGCAACGCCGCTTTGGTGCGTCGCCAGACATCATCAAGGATGGTGGGCAAATGGTAGAAATCGACGGGGCGCAGGCGCAGGTGGTTGGCGTGATGCCGGAGCGCTTTCAATTTCCTGATCAAGCCGCGCAGGTCTGGCGACCGACGCTGGCGGGAGAGGCAGAAAAAAAACAAGCGCGATAGAGGGTTCTGGCGTGTCATCGGACGGCTCAAGGCAGGCGTAACTCTCACACAAGCGCAAACCGAAATGAATGTGATTGCTGAGCGGCTAGCGCAGGCTTATCCCGACACCAATAAAGATTTAGGCGTGAATGTCGTTCCGTTTCAGCTTCAATTGACGGGACGCAATGTGCGGTTGGCGCTGTGGATTTTATTCGGCGCAGTCGTGTTCGTGCTGCTAATCGCGTGTACTAACGTAGCGAATCTGATGTTGGCGCGCAGTTTGGCACGCGAGCGCGAGATGGCGATTCGGATGGCGCTTGGTGCGGGCAGAATGCGTCTCATTCGGCAACTGCTCACGGAAAGTACGCTGCTGGCCTTGCTCGCAGGTGCAGTGGGTCTTTTCATCGCACGGTTCGGCCTTCCGCTGCTGCTGCGCTTTAGCCCGCCGAACGTTGCCAATTTGGACAGCGTGGCGATTGACGGACAAGTGCTGGCTTTCGCTGTCGTCGTTTCTCTCTTGACCGCCGTGCTGTTCGGGTTACTGCCGGCCTGGAAGGTTTCACAATCTCATCCCGGTGCGGCGTTGAAAGATGGTCGGAGCGCGAGCGGCGGCCTCAGTGGCCGTCGTTTGCGCGGGTTGCTGGTCGTGGCGGAATTCAGCTTGGCCGTCTTGTTGCTTTCCGGCGCGGGATTATTGCTACGCAGCTTTTTGCACGTACAAGCCATTGATCCCGGCTTTGATTCGACCAATGTGCTGATGCTTGGGCTGTCGCCGATGTCTAATCGTACTCCCGAACAAATCCGTGTCTTTTATCAACAAGTGGGCGAACGCATCGCGGCGCTGCCAGGCGTCGAATCTGCTGGTCTGATCAATGACTTTCTGACATCGGGAAATCTGGATGCGCTGATTACGACGGAACGCGATGCGGCGAACGGTGTGGAACCCGCACGGGTGCCTTTGAGTGGGGACGGGGTCAGCGGCGATTTCTTTCAAACGCTGCACGTACCGTTGCGCAAAGGGCGCTTCTTCGATGTGCAGGACACGCCAGACGCGCCGCCGGTTGCCATCATCAACGAAACGATGGCGCGTCGGTTCTGGCCGAACGAAGAGGCGCTGGGACAACGCTTTAAGCATGGCGCGGTGCAATCGGCTGCGCCGTGGCTAACCGTCGTCGGCGTTGTTGGTGACATCCGCCGCCAGAGTCTGGAACGCCAAAGCGTCGCGCAAGTGTTCACCCCGCATGCGCAAAGCCCGTCACGTCGTATGAACTTGCTGATTCGCACCACGCTCGAACCCACGCAACTCGCCGCCGTTGTGCGCAATGAGATTCGCGCGCTTGATCGAACCGTCCCACTCACACAGATCGCTACGCTGGAAAGCCAGTTCGCTGCCTCCGGCGCACAACGGCGTTTTCAAACGTGGTTGTTGACGCTGTTTTCGGCGCTCGCTTTGTTGTTAGCCGCCGTAGGTATCTTCGGCGTCATGCAGCAATCGGTCACGCTGCGCACGCGTGAACTTGGCACAAGGGTGGCGCTCGGTGCGCAACCGAGCGATGTGTTGCGGCTGGTCATCGGGCAAGGGCTGCGCTTTGCGCTGTGCGGCATCGGCATCGGTTTGCTCGCCGCATTATGGCTCACGAGCGCGTTGACGGGGTTATTGTTTGGGGTGAAGGCAACCGACCCGACGACGTTCGTTGCCGCCCCGTCGTTATTGCTGTTGGTCGCATTGTTGGCATGTTATCTGCCTGCCAGAAAAGCAACACAGATTGATCCGATGGCGGCGCTCAGGCACGAGTGACATTTTTAGAGGCATTGCACTATGCGCGATTGGGATGAAGAAATCAGTCAATGGTTGACCCGCGTGCGGCCTGGTCCAGCACGGGAGGCGGAGCTTGTGACGGAGTTGTTGCAGCGGTTGGATGAACGCTACGACACGCTGCGACGGCAAGGCACGGCGCATGCGCAAGCATATCGCACAACGCTGGCGGAACTAAACGACGGGTGTTTGCTCACGGTCACGAAGAAACAAGGCCGACTCCATCTGTGGTTGATCGCGTTGGTGGGCGTCATTGTCCCGCAACGATTACGCGCCGATTGGCGGCAGGAATGGGAAGCTGAACTGCGCTATCGGGAAACGATGTTGGCCGACTGGGACAAACTCAATTTACCAAACAAACTGGATTTGCTGCGACGCAGTGTGGGCGCGTTTTGGGATGCGCTCTGGTTGCAGCCGCAACGATGGGAGGACGAGATGTTGCAAGATTTGCGTTATGGCTGCCGGATGTTACTGAAGAATCCCAGCTTCACTTTGATTGCCGTGCTGACGCTGGCGCTGGGGATCGGGGCGAATACGGCGATTTTCAGTTTGACGAATGCGCTGTTGTTCCGGTCGCTGCCCGTACCGCAGCCTGAGCAACTGGTCACATTCAACCGGGGCGAAGGAATGAGTTTAGGGCCAGTTTCTTACCCGGATTTTGTGGCGCTGCGCGAGCGCAATGAAGTGTTGTCGGGTCTGGCAGCGTCGCATTTCGCCGAGCTGAGCTTCGGCAATGGCAGCCATAGCGAAGTGGTACGCGGCGAACTGGTGTCGGGCGATTATTTCGACGTGCTGCGCATCCAGCCTGTGTTTGGACGCGGTTTCTTGCCGGAGGAAGAGCGCACGCTCAACACGCAGCCGGTCGTAGTGATTAGTCATGGCTTCTGGCAAAGCCGCTTTAATAGCAACCCAAACATCATCAGTCAGACGATTACGGTCAACCGACAAAAGTACACCGTCGTTGGCGTTGCGCCTGCCGGATTCAACGGAATCAGGGAGATGTTCCCCACCGATTTCTGGCTGCCGTTGACAATGCTGACGCAGGTGAGTCCCGCATATCAGACCAGTCTTTCCAACCGCCACGAGCAACTCTTTGCCGCCATCGGACGGCTCAAATCCGGCGTATCCGTCGTGCAAGCGCAAGCGGCGCTCGAAACGATCAACCGGCAACTCGATCTGGCCGATCCGCCTCCCACCGCACGCCAACGCCGCGCAAATGAAGACCGTTCACTCAAGCTTGAGCAGCCGCAGGGACTGGGCATTCCGTCTTTGCAGCGGCGCGCGAAAATAGCCGCCACACTGCTGTTCGTGGTAGTCAGCATCGTGTTGCTGATCGCCTGCGCGAATGTGGCGAACTTATTGCTGACGCGGGCCACGGCCCGGCGCAAAGAAATTGCGGTGCGGTTGGCATTGGGGGCCAGCCGCTTCCGGCTCGTGCGTCAAATGCTGACCGAAAGCTTGCTGCTTGGGTTGTTGGGCGCGGGCGCAGGATTGCTGCTGGCCTTTTGGGTCAACCGCGTGCTGATGACGCTCAAACCGCCAGTGCCGGGGGCAGTGGGCTTTAACCTGGATTTGCGGTTGGATGCGTCCGTGTTGGGCTTCACGCTGTTGCTCGCGCTGTTGGTGAGCCTGCTCTTTGGCCTGGTGCCTGCGCTGGCCGCCTCGAAGCCGGAGGTCGTTCCAGCGTTGAAGGACGAGACGGGCGCAGGGAAGCAGCACGGGCGCTTCAATTTGCGCAACGCGCTGGTTGTTTCGCAGCTTGCGGTGTCGTTGGTTTTGCTGATTGCTGCGGGACTGTTCATCCGCAGTTTGCAGCAGATGCAGAAAATTGATCCCGGCTTTCAAACCGAAAATCGGATGGCGCTCTCTTTCTATTTGGAACCACAAGGCTACGACGAGGCGAAAGGGCGCGAGTTCGCTCACCAACTGACGGAGCGCGTGCGCGCGCTGCCCGGCGTGCAAGCGGCAACGATGGCGAATTACCTGCCGATGGGTTTCATGTTGTTGACTGAAGAGGTAGCGATTGACGGGCGCGCAACGCCGCCTGATGCCCGCAATCTGAACGTCGCCGCGCAACTCATCGGCCTCGATTATTTCCGCGCCCTCGGTACGCCGCTCGTGCGCGGACGCGATTTCACGCCGCAGGATTCGGCCAATGCGCCTGCGGTGACGATCATCAACGAAACGATGGCGCGTCGCTTCTTCCCGAACGAAGACCCGATTGGCAAACGCTTGCGCTTCGGCGACACTGCGTCAAATGCTCAACCCTGTGAAATCGTTGGCGTCGTGAAAGACACGCTCATCCGCCTTGATGACCAAAGGCTACGTGCTGTTACTTATCGCCCGCTGGCGCAGCAGCATTCCCAACGAGTAACACTGCTGGTTCACGCTGACGGTAACCCGCAAGCATTGTTTGCTGCCCTGCGGCAAGCAGTACAGGCGCTGGACGAAAACATACCCGCGCAGGACATCAAGACGCTTGACGAATTTATTGCGTTCACTTTCTGGCCGATGCAAATGGGCGCACGGCTGGTGGGAGCTTTCGGCTTGCTGGGCTTACTGCTCGCCAGCGTGGGGCTGTACGGCGTGATGTCATATGCGGTTGCCGCGCGCACACGCGAGATTGGCGTGCGCATGGCGCTCGGCGCTGAACGGCGCGACGTGCTGCGCCTGATTGTCGGGCAAGGCTTGAGGCTGACACTGTTTGGCGCGGGCGCAGGGTTGGCGCTGGCGCTGGTGGCAACACGCGTCTTGCAACGGTTTCTCTTCGGCATTGGCGCGACCGACCCGCTTACGTTTTTCGGCGTCGCACTGCTCTTGACGTTCGTCGCGCTGCTGGCCTGTTGGCTGCCCGCACGACGCGCGACACAGGTTGATCCGCTCGTCGCATTACGGCACCAGTGAAGCCGATGAACCATTCGAAGCACCCCATGCGTTTTCGCTTTTGGCTCTGGCTGATTGCATTGATCGGCGTAATTGTTCCGCAACGACTACGCGCCGATTGGCGACAAGAGTGGGAAGCCGAATTACACTATCGGGAAACGATGTTGGCCGATTGGGACAAGCTCAATTTACCAAACAAACTGGATTTGCTGCGACGTAGTGTGGGCGCGTTTTGGGATGCGCTCTGGTTGCAGCCGCAACGATGGGAGGACGAGATGTTACAAGACTTACGCTACGGCGTGCGGATGCTCGGTAAACACAAAGGCTTCACCCTGATTGCCGTGATGACGCTGGCACTCGGCATCGGCGCGAACACGACGGTATTCAGCTTAATCAATGCGGTGCTGCTGAAACCGATTTCAGGGCGCGAGCCGGAACAATTGGTCGGCATCTATTCGCAAGACACCAAGCGTACAGATGAATACCGTTCGTTCTCACATCCGAATTATACCGATCTGCGCGCACAGCGAGATGTGTTTGAAGACGTGCTGGCAATCAGTTTTTTGAATGCGGGCGTGACCGAAGGCGAGATGACGCGCTCGGTCACAGCGGTCAAAATCAGCGCCAATTACTTCTCTGTTTTCGGTGTGCAGTTGGCGCAAGGGCGCACGTTTTTGCCGGAAGAAGAAACACAGCCTGCGCCGGTTGCGATTGTCAGTTATCGCTGGTGGCAACAACACGGCGCTCAGTCGAACCTCATCGGGCAAAGTATGCGCGTCAATGGTCGCGTCGTGAATATCGTCGGCATCGCTCCACAAGGCTTCACCGGCACGAATGCGTTTTTCTCGCCTGACCTGTTTATGCCGCTTTCGTTCGCGTTGCCGGAAAACAAATCACTGCAAGATCGCAGTTGGCACGACCTGATGATTGTCGGGCGCTTGAGGCAAGGCGTTACGATGGAAGCCGTCAACGCGCGGTTGCAAGTGGTCAGCAAACAACTTGCCGACGCCTACGCGAGCGCGAATCACGACCAACTCCTTACGATTGCGCCGCTGCCGCGCATGGCGATTTCGACGGCACCGTCAAATGATCGCGCGATGATTGCGACGATTGGCGTGTTGGCGCAAGGACTTTCCAGCTTGGTGTTGCTGATTGCGTGCCTGAATCTGGCGAATATGTTGCTGGCGCGTGGAGCCGCACGGCGCAAAGAATTTGCCGTGCGACAGGCGTTGGGCGCACGCGCCGGACGCCTGGTGCGGCAACTCCTGACCGAAGGCTTTTTGCTGGCGTTGCTCGGCGGTCTGGCAGGCATCGTGCTCGCGGCGGTGGCGACGGAGAGGCTGATCGGTTGGATGCTGCAAATGGTTCCGTTTTCCTTCGACTTCAATCCGTGGCCGGACGTGCGTGTGCTGGGCGCGACGCTCGGATTTAGTTTGTTGGCGACGCTGTTTTTTGCGCTGGGACCAGCCTTGAAAACCGTTCGGTTTAATCTGAACGCAGAGTTGAAAGAAAGCGCCGGGACAAATATGCAAGCCTCTCGTCGCCGCTTGTTCGCTACCCGGCATGTGCTGGTAATGGGGCAAATCGCGCTTTCGCTCTGTTTGTTGGTCGCCGCCGGTTTGGCGAGCCGAGGCGCGATTCAGGCGATTGGCATTCATCCTGGTTTTGATTTGGATCGCGGTTTTTATCTGCGTCTGGACGGCAGTCTGGCGGGGTATACCGAAACCGAAGTGCGGCAATTGTATCGGCGCGTGACGGAGCGGGTCAGTACGTTGCCGGGCGTGGAAGCCGCAAGTTTGTCACTGTGTGCCCCGTTCGGAGAACTGGTTTTCGGACAGCGCGTGCAACAGGGCGGGATGCCATTCCCTCCGCCCGCAAGTGCCGGAACGCCTGCGCAGGGCAAAGCTCTGCCCGCCAATTACAACGTCATCGGCGCAGATTATTTTCGTACGCTCGGCATCACCTTGTTGCAAGGGCGCGAATTTCGCAGCGGCGAATTTACCGATGCCGCTGCGCCGCAGGTGGCGATCATCAGTGCGTCGTTGGCTGAAAAGCTCTGGCCGGGCGAATCCGCAATGGGCCGCACGATTCAGTTCGCAGGCGGTTCCGATGCGGACAATCGGGGGACCGGCGGATACATTCCGGTCGGAGCCAGACCGCAGGAACTCTTTGAAGTCGTGGGCATTGTGCCGCCCTTCAAAGACGAACTCCTGCGACAGGACGACAGCCCGAAAGTGTTCCTGCCTTATGCCCAACATTACTTTTCGGAAGCTTACCTCAACGTGCGCGCCTTGCCCGGGGCCAATGTTGACGGGCTGATCCGCGTGGTGCGCGAAGAAGTACATCGCCTTGATCCGACCTTGCCGATGCTGGCGGCGAAGTCCATGCGCTTTCATTTCACGACGAGCGTTGGCATGTGGTTGTTGCGGATGGGCGCGATCCTGTTTGCGATCTTTGGCAGCGTCGCGTTGCTGCTGTCGCTAATCGGTGTTTATGGCGTCAATGCGTTTATGGTTGCGCGCCGCACGCGCGAAATCGGGATTCGCATGGCGCTCGGCGCAGATCGTCGCAACATCCTGCGCCTGTTGCTGCGCGAAGGCGTGTTGCTAACCAGTCTGGGCTTGGGATTTGGTTTGGTGCTGGCGGGCTTCGTCGCCTGGGCGATGCGCGGCATCCTGTTTTCCGTCAGCCCGTTCGATCCGCTGGTGTTCGGTGCAGCGATAGCGGTGCTGGCAGCGGCGGCATTGTTGGCCTGTTACCTGCCCGCACGTCGCGCCACGAAAGTAGATCCCTTGATTGCCTTACGGCAGGAGTGAAACGTTATTGAGCGGCTAATGCTTTTTGTCCCGCTTCCAACACTTTGATAATACGATCCACGTCGTAGACGCAGCCTTTCCACGCGCCGCCGCTGGCATTTTGCAAGGCGGCCCAGAGTCGAGTGTCAGCAGGCAATGCAGGATCAGCCGCGAGATCAACACGACTCGTGCGACGTTCAAGTTCTGCATCGTTCGGCGCGTGATTTTCATTGACCAAATCAATCGAGCCTTCCAGCTTCACTGTGTCAATGATGACGCGCACCAAATCGCCATCGCGCAATTTGCCGATGGGGCCGCCCGCCAACGCTTCGGGGCCGACGTGGCCGATGCACGGGCCGCTGGATACGCCGGAAAAACGGGCATCGGTGATGAGCGCGACCGAATTCGCGTAGGGCATATATTTCAGCGCCGACGTGATTTGATAAACCTCTTCCATGCCTGTGCCGAGCGGGCCGCGACAAATCAAGACAATCACTTCGCCCGCTTTAATGCGGTCTTCGCCCTGGCTTTTGATGGCCGCAATCGTCGCGCGTTCGCTGGTGAAAATGCGCGCCGGACCGGTCAGCCGATATGCCCCATCATCGCCAATCATCGAACGTGCAATCGCTGTGCTTTTGACAATCGCGCCTTCGGGAGCGAGATTCCCTTTGATGAAAGTCACGGTGCTGCTCAAACCTTTGATGCGGGCTTGTTCGGGATTCATAATCACTTCGTCAGGATGAATGCCGTCTTCGCTAAGCAATCGTTCGCGCAGGATGCGACGGCGGTCTGACGCTTCCCACCAATCAAGCATCCGATCCAGCGGTTCCCCAAAGGCCGTCAACGCGCTGCCATCCAGCAATCCCAATCGTCGCAGATGCAACATCACCTCAGGCACACCGCCCGCGAGAAACACACGGATCGTCGGATGCGGACCGTTGGGCAGGGAATCCACTAAACGCGGCACTTGTTTGTTGGCTTGAATCCACTCTTCGACCGCAGGCGCCTCGAGTCCCGCCGCCTGCGCAATCGCAGGTACGTGCAACAACAAATTTGTCGAACCGCCAAACGCCGAATGCACGGCGATAGCATTGCGAATAGCAGTTGGTGTGACGATGAATTTGGTGGAGAGTCCGAGGGATTTCTGCTGCAAAAAGGCGGTGACGGAACGGCGCGCAATATCTGTCCAAATAGGCTGCCCCGACGGCGCGAGCGCGCTATGTGGGACAGCTAAGCCAAGGGCTTCGGCGATGACCTGTGAGGTTGCCGCAGTACCTAAAAATTGACAACCACCGCCGGGCGATCCGCAGGTTCGACAACCGATTTCGGAAGCTTCTTCGAGCGTAATTTGCTGATTGGCAAACCGTGCGCCGATGGTTTGCGCTTTACCCGCGTCTTCGCCGTCGCTGGCTGGAAGTGTGACCCCACCGGGGACTAAGACGGTTGGCAAATCCAGTGTGCCTGCGAGTGCCATCATCATTGCCGGAAGCCCCTTGTCACAGGTTGCAACGCCGATCACTCCTTGTCGCGTCGGCAGCGAACGAATCAAGCGGCGCAGCACTATTGCCGCATCGTTGCGATAGGGCAAGCTATCGAACATCCCGGTCGTACCTTGTGAACGGCCATCGCATGGATCGGTGCAGTAGCCTGCAAACGGAATGCAATCCACGCGGCGCAATTCTTCAGCAGCGGCCTGCATCAACAATCCAACTTCCCAATGCCCGGTGTGATAGCCAAGTGCGAGCGGTTGGCCGTCGGGCAGGCGAATACCGCCCTGGGTGCTTAAAATCAAGACTTCGGGGCGACCAAGATGCGAAGGTTCCCAGCCCATGCCGACGTCCTGACTCCAGCCAAAAATATCGCCGCTCGGACGATCCAGCAGATCAGAAGGCGTCAGCGGTAGACTGCCAGCCGGGCCGCGTTGCTTGGTGATAACAGAAAAAAGATTGGGATCGTTGGTCCCGAAAATGGGGTCAGTCATGGTTTTTCTCCGGTGCGAATTGATGGTTGAATTGACAGAGGTAAAGCACAAGCCGAAAAACTGCAAGCTTGCTGAGGAATTCGATCTTCACAAATCTTCAGAAATCAGTTCCGCAATCTGGTTCAGGCGCAACAATCCCTGGCCCAGAAATAAATTCTTCTCGCCGATTAAGACCAAGGCGTGATTGCCTTTGAGCGATTTCACGATTACGGTTCCCGTTTCATAACGCTGAATCAAATGATCCATCGCGCCGAGCTTCATTTTCTGAGTCAGACTCTGGCAATCGCTGAGCCAAATGCGATGATAGGCACTGATCAAGCGGACACGTTCATTTTCGTCAGCACCTCGGATATTAAAATGCGTGATGGCCTCGCCTTCGTTATCAATCAATACCGCACCGATTGCGCCGGAAACGTTCACGACTAATTCTTTAAGCGGTTGAGTTAAATCCATGGGGTAATCTTAGTTGTAAGTTAGAGCCTGTCGCAATCCAGGTTCTTGCAGAAATTACGAATGCTGGCACAATAGCAGGCAGTTCACCGACATTACTTTTCCAAAGCGTTATGAAAACTAATTATGTATTGATCGTCTTTGTTTGTTTGTTGCTCACCCCGATCTGTCTTGCGCAAAATAATCGCGTACCGTTATGGGGGCGGTGGGAACGCGCTTTTGAAGCGGATCCCAAAACCAGTCCTGATCCAAGCATTGGCTTGATTGTTCGCCTTATTTCTCCCACCGGCAAACGCCATAAAGTGTCCGCTTTTTGGGATGGGGGCAAAACGTGGCGCGTGCGATTTATGCCCAATGAAGCTGGGACGTGGCGCTTTCGCACAATTGCTTATCCTGATTATGCCGGATTGAATGCTCAACGCGGTTCTTTTGTTTGTCGTAAAACCAAAGACATTAATCGCTTCTTTCGACACGGGGCAGTGCAAGTCAGTAAAGCTGGTTCCCATTTGGAACACGCCGATGGAACGCCTTTCTTCTGGCTCGGCGACACGGCCTGGAATGGAGCATTATTATCGAAGGCAGAGGATTGGGACAAATATTTAGAGGATCGCGTTGCCAAGAAATTCACGGCCATTCAATTTGTCACGACACAATGGCGCAGCGCGCCCGGCAATCTGGAAGGCGAAGTGGCTTTCACCGGCAAAGAAAAAATCCAAATCAATCCAGCATTTTTCAAACGAATGGATGCGCGGATTGATGCGCTCAATGCCAAAGGATTGTTGGCAATTCCAGTACTGCTTTGGGCGATTCGGGGTGACGAAAATCCCGGTTGGTATTTGCCTGAAGATCAGGCGATTCTGTTGGAAAAATATTTGATCGCTCGCTATGGTGCTCATCATGTCGTATGGATTCCAGCGGGGGACACGACGTATCGGGACGCAAATGGAGAAAAATGGCGACGGATTTGCCGGGAGGTTTTCGGCGATGAACCGCATGCGCCCATCGTGATGCACCCGCAAGGCATGCAAAGCTATACGGAGATTTACAAAGATGACAAATGGCTCGACATTATTGGCTATCAAAGCGGACATGGGGATAACGATGCCTCTCTAAACTGGATTCACTCCGGCCCTATCGCCAAAGAAGCGAAGCAATTTACTAAACGCCCCTTCATTAACCTCGAACCGCCTTACGAAGATCATGTCTCTTATCATTCCAAACTACGGCACTCCGATTTTTCTGTACGCCGGGCAAGTTATTGGAGCTTATTGAATGCGCCAACGGCTGGGGTGACCTATGGAGCACATGGTATTTGGAGTTGGGAAGTCGAAGCGAAAGAGCCGTTGTTACACAAAGGCACAGGCATCGCCAAGCCGTGGTCTGAGGCTATGAATTTGCCCGGCAGCCAGCAAATGAAATTTTTACATAAGTTCTTTGCCTCGTTGAAATGGTGGGAATTACGCCCGGACGCCTCGCTGATTACAAAACAGGCATCCGAGCCTGCTAAATTTATGGCTGCTGCTAAAACGTTGAGAGGCGATGTAGCGGTCATTTATTTGCCGGTTGGTGGCGAGATTACAATCAATGTCTCCGCACGAGGCGAATGGTTTGATCCGCGTACAGGGCTGTGGCGAGCTGCAATTCAGGCAGATGGCAAATTCCGCGCACCAACGGCCCAGGATTGGCTTTTGAAATTAAAATTGAAGTAATTGAAGAGAGTGAACTCTCGTCCCTGAATCTTTACATCCTTTACAAACTCTTTGCTTCTTCTTGAAGATTCCGACGAGAGCATCCGGCATGATCTTCCCGATGAATGCAATCGCGTATTCATCGTTCAGCAACCGAAAAAAAGTAGCCTGATTGAAGACGATTAAGAAAATCGTGAGAGCGTCGTCTTCAATCAGGCTGCTTTCTATTATCCGACCGGAGATCAACTTATGCGCCCCCTGATGAAAGCCCTGTTTCTGTTCCTGCTGCTGACACTTGCCACAAAAACATTTGCTCAGGATGCGAATGTTGCAAAAGCCCAGGACCTCCTCAAACAAGCACGCGAAGCAATTGGCGGCGAAGCAAATTTGAAAGCTTTCCAGAGTCTTGTCATCGAAGGCAAATTTAAAAATGTGATGATGGGACGTCCCATGCAAGGTGATTTGAAAATTGAAATGATGATGCCGGATAAGTATCTCCGCACGGCTTCGATGGATATGGGCCTGACCTTAATTCAATGTGTCAATGGCGACCAGGTATGGACAGATCGCAAGATGCCTAGTATGGCTGGCGGCGGTTTTGGTGGAGAGGGTGGAATGGGCGGAGGCGGCATGGGCGGCGGTATGGGCGGCGCAGGAGGTATGGGGGGCGGCGGAGGCGGTATGGGTGGCGGTGGAGGAATGGGCGGAGGCGGCGGGCGTCGAGGTGGAGGAATGGGCGGCGGAGGTGGGATGCCTCCTGGTGGTGGGCGACCTAACGCCGGGAGCATGGGCGGTTTTAGTGGTGCTGGAATGGAGAAGATGGTGCGCAATGACTATAACTACATGATGCTCTCATGGTTTATGACCGCGCCTGCCAATCTTTCCGTCGAATACCTTTACGAACGCGACTTGCCTACTAAAGATGGAAAGGCTGATGTTGTCCGAGTGACGGGCGTGGACAATTTTGTCATGTGGCTCTTAATTGACCAGCAGTCGCATCTTCCGGCGGGGTTTGTCTATCGCACAGCGGCTCCGCGTCCGCCCGATGTTACTGATGCACGCGAAGCGCAGGAACCCGCTTTCGTTAATGTGCAGGTGTTCTTTGCCGAATACAAGCAAGTAGGCAATATTCAATTGCCACACCACATTACAAAAATCAGCAATGGACAATTAATGGAAGATTTGAAAGTCAATAAAGTGAAATTCAACGAGAAGCTGAAAGAAAAGAAGTTCGAGAAGAAAAGTTAAGCCAAAATTAGCGAGCGACTAAAGTGCCGAACGGTGCGGAGCCACAGGGAACCTTAGGGCCTCTTCCCTGAGACAGACTGCGCGACCGATTCGGCATTTTTTTCGTGCTGAACAAATTTCTCCCATTGACAACCCGCAATGGATTTCTATAATTAGCACTCTCACTTAGTGAGTGCTAATAAGCCTATGCAGTTCATATTTTCCAACGCTCTTATGAATGACTTTTGACAAACTGAACCGATGGTTCTGCGCGTGCAGGCTAGGTTCACTACATCTTCTTTTCTAACAGAATCGAAAGGAGTTAGATTTAAATGGCAAGTAAAATTAAACCACTTCAAGATCGCGTGATTGTGAAGCGATTAGAAGAAAATGAGCAGATGCGCGGAGGTCTTTACATTCCTGACACCGCGAAAGAAAAACCCCAGGAAGGCGAAGTCATCGCTGCTGGTCCTGGCAAAGTTGAAAACGGCAACCGAATTGAATTGACCGTTAAGGTTGGCGACAAAGTGCTGTTCGGCAAATATGCTGGAACGGAAGTAAAGCTGGACGGCGAAGAGTACCTGATTATGCGCGAAGACGACATCCTCGGCATTATTGAAGGCGCTGCCAAAGGCAAGGGCAAGTAAGGATTTCAAATTTACGATTTGAAATTTGAAATCATCAATCAGTTTTACTGAAGGAGAATTACAAACATGGCTAAGCAAGTTATTCACGGCGAAGATTCACGTCAGGCGATTTTGCGCGGCGTCAATCAGCTCGCCGATGCCGTTGCAATCACTCTCGGCCCGAAAGGCCGCAACGTTGTTATTGATAAGAAATTTGGTTCGCCCACGATCACCAAAGACGGCGTGACTGTGGCGAAAGAAATCGAATTGAAAGACGCGCTCGAAAATATGGGAGCGCAGATGGTGCGCGAAGTCGCTTCCAAAACCAGCGATGTTGCTGGCGACGGCACCACCACCGCGACCGTTCTGGCGCGTGCGATCTTCAAAGAAGGCGTCAAGACAGTTGCCGCTGGTGCCAATCCGATGGCGCTCAAGCGTGGAATTGAGAAAGCCGTCATCCGCGCTGTCGAAGCCATTGGCGCGATGGCGAAACCCGTCAAAGGTGATGCGATTGCACAGGTTGGTACGATTTCCGCCAACGGTGACAACACCATCGGCGGCATTATTGCCGAAGCGATGAAGCAAGTCGGCAAAGATGGCGTCATTACGGTTGAAGAATCCAAATCCCTCGACACGTCGCTTGATGTCGTCGAAGGTATGCAATTTGATCGTGGCTACCTGTCGCCTTATTTTGTGACCGATTCCGAGCGCATGGAAAGCGTGCTGGACAATGCGCTGATTCTCTTGAACGAAAAGAAAATCAGCTCGATGAAAGACCTGCTGCCAGTGTTGGAGCAAGTCGCCAAGCAAGGCAAGCCGCTCTTGATCGTGGCTGAAGATGTCGAAGGCGAAGCGTTGGCAACCTTGGTCGTCAACAAGCTGCGCGGCACATTGCAAGTTTGCGCTGTCAAGGCTCCTGGCTTCGGTGATCGTCGCAAAGCGATGCTCGAAGACATTGCCATTCTGACCGGCGGCAAAGTCATCAGCGAAGACCTCGGCATCAAGCTCGAAAACATCAAGCTGGAAGACCTTGGTCGTGCCAAAAAGATCACGATTGACAAAGACAATTCCACGATTGTTGAAGGTGCTGGCAAAAATGCTGACATTCAAGGTCGTGTCGCGACGATTCGTCGTCAGATCGAAGAAACCACTTCGGATTATGACCGCGAAAAACTGCAAGAACGCCTCGCCAAGCTCGTCGGTGGTGTTGCTGTCATCAAAGTTGGTGCTGCAACTGAAACCGAACTGAAAGAGAAGAAGGCTCGTGTCGAAGACGCAATGCACGCAACCCGCGCCGCAGTGGAAGAAGGTATTGTTCCCGGCGGTGGCGTGACTTTAGTTCGCGCTGCAAAAGCTCTCGACAGCCTGAAACTCGAAGATGAAGACGAGCAAATTGGCGTCAACATCATTCGTCGTGCGTTGGAAGAACCGCTGCGCAAGATTGCCGAAAATGCTGGCAAAGAAGGCGCAGTCATCGTTGAGCGCGTGAAGAGCGAAAAAGGCGAAAACTTTGGCTTCAATGCCGCAACCGAAGAATTTGGCGATCTCGTCAAAGCGGGCGTTATTGACCCCGCGAAAGTTGCACGCACCGCGCTGCAAAACGCTTCTTCGATTGCTTCCTTGATGCTGACCACCGAGGCCATGATCTCAGAGATTCCTGAGAAAAATGCTGGTGGCCCGCCAATGCCTCCAGGCGGTGGCGGCATGGGTGAGTTCTAAAATTCACGCACAGGCAATACAACAAAAGGCGATGGTTCAAACTGAACTGTCGCCTTTTGTTTTTGCCGAGCGATCTGCTCCGTCTTCTGATTTGGCTCATTAACCCTACGGCCTTTTGCTAGCCCTTTAGCCCCATTCATTTTGAGCGGCCTTTTACAGTTTTTCCTGAAAACATGCTATGTTGTGACTTCAGCCCTCTTAACGAATGGCTGAATAATTACAACTCGGCCCCCTCACTTTTAATCGTCAGAAAAGGACTCCTCATTTATGCGATCTAAACACACATTCAAACCTGCATTTTTTGCGCTGCTATTCATTGTGACCTTCTTTCTTCAATCAGTCTGTGCGCAATCTGCCGATGAATTCAAATTCATCAATGCGCAAAATACAGCGACGTTGGAAAAAGAATTGAATCTCCACGCGGCGAATGGATGGCGTCTGTTTCAGCTTCCCAAAGCCCTACAAGGCAATAGCCTGGGCGCGTTGCTGAGCCGTCCATCGGCAACCGATAAGCCAGTCAAATATGAGTACAAAGTGCTGGCGGCGCGACGCATCGGAACGCTGCAAGATGAATTTAAAGCGGCAATTTCACAAGGCTATGAATTCCGTTCAATCATCTCTCTGTACCGCGCAGGCGATGTGGCGATGGATTATGTGCTCAATAGCGGCGGGGAAACGATGATCTTGCTGGAACGACCCCAAGGCGAAACGAAGCCACGATTTGAATACCAGTTCCTGTCCGTCAAACTGGAAGGCACTTTGCAAAAAGAACTCGCCAAAGTCGTCGCGCAAGGGTATCGCCCAATGGAGATGGTGCGTGCCGTAGACAACAGCGTCAAGCGGGCTGCCTTCTCGATGATTGTCCCGGCAGGTGGGTTGATGATGCGCAAAGAAGAACGGACGTTGATCACCGTGCGTGAGCTTGCGCCCGCGACGAATGCAGCCTCCAACACGCCGAAACCGGAGTATAAATTCCTGGCGACCAAAAAAGTGGCGACGATGGAAGAAGAAATGAACGCTGCCGCCAAAGAAGGGTTTCGCTATCACAGTTCATCCCCCGGCTTGCTTACCCTGATGATCCGTGACACCAGCGAGAAAAGCGCAAAACAGCGATATGAATATAAGTTGTTGGCAACGCTGAGAACGGACACGATGCAAAAAGAAATGCAGGAGATGGCGGAAAAAGGCTTCAATTATTTGTCCACCTCCAGCGGGCTGGGAGGCGTCACCACCCTATTTGAGCGCGACTTGGAAAAACCGGTTGGCTCAGACAAGAAAGAGTATAGATTGCTGGCCGCCATTACCGATTCGACCACAGAAAAAGAAATAGCCGAAGCCATCAGTAGCGGGTATCAATTCCGCGACATCACCCGAATCGGAGAGTTCATCGTCGTCCTTGATCGCCCCAGACAGTAAGTGCGATCATTGAGGCGATGCTACTTTGAGCTTGCGCCAAATTAGAACAGTAAGGGTTTTACAGAGGAGTTAAAGATGACCGATACAGTAGGATACCCTGGCGGATCGAAGTCACGAGTCGGACGTGCTGGTGATAATGTGCGCAATGGTCTTGCTACACCTGAGGATTACGAGGTTATAGAAGAATGGCGAGCGGGACATCGTGGCGTACTGAACACTTTTCAGTCCATATTGCGGTTTCGCACTAAAGGAACAAAGATAACGGTTGCCCAAAGGCATAAGCGTAAGAAAACGATATTCGACAAACTTAAGCGGTTCCCAGGCATGCAATTGTCGAGAATGGATGACGTGGCTGGCTGTAGGCTGATATTTGAGAACATCAACGACCTAAACAGGTTTCGCAATAATTTTCATGCAGCAAGGTTCAATCACAAGCGACGCAATGAACCGGACAAATATAATTACATCAAAGCGCCGAAAAGTACGGGTTATCGCGGGATTCATGACGTATATGAATACGATGTCAATTCCGAGACTGGAAAGAGCTTGGCAGGACTGTATATCGAAATCCAATATCGAACACTTGTTCAGCATGCCTGGGCAACCGCTGTAGAAGTGATCGGCTTTATTACGGAAAGTCAGCCAAAGTTCCAAAAAGGTGATATGCGATATGAGCGTGCAATGGCATTGGCAAGCGAGATACTGGCCAGAGCACACGAAAAGCTTAATGGGCCATTTCCAGAGAAAAATGATCGAGAGGTACTTGAGGAGTTTTTGAGGCTAGATAATGAACTCTCGCTGCTTCAAACATTACGGAGATTACACCAAGCGGAAAGTGGAATCTCAAGCAAACGTAACGCAATCCTAATTTTTTCAGATAATGGGGAGCTTGAGATAAAAAGCTATAGGGATGCAACTGACGCACTTCGCACCTTGTTCGAGTTAGAAAAGAAGATGCCACACAAAGATATTGTTCTTGTCCGTGCTGATACAAGCGAAGAGGTCAGACTAGCGTTCCGAAATTACTTCTCTGATGCTCGCGATTTCGTCCAGTTAATTGATAATGCCTGTGAAAAACTTAGCGGGCACAATCAATCAAATTGGAATAACTCTGCAACTAACCTTACAAGAAAGACCTAGCTATTAAATTAGATTTACTATGCTCACTTTCCAACTCATGCCCGCGTCAAACTTCGATATTTAATCCGATGCGGTTAGTCGGTATCTTTCCCTAACCGTGCTTTGCGATCTGCTTCGTAATCTGAATAGTTCCCCTCAAACCACACGACTTTGCCGTCGCCTTCAAAGGCCAGAATATGCGTCGCAATGCGATCCAGAAACCAGCGGTCGTGGCTGATGAGGCTCGCGTTGACATCTTGGGTGGATCAGCGACAATAGCGGCGGAGGAAATTATGACAAACGAAGAGATGCTGCGGGAAATTGAGGCGTTGCCGCTGGAAGCCAAGCGCAATTTGCAAGACTTTCTTGCCTTTTTGCGCACGCGGTATCAATCATCGCCCCCTTCAAAGCCTGCACGGCTGCCAGAGTTAACCAAAGAAAAGTTCGTTGGGATGTGGCGCGACCGCGAAGATATGCGAGACAGCTCCGCTTGGGTGCGCAATGTCCGCAAGACACATTGGGGATAAAAGCATGGCGTTGACCATCGTGGACACCGATATTTTGATTGATCTGGCGCGGGGCGATCACGATGCGACAGCTTGCTTACTGCGCTTTGAGAAAAGCTCTAATTTGGCGATCAGCGCCGTGACGCAAATGGAATTGCTCGTTGGCTGCCGGAACAAAGCGGAGTTACGAACCTGGAGAAATTCCTCCACCGCTACCAGCTATTGCAAATCACTGACCAAATTTCAGATCGTGCTGTAACGCTCCTGAAGCGATATTTCTTGAGTCACAATCTATTGATTGCGGATGCGCTGATTGCTGCTACGGCACTCGAACATAACGAACCGTTTATCACCAAGAACCAGCGCGATTTCCGCTTCATCTCAGGTTTGCAATTACTGCCTTATCCATAATCACAGCCGCTGACTTTGACGTTAAGCCCTCGTCAAACTACGATACTTAATCCGATGCGGCTGGTCGGCATCCTTGCCCAAGCGCGCTTTGCGATCCGCTTCGTAATCCGAATAATTCCCCTCAAACCACACCACTTTGCTGTCGCCTTCAAACGCCAAAATATGCGTGGCGATGCGATCCAAAAACCAGCGGTCGTGGCTGATGACCACGGCACAGCCCGCGAAGTTTTCTAATGCTTCTTCCAGTGCGCGCAGCGTGTTCACATCCAAATCATTTGTCGGTTCGTCGAGCAGCAAAACGTTTGCGCCTTCGCGTAAAATCTTCGCCAGATGCACGCGATTGCGTTCGCCGCCGGAAAGCATCGTGACGAGTTTTTGCTGATCGGTGCCGGAGAAATTGAAGCGGGCCACGTAGGCGCGGGAATTCACTTCGCGGTTGCCAAGTTTGATGAGGTCTTGCCCGTCTGTGATTTCTTCCCAAATGGTTTTATTCGGATCAAGCGGGCGATTCTGATCTACGAAGGCGAGCTTTGCGGTTTCGCCAATGCGGAAGGTTCCGCTGTCGGCTTGTTCCTGACCAGAGATCATGCGGAACAGCGTCGTTTTGCCTGCGCCGTTCGGGCCGATGATGCCGACGATGCCATTGGGCGGCAGCTTGAACGTCATTCCTTCGTACAACAAATTGTCGCCATAAGCTTTGCTGACTTCGTTGGCTTCGATCACAATGTTGCCAAGGCGCGGGCCAGATGGAATGTAGATTTCCAGGTCTTCGACGCGCTTTTCATTTTCCTGTGCCAGCATTTGTTCGTAGTTGTTAAGGCGCGCTTTGCCCTTGGCGTGACGGCCTTTCGGCGACATGCGAATCCATTCCAATTCGCGTTGCAGCGTCTTTTGCCGATCTGATTCGGCTTTTTCTTCCAACTGCAAACGGTTGCGCTTTTGTTCCAGCCACGACGAATAATTACCTTCCCACGGGATACCTTTGCCGCGATCCAATTCCAGAATCCAGCCCGCGACGTTGTCGAGAAAATAACGGTCGTGCGTGACAGCGATGACCGTGCCTTCGTAGCGTTGCAAATGCTGTTCGAGCCAGGCGACTGATTCGGCATCGAGGTGATTTGTCGGTTCGTCGAGCAAGAGAATGTCGGGTTTCTTGAGCAGCAGGCGGCACATCGCTACGCGGCGCTTTTCACCGCCGGATAGGGTTTTGATCGAAGTCTCAGGCGGCGGGCAGCGCAACGCATCCATTGCCATTTCCAGGCGGGAATCCAAATCCCAGGCATCGGCGGCATCAATTTTTTCCTGCACTTCGCCCTGTTTTTCAATGAGCTTGTTCATCTCATCGTCGTCCATCGGCTCGCCGAATTTCTCGTTGATCGCTTCGTACTCCTTCAGCAAATCAACGAGTTCCTGCGCGCCTTCTTCGACGATTTGCCGGACGGTTTTGTTTCGTCCAGTTGCGGCTCCTGTTCCAGAAACCCAATCGTATAGCCGGGCGAAATATGCGTTTCGCCGTTGAAGTCTTTGTCCACGCCCGCGAGGATGCGCAAGAGCGACGATTTGCCGGAACCGTTCAAGCCCAGTACGCCGATCTTTGCGCCGTAGAAATATGAAATGTAAATGTCTTTGAGAATCGGCTTTTTGTCGTAGAATTTGCTGACGCCGACCATCGAATAAATGATTTTGTTGGGTGTTTCTTTGCTCACTAAATAATCTCCGGGTGAATTGATGCTGAACGAATAAGCCGGGATTGTACCACAGCAACTCCAGGGACTAAGTCTATCGAGGCTAGAAAAAATGCTTCCTTTCAAGAACCAGCGAGGCTAGAATGCCTTAGCCTCACGAACCTGCCACCAAGTTCTTATGAAAATCAATTTAAAGTTTACTGGTGTGTCACCGATATAACTTATAGTGATTGTTGCTATTTGCCCTTCCCAACAAAAGGATCAGGCCATGAAATGGAGTCTCTTCTTCAAATTCATTTTTGGGACATTGTGGATCGCGGGTATCAGTAGCGGCCTGGCCTTGCTTTGGCAATATGCGGCGGCGGACGGCAAAGCCGCCAGTGCGCCGGTACATTGGCCATTGGCGAATAAAATTCCGCTTTCAAAAGACCGGGCCACTTTGCTTATGACACTGCATCCTCATTGTCCTTGCTCGCGGGCGACCTTA
>JAEUQN010000419.1 GCA_016789725.1 Blastocatellia bacterium | reverse complement strand
AAGACGTGGATCGGCGTTCGCCCGAAGAGTTTGAAAAGCTGCGGTTCAAAGGTTATGCGCGCGAACATGCGATTGAACTGGATTTGGGCAATGTGACAAACGCCAAACAGGTGTTGTTGTTGATGACCGCGTGGATTGATTACGCCGATTCGACCTCAAACCTGTCAGCGGCTCAGGCGGGCAAAAAACTCGTGCCGCCTTACCTGCAAGTCAAAAACGCCGCTGGCCAATGGCAAACGGTGATTCCACAAATGGGATTTCCCGCCGGATTGCCAAAAACGATGACGGTTGATCTGAGCGGCAAATTCCTTTGCGCGGATTCCCGCGTTCGCATCGTCACCAGCATGCGGATTTACTGGGATCAGATTCTGGTGGATGCCTCCGACGGAAACGCGCCGACGAAAATCACCAAACTCGACCCGGTTGCAGCCAATTTGCGTTGGCGAGGATTCCCGCGCGAATACTCGCCCGACGGACGCAAGCCGCTGATTTACGATTATCGTACGATTGAACCGTTTGCTCCGTGGAAAGCGCATCTGGGCAATTACACCCGCTTCGGTGACGTGCGCGAATTGTTGCTGACGGCGGATGACATGTACGTCATCACGCGCAACGGCGATGAAATTCAACTGGATTTCGACGCGCGCCGGTTGCCGCCCTTGCCTGCGGGTTGGAAACGAACGTATCTGGTCTTTGCTGACGGTTTTGGAAAAGACATGGACATCAATTCGGCGCGACCGGAAACCATAGGCGAATTGCCGTATCACGGAATGAAAAGCTATCCGTACGCGCCCGGCG
>JAEUQN010000418.1 GCA_016789725.1 Blastocatellia bacterium | reverse complement strand
AGGCTGGTCGACAGCAGGATATTGAGACTCTGCCGGATGTCCTCCTCGGCCTCGACCATGACGACGCTGTGTCCCTGGTTGCCGAACGACACCGGGAATCCCCAGCCGCGCCCCAGGAATTGCTGGTTGTCGGCCACATCAACCTCCGATGAGCACCGTGAAGCAGCCGACGATGATGCTGCCGCCGTGCGCGGTGCTGTCACCGAGCCGCGCGGCCGGAGCGCCGCCGATGAGCACCGTGCCGCTGCCTTTCACCACCGTGTCCGGCGGACCCGTGCAGGTCAGCATGTCGCCGACGCGCAGCGCGGGCATGCCGCCGATGAGCACGGTGGGCGCGCCCGGCGGCAGCGCCGGACCGCCGACGTGCGGCACCACGCCCGTCACCATCGGGCATACGTGCATATCGCTGGCTCGGGCGGCCGGGGGCATGGGTAGTTAGTCCTCCTCAGTTGATCATCACGATCGACCCCTTGAGGGTCAGCTTGCCGCCGGTCGATACCTCGGCCTGGGCCTGCGACTTGGCCTTGAAGCCGGTCTGTGCGTCGAACTCCACGTTCATGCCCTTCGCCTTGAGGTCGGTCTTGGCCTCGACCTTGACGGCCTTCTTCGAGCTCGCGAGCGCGATGCCGTCGTTGTCCATCGTGATCGTGTTGCCGTTCTTGTCCTTGAGCACGACGCTGCCTGCGTTGTCGTCGAGCACCAGGCTCTGGCCGCCCGGAGTCGCGAGCTTCACGGCCTTCTTCTTGTCGTCGAACTCGAGCGTGATCCCGCTGCGCGACAGGTAGACCTTCTTGTCGTTCT
>JAEUQN010000417.1 GCA_016789725.1 Blastocatellia bacterium | reverse complement strand
ATCGTCACACCGTGGGATCGTGCGCGTTATGCCGTACCGCTGTCGGCGGCAGCACCAAGTGGCGACGACGCCGTCGTGTGCGACGACGGGGCATCCGATGGGCCGTTGTCAACGGTGCACCGCATGGCTGATGCGCTCGCTGCGCGCGGCCTTGGATCGCAACACTGTGTCGGCATCATTGAACATGATGATGCGGATGCGCTGGCGACCCTGCTCGCCGCACTCGATCGGGGCGCGACGGCATACATCGTGCCGCGCGCAGCGAACAATCTGCGGCGGCGCTTCTTATGCGGATCGGCGGGCGTGTCCGTGCTGCTGGGCACGGGTGACCTTGCGCTATCCGAACTCACTCCCCCTGCGTCGACGGCGCCGCGCGAAGTTGTTGGCTGCCGCCTGCGCGGAAAACTCCGCACGCATCTGCAGCACCGTTCCGGCAAGTTGCTGCTGATCGAAATCGATGGCGCGGCACTGGTGCACGCATTGCTCGACGATGGAGTGGCGATAATCGCGCAGCTTTGCGGCCTGAAGCTGGCACCGCTGCCGCAACTGGCATCTCTGCTGGGCGACTCGCCGAGACGCACTGAGTTGCGTCGCGGTGCGGTCGTGACTGTCGTGCTCAACGGCACCCAGCTTGCGCCGGTCGGAACCCCAGGCGAATTGTGCATCGCCGGCGTGCGCCTGCTGTCGGACCACGGTGAATTTTCCACTTCCCATCCACTACTCGATGCTGCGGACTGCGTGCGCACCGGATACCGTGCCGTGCAACTGAAGGACGGGACCTGTCGGATTTTGGACACATGAG
>JAEUQN010000416.1:248-805 GCA_016789725.1 Blastocatellia bacterium | reverse complement strand
GGCTGGCTGATCACCAAAATGAAGATTCAGCCTTTTATCGTCACCTTGTGCGGATTGTTGGTGTATCGCGGTGTCGCGCGTTTTATTACCAAAGACTCGACCAAAGGATTTGGCAATGCGGCTGGTTTTGAAAGTTTGCGCTATCTGGCCAGCGGAAACCTGTTTGGCGTGCCGATGCCGTTTGTTCTGTTGCTGGTCATCAGCGCCGTGATGTGGGTGTTTTTGCATCGGTCGGTGTATGGCCGTTATCTGTTTGCCACCGGGCGCAACGAAGAAGCCGCGCGTTATTCCGGCATCAACACCAAACGCATCATCACCTTGGCGTATGTGCTGGCCGGAGTGCTGACGGCGATTTCGGGCATCATCATCGCGTTCTATACAAACTCCGTTTCGCCTGCCGCGCACGGTAACTTTTATGAGCTGTATGGCATTGCCGCCGCAGTGTTGGGCGGTTGCAGTTTGCGCGGCGGCGAAGGCTCCGTGGTCGGCATTTTGATCGGCACGGCATTGTTGCAGGTGCTGCGCAATCTGGTGAACTTGCTTGGCATTGATACTTC
>JAEUQN010000416.1:0-238 GCA_016789725.1 Blastocatellia bacterium | reverse complement strand
GATGGGCATCGTGATTCTGTTCGGGGTGCTGGCCGATCAATATTTCAGCGCCCGGCGCAACCGCAATCAGTTTGTCGCCTTGCAAGAAGCCGCCGCTTCACAAGCGCAATAACGCAGGGGAATCGCCAATGAAACGAACACTGACGCTCGTACTTGTGTCGCTTGTTGCCGGTATGGCCATTGGCTGGCTGGCGTTGGGACAATCCGCTTCGCTGAAAAAGTGGCAAAAAGGCAAAGG
>JAEUQN010000415.1 GCA_016789725.1 Blastocatellia bacterium | reverse complement strand
AAGAAGAACGGTACATACCGCGTCTTGCACGATTGATCGAATTATTATCATCGAGTCCGCCAACAGCTATGCAGGAAGGAGCACTTGCAGGAGGAACCACGGGATGGTTAGGCAAATGACCTGCATTTCCGACCGCGCAGACAACCGTTATTCCCTCGGCCGAACACTCTTCGACGACCTGCGATAGCGGGTCATGCAGATAGCTCTCTTCATCGTCGCCGCCTGCCGAAATGTTAACTACCTGAATACCATATTTCTTTCGGTTCTCTAGGACCCATTCGAGGCCGACGCGGATATCGTCGTCCGTGATGCGGCCGGTTCGTGCGAGTTTTACCAGGACAACATCCGAATCGGGAGCTAATCCGCGATAGAAACCGTTGGAAAGCGAGCCGTTGCCGGCGGCGACGACCGAGGTCATCATTCCATGCCAGCTTGCCACATCCGGCTTGAAAAGCGAGTCGAGCCGACCATCCTGATCGAGCAAATTCTTATATGCTACGATCCGGTTTCGCGGTGTCGTAAGGTCCTGGTGCGGGTAGAAACCGGAATCGAGAAAAGCTATCGTAACGCCCTTTCCTGTAAATCTCTCATCTGCATCGAGCCGGAGCGGTGTCGAGAGTACGTGCGAGCCGTCCTTTTGAACAGCGGCGTCCTTTACGATCTGATCCTTGGCTCGCTCGAACAACCGAATGCACCTTGCGCAGATCGTCTGAATACCTTCGGAGTCCTGTGCATTCGCTTCGACCAGACGGCGAACGTCGTCGCTTAAGGCCGAAACGGGCAAGTATTCATCGGAGGTCTCGCGCGAGCACAC
>JAEUQN010000414.1 GCA_016789725.1 Blastocatellia bacterium | reverse complement strand
CGGGCGCCAGCCGGGGCGATGCCGAGAAGTGCCGCGAACTCGGCATTGCCGCCTACTTCAGCAAGCCGGTGGTGCAGCAGGAATTGCTAGCCGGGCTGCACAGCGTCCTCGGCGCTCCGCTGCCGGATGCCGAGTCGCCAGATCTCGTGACCCGCCATTCGCTGCGCGAGACGCGCGAAGAGTTGCGGGTCCTGCTTGTCGAGGATCATCTGGTCAACCAGCGGCTGGCTATTGCCCTGCTCGAGAAGTGGGGACATCACGTGTCCGTCGCCGGCAATGGCCAGGAAGCGATCGAACGGGTGGCTGCGGATCGGTTCGACGTCATCCTGATGGATTTGCAGATGCCCGTGATGGGGGGGCTGGAGGCGACCCAGCGGCTGCGCATGGCGGGTTGCCGGACGCGCATCATTGCGATGACGGCGAATGCGATGCAGGGCGATCGCGAACTTTGCCTTGATGCCGGGATGGACGACTACATCGCGAAGCCGATCAAGGCCGATGATCTGTTCAAGCTGCTGCATCCGGTGCGCCGCGCCGAACCTGCCCCGATCGCTGCGGCGATTGCCGAAACCAGTGCAGCAACGGATTCCCGCCCGGTGGATTTCGACTATGCGGCGGCCATCGGCAAGGCCGATCCCGAGATCGTCGCCATCATCGCGCCGCTGTTTCTGGAGAGCTGTGACGACGACGTTGCGGCGCTGCGCCGGGCGCTGGCCGACGGGGATGCGCCGCTTGGCCGGCGGCTGGCGCATACGTTGCGCGGTGTGGTCGCCAATTTCAATGCCCTGCCGGTCGTCGATCTGGCCCGCGGGATC
>JAEUQN010000413.1:285-817 GCA_016789725.1 Blastocatellia bacterium | reverse complement strand
CGGGATCGGCCGGCGCATCGCAATAGAGCCGGTCCTTGCGGATATCGAAGTAGAAGGCGCTCAGATCGTCGTTGCAGAAATCGATCAGCGCGCGGGTGTAGCTGTTGAAATCGAACGCATGGATCGCGGCCCGCAGCGCGGCATCGAGATGCCACAGCCGGTCGAGCATATAGCGTTCCAGCTCGGGCATGGCCGCCGTGTCCACGCCCTCGGCCTCCCACTCGAACCCGTCGAGCGCGCCCAGGAGATAGCGGAAGGTGTTGCGCAGCTTGCGGTACTGGTCGGCGACGCCCTTGAGGATTTCGTCGCCGATGCGGTGATCCTCGGTGAAATCGACCGAGAGCGCCCACAGGCGGATGATGTCCGCGCCATAGGTTTCCATCAGCTTCAGCGGATCGACCGTGTTGCCGAGCGATTTGGACATCTTGCGTCCGTCGCTGGCCATGGTGAAGCCATGCGTCAGGATCGCGTCGAACGGCGCGCGGCCACGGGTGGCGCAGCTTTCGAGCAGGGAAGACTGGAACCAGCCGCG
>JAEUQN010000413.1:0-275 GCA_016789725.1 Blastocatellia bacterium | reverse complement strand
CGGAACCTTCGAGATAGAGATCGGCGGGCCAGCGCAGTTCCGGCCAGCGCCCGCTTTCGAGCACGAAGGCGTGGGTGGAGCCGCTATCGAACCACACGTCGAGAATGTCGGTGACCATCTCGAACTCTTCGGGATCGTAGCCTTCGCCCAGGAACTCCGCCTTGCGGCTCTCGTCCCAGGCGTCGACGCCTTCCTCGCCCACGGCCGCGATGACGCGGGCATTGACCAGCGAATCCTGAAGATAATCGCCCGTGCCCTTGTGCACGAACAGGGTG
>JAEUQN010000412.1 GCA_016789725.1 Blastocatellia bacterium | reverse complement strand
GACGCTGGACGGGACGACCGAGCGGGCCGGCATCTACCTGACCAACGCTCTCACCGGCTGGGAACCGCACGTCACCAAGCCACTCCCCTTCCCCGAACTGGAAGAGGAGCGCTCGCGCGCCGACAAGGTGAAGCAGGGCGCGCCGATCCTCGTGGTCATCGGCAACCCGCCCTATAACGGCTTTGCCGGCGTCAACGAGGGCAAGGAAGAGCGCGCGCTCACCGATGCCTACAAGCGGTCGAAAAAGGTGCGCAAGCCCGAGGGCCAAGGGCTCAACGATCTCTATGTGCGCTTCTTCCGCATGGCCGAGCGGCGCATCGTCCAGAAGATGACGGTGGAGAAGACGACGCTGCTGGATGAGCCGACGCCGGTTTGGCAGGACGGGGGCGAGGGCATCGTCTGCTTCATCTCCAACTATTCCTGGCTGGACGGGCTCTCGTTCACCGCCATGCGCGAGCGCTATCTGGAAGCCTATGACGCGATCCGCATCGACTGCCTGAATGGCGACAAATACAAGACCGGCAAGACGACGCCCGACGGCGCGCCCGATCCCTCGATCTTCTCGACCGAGCACAATCGCGAGGGCATTCAGGTCGGCACGGCCATCGCAACGCTCATCCGCAAGCAGAAGCACGCGCCGACGGATACGGTCGGGTTCCGTCACCTGTGGGGTCCATCGAAGCGGCGGGAGTTGCTGGAGACGGCGGAAGCCGATGCCGCGACGCTCTATCAACCGGTGACTCCGCCGCTGGAACTCGGGCTGCCATTTGTCAGCGCGCTGGTGGGCGAGGGATACTTCGAATGGCCGAGGCTTTCC
>JAEUQN010000411.1 GCA_016789725.1 Blastocatellia bacterium | reverse complement strand
TGATGCGCATGGAAGATTTGAGCGACGCCATTGCCCAGGCCAACCAATCGCAATATGGCAATGGCGCGGTGATTTTTACGCGTGACGGTGGTGCGGCGCGCACATTTGCGCGTTATGCCAATTGCGGCATGATCGGCGTTAACGTCGGCGTGCCAGCGCCGATGGCAATTTTCCCCTTCACTGGATGGAACCAGTCGTTCTTTGGCGATTTGCACATTCAGGGCACCGAAGGCTTTCACTTTTACACGCACAACAAAGTCGTTCTCAGTCGTTGGGACGGTCCGGGAAAACGGGTTCTCGGCTGGTAAAAAAGGCTTCTGAAGAAAGCGAAAAACAGATAACGGAACAAACGGAAATAACGGAATGAACGGAAATTTTTGCATACAGCTTTCCGTCTGTTCCGTTATTTCCGTTTGTTCCGTATTCTCTTCCGGTAATGAAAATCATTCCTCTTGGTACCAGTTCTGGTAAACCTACGTTGCACCGCAATGTCAGCGCCCTGGCCGTTGTCGGCGAAGGCGAGTGGTGGTTGTTTGATTGCGGCGAAGGCACGCAAATGCAGATTGCGCGCGCCGGGTTGTCGCCGCAAAAATTGGTAGGCATTTTTATTTCGCATTTGCACGGCGATCATTTCAACGGCTTGCCGGGCTTGCTGTCTTCGATGGCGTTGGACAACCGCCAAAAAGAACTGACGCTGGTTGGCCCCACAGGCATTCGGGAATATCTGGATTTGCTTTCCAAGCTGAAAATCTGCCACGTCAATTATCCGCTCAAGCTGCACGAATTCGACGCCTATCATTTCAAGGAACGCACCGAAGAG
>JAEUQN010000410.1 GCA_016789725.1 Blastocatellia bacterium | reverse complement strand
CGCATGCGCGGGTTTCGTCCGAAGCTGAAAGATTTGCTGGCGTATTTTCCGCAAGCTCCGCAATCGTTTTCGCTGCGTCCACTGGAAATGATGCAGGATCAGGATGTGGCGATTTGTTCGTTTGAACAGGGCGACGCGGAATTGCCGCCGTTACCATTGGACGATCGAGGCGAAAGCATCGCCAGCGGTCAGGCGGTGGTCTTGCTGGGGTATCCCGCCGGGCTGGAAGGTTTGAAAGCGCGCGTGGACAAAATCAGCGGCTCAGGGTATTTGCGCATGGGCAACGTGCCGTATCGAGTTCAGTTGAATGAATTGGCGGCCAACAACAAAATCCGGCCGCAATCCACGCAAGGTCACATCAGCGATGTTGCGCCACATTTGACTTACGATGCGCGCACCGACGAAGGCGGTTCCGGCGGGCCGGTGTTTGGAGCGAACGGCAAAGTCATCGGCATCAATCAAGCCATTCTGCTCAATTCTTCGACCACCAACTTTGGCGTGCCGATTCGGTACGGCATCGAACTGGTCAACAAATACAAACAAGCTGTGCCAATGCCAACACCGGGAGGCTGAAGGGATGGCGGGAGTGAGGGAAAGAGGGATGAAGGGGCAGGCCGAGCAACGTTACCTTTCTCTCTGTCTCAGTCCCTCAATTTCTCATTTCCGCGAGCCAGTTTTCGTAGCTTCCACACTCGCCACAGATTCGACGGCGAAAAGCCTGCGCGGTCGAATTTTCGCAGCAGATCAACCGGACGCCGCAGGTAATTCCAGTAAACGCTGCCCTGTTGAGTTTGGCCGTAAAGCTGTTCCATATGTTGTCGCGAA
>JAEUQN010000040.1 GCA_016789725.1 Blastocatellia bacterium | reverse complement strand
CACGGGCTGAATGAATTGCTTGGCGTGGGACGTGGACGCTTGATGTCCATTGCGCTCGGCTTTCAGAACATCGGGCAGGTCTATCATCACTACGGCGCGGATGGTGGTGATGCCGTGCTTGGCTCGATTGGGACGATGATTTTCTTGCCCGGCCTCGATCAACGCACGACGGAATATGCCTCCAAACGCATCGGTCAGGCGACGGTGTGGCAATCCACTTCAGTAGACGTCAAAGAAGGCACGAAATTCGATTCCGAACGCACGACCGAAGTGGCACGCTCCCTGCTGGACGCGACGGAAGTGCGCCGGATGGTGAAGCATCAGCAAGCCATCGCCATCATCGGCAATGCACCGCCCGTGCGCTTTGCTTATCCACCACAAGCGCGCCTGACCAATGCGCCGCTCTCCGGGCGAGAAAAGAACTGGATCAAGCCAGAGCCGACAGCGAAGAAAGTGGAAGCGATAGTCGAGACAAAAACTCCTGCCGTTCCCACCACAGCCTTGATCGTGACGGACAATCGCCCGGCATTTTCCTTTGCTGCAAATCTGACGTTTCAACCGGAATACGACCCTGCTCAACTCATGCCCAGCTTTGATCCGAGCATCCAGGACGTACCGGAATCCAACGCCACACCGGAGAAGAATTGATGTCCACTTCAGAAACAGGCTTTCGCTGGAGCAAATGGCGGCTGACCTACATCGTTACGCTCATGACTGTGGTTGCAGGTCTCGGCAGTTATGGCTGGTACATCTACACGCTCATGCGCAATGCTCAACCTCACAAGCCGCAGCCACAGATCGAAAAACTGCTCCGCGATTTGCGCACCTACCACAACAGCACGAAACAATTCCCCAATAACTTTGCCGAGATCAATCAACGCCTGTGGCATACAACTCCGCCACCGGATTATGGGACCGATGGACGCGAGGCGCGGACAAAGAATTACTATTATCGCTATACCAAGGTGAATGCCGACACCTGCGCATTCTGGGCGCTTCCCCTCGGCCCACAGCGACAGTATGCTGCCACCTTTTTTATCGTACTCGCGCCGGGTTGGGTGCGGGCGTGGAAGGGCAAAGCGCGTAGTGATGAGGAGATCGCGCATCTGCCCGCCATTCCTTCGCCCCAGGCACTTGCTGAAATGCAGATGCAGGAACTGCCTGCGCGCGTTTTCAAGACGATTGCCCAACCTGCACCCTAGCTCTTACACGTTTTCTAAGCCTATAGCGGCATTACATAATCGTTAGTCATGCAACCCGAACGAATTGCAGCCTAATTCTTATGCTAAACGCAATCATTTCCTTCCCCAGTGACAGCGTTAAATTCTGTTCTTCCCGCCCTTGCAAAAGTTTTGTATGATGTGGGACGCAGATAGAATCCAGAACTTTCGAGTGCGCACCTCTTTTTTTCCTCGGTGCGTTTTACAAGTGACGCCTTCATCGTTCTGATGCTATCTGCAAATCGTAATCGAAAGCTAACGGTGCAAGCGATTATGTTTTCCTTGTTCGACCCCCATCTAGGAAAGTTACTGACAGTTCCTCAAGGTCTTAGCCAAAATTGCAGTCCCTTTCAACTCAAACGGTCTGCATGCCTAAATTGAGAAGATGCGCCCTGTAAAGTTATAAAACGAACAAGATGTACCTTCTAGTTAAAGTAAGCAACGGCCAATTTCTGGTGGCACATTACCTTTCGTTGGCATCTGCATTTAATCACTTTCCTAGCCGGAGCAGGATCGAATAAAGACGGTGAAGGCCATTTTGCGACCAGCTTCGTAATATTATTAACAGCTAAGGTTTGCGACCAACTGGTAGGGACTTCAATATGAATGTATTTCAAACGCATTCTCAAATCATCAACGATTATGCAACCTACATCAGCAGTTTTTTGAAAATTGCTGATCCTTATATCCGGGAACGGGTAGAAAGTGAATTGAAGCAGGGCAAGCTTTGGCCGGAGCCATTGGTACAGTTCAACCCCTCGTTTGAGAAGTATGGGAGTCTTGACGAACTCACCAAAACGGGGACGCTGCATCCTGCGATCCGCGACATCTTTCAAGGCTATTCTTTATATCGTCATCAGGTAGACGCCATAAAACTGGGAACGGATGGCAAAGACTTTGTCGTGACATCGGGGACAGGCTCAGGAAAATCTCTTACCTACATTGGAACGATTTTTCATCATTTGCTCTCCCATCCAGGCACGCCAGGCGTCACCGCCGTTGTTGTTTACCCAATGAACGCGCTCATCAATTCTCAGTTTGATGAATTTCAGCGTTATCAAGAGAATTACGAAAACAATACCGGACGACCATTTCCCATCACCTTTGGACAATACACCGGGCAGGAAAAAGAGGATGCCCGTGAGCGAATGCGCGACAATCCGCCGCAGATTTTATTGACGAATTACATGATGCTGGAACTGCTGCTCACGCGCATCCGTGAGCGTTCCCTGCGCGATGGCATCTATCAGAACCTTCGCTTTCTGGTCTTTGATGAACTGCATACCTATCGAGGACGACAAGGTGCAGACGTGGCCATGTTGATTCGCCGCATCCGATCCAACTGTAGTCAGAATGTGAATTGTATCGGCACTTCGGCCACGATGGTTTCCGTTGGTTCCATTGCTGAGCAGCGCAGTGCCGTCGCAGAGGTCGCAACAAAATTATTTGGCAAAACCTTTACACCAGATCAAGTGGTCAACGAGTGGCTGGATCGCTCCTTTGTGTTTACAGGAACCTTGCCGACTAAAGAGGAATTGGCAACTGCGATTCAAAGAGAAGTCAACACGGAGGCCGATGTTGCCATCTTACAATCTCATCCCGTTGCTGTATGGTTGGAAAATAAAATCGCGCTGGCGACGAAAGAAGGGGTTCTTGTCCGAGGCAAACCGCGACGGATCACCGAGATTGAGATGGAACTGGCGCAGGATGCGGGATTGGAGCCACAACTATGTCGTGTTTACCTGGAGCAATTCTTGCAGTGGATCAGCACGGCCAACAAGAAATTACAGGAATCGGGTCAGCGCTACACTTTGTTGCCGTTCAAGCTCCATCAATTCATCTCACAAACAGGTTCGGTCTATACCACCCTGGATCAAGATGAAAATCGGTATGTCACGCTTGAGCCTGGCATGTACAAACAAGACGAAGCCGAACATAAGCCCATCTTCCCGAATGTTTTCAGCCGCGCCACTGGACACGCCTTCATCTGTGTTTCCCGCAATGGGAATCGGTTGGAACCGCGCGAATTTCGGATGGGGTCGGAAGAAGATGATGAAGCAACCGATGGATATTTGATTATCGGCCCGGATGTTTGGGACTTCGAGGTAGATTACGAATTTTTGCCGGATTCGTGGTGGCGCATGACCAAAAATGGCCCCGTCCCGGATACGAAGAAAAAGCCCTTTTTCCCGGTAAAGCTTTATTTCGATGAGATGGGCAATTGCTCAGAAAAAGATGAGTTGAAATGGTGGGGCTGGTTTATGAAAGCGCCGCTCCTCTTTGATCCAACAGGTGGCGTTTTTTATGACACCAAGACCAATGAAGGAACGAAACTGACGAAACTGGGGAGTGAAGGACGAAGCACCTCGACCACCATAACCGCATTCTCAATCCTCAATCGCCTGGATGAAGCAGGCTTTCTCCAGAAAGATCAAAAGCTCCTGAGCTTCACCGACAACCGACAGGACGCCGCCTTACAATCCGGGCATTTCAACGATTTCATTCAGGTTGTCCAATTACGCGCTGCGATTTACAAAGCCGTAGAGAACGCTCCCAACGGGTCTCTCACGTATGCTTCCATAGGCGAAGCGATTTTTCAGGCACTCGGCATTCACTTCACAGAGTTTGCTAATATGAATGAAGAACCGCGCTTTGCTTCGGTCAAGCGCGAATATGAACAGTACTTTCAGGATTACCTGACCTACCGCGCAATTTCGGATTTGCGCAGGAGTTGGCGCATCGTCCTCCCGAATTTGGAGCAATGTGCGTTGCTCTCGATTGATTATGCCGGAATAGATGAAATTGCGGCTGATCCGATTTGGCAGCAGGTTCCATTGCTGAATGCGCTGAATCCTGCTGACCGAAGCGACTTTATTCGCACGATTCTCGACTTTTTCCGATTAGAGTACGCTGTTCACAGCGAGAATTTCCTAACGCAATCTAGGCTGAGAGAGAACGAGCGTCATTTCCGTGAAAGATTGCGTGCGCCCTGGACGTTGGATCATAACGAATCCTTACGAGAACCATTCGTGCTCCGGCATCAGCAATTGCATCGGAGCGCAAAGCTCTTCCAAAAAAGCCTGGGACCGTCCAGTTCGTTAGGGAAGTTCATCAAGTTATTCGTTCGCCAACGCGATCTTCCGATAGACTTAGATAACCACATCTACAATGAATTTATTCTCGAATTGATGACGACTTTGAGCGAAGCCGGATTTCTGAAAATCGAATTGGCACGAACGGAACAGAATGAACAGATTCCTGTATTTCGTTTACGTCTCGACAAGATCATTTGGAGAAAAGGAGACGGACACACGGTCAAAACAGATGTCATCAAGCAGCGTTCTTATAAAGACCTGGTGCCGCGTCCCAATGAATTTTTCCAGAAGCTTTACCAGCGAGATTTTTCGCGGATGAAGCGATTGCGGGGCGAAGATCACACCGGGCAATTGGGCACGGATGAACGGATTGAGCGCGAGGATCAATTCCGCACCGGTGAAATTAGCTCCTTGTTCTGTTCGCCGACGATGGAACTCGGCATTGACATCAGCAATCTGAGTGTCGTGCATCTGCGTAACGCACCACCGAACCCGGCGAACTATGCACAGCGTTCCGGTCGTGCTGGAAGAAGCGGACAGGCGGCGTTGGTCTTCACCTATTGCTCCAGCTATGCGCCGCATGATCGTCACTACTTTAATAATCAGGAAGCCTTGGTCGCAGGCGCAGTAATGGCTCCCAAGCTTGATCTTTGTAACCGTGAATTGCTCACGTCTCACCTGAATGCGTTGGCGGTTTCCGAAATTGGCTTGCCCGGTTTGGATAACATCGCGGGCGAGAAACCTTCCTTGATGCGGTTGGTTGTGGATGATAACGACAAACTTCTATTGACCGCTGAAGTCCGTGCTGGCCTCGAAATTCTCCCCACCCAATTTGAAGAACTGAAAGCGGCCTTCAAACGGATCATCTACGATTTCAAAGCTGATCTCGTAGCGCAGGGCGCAACGTGGTACTCCGATCATTGGATTGAACAGACGCTCAGCAAGTTGACAGAAAACTTAGACAAATCGTTAGACCGCTGGCGTACTTTGTACAAATCCGCGCGCACGATTCTTACCCGTGCGACACAACAGATCGAAAGTGGAAGATTAAGTCTGGGAAGCGATGACTACCGGAAACACAAACGAAATCAGGATCAGGCTACACGCCAATTGGATTTATTACGCAACGATACGTCGGGAAGAAACACCGACAAATCAGAATTCTATCCGTACCGATATTTCGCTTCAGAAGGCTTTTTGCCTGGCTACAACTTCACCCGTTTACCGATTCGTGTGTTCCTGCCCACCAGTGATTCTTCTGGCGAATTCATTTCACGCCCCAGAGCGATTGCGCTGCGAGAATTCGGGCCGCTGAATATCATTTACCACAGCGGACGCAAATTCCGTGTCTGCCAACTGGTTGTACAGGATGCTGAGTCTTCACTGTCTGAAGCAAAGGTCAGCACGAAAGCGGGCTACTATCTGACTGGCGAGGCGATGAAGGATAGTACGTGTCCGTTTACCGGCGAAAATCTTGGCGACAATGCGAACAAAGAAGAGTTGCGCAACTTGATGGAAATGACGGAATCGCGGGCTGAAGAGATTGATCGGATTTCGTGCGAAGAAGAAGAACGCACCTCACGCGGCTATAAGATTGACACCTACTTTTCGGTTGACGGCCACCTGCATCGAGTTCGTAAAGCGATTGCCTTCGCCAGCGATCAGGCGTTGCTCAACATCCGTTACATCCCGGCGGCGCGCCTGTATCACGTCAACAGCCAGTGGCGTTCGCAGCAAACCGCAGGCTTTCCGCTCGGAATGATTTCAGGCAATTGGCGACCTTCCATGCCTGACCCCGGTGAGAATCTGCGCGAAGATTTTCAACTCGTCAAACTGCAAACTTCCAATTTGGCAGATGCGCTCTACCTGGAACCCATTCAAGCGTTGGGCTTGCGATCCGATGGTGTCATCACGTTGCAGTACGCCATCAAACGAGCGATTGAGGAAGAGTTTCAAGTGGAGCCAAATGAGTTGGGTGTTGTTTCTCTCGGCAGACAGGAAGCTCCCAACATTTTGCTGTATGAAGCCGCTGAAGGAAGCCTCGGTATCCTGTCACAATTTGTCGAGGACGTGCAGGTATTTCATCGCGTGATTGAGCGAGCAATTACAATCTGTCGCTTTGATGATGCGGACTATAAAGGCCCAGCTTCGTATGACGATTTATTGAGCTATTACAATCAACGCGATCATCGCGTCATCAATCGCCATTTGATTCAGGATGCACTGGAGAGACTCCGCATCTGCGAGATCGAGGTACAAACGAATTCAGGCTTTCAAAATTACGAAGAGCATTATCAGGCAATGCGCCGCGCACTTGATCAAACTTCATCCACCGAACTGAAGTTTATCGAGTACCTCTACCAAAATGGATTGCGCTTGCCTGATTCGGCGCAGGAACGTGTAGACGGGATTTTCGTACAGCCCGATTTCTATTACGAACCTCGTATTTGGGTCTTCTGTGATGGGACACCGCACGATGACCCGGCAGTGCAGATCGAAGACGAAGCAAAGCGACAGGCAATCATGGCGCGCGGTGATGAGGTGTGGGTTTATCACTACAAAGAAAATCTGGCAGAGAAAATTGCCGCACGATCCGACATTTTCAGGAAAGTACGATGACCATAGCCTTTCAGCCCGGCAAATTAGTCACCTTACGCGGACGCGATTGGGTAGTGCTGCCCTCCGATGATAACGACTTGTTAGTTATCAAACCGCTAGGCGGCTCGGACGAAGAAATCGCAGGGATTTATCTGCCGATTTCCACGACTGCGGATCGGCCTGTGGATGCCAGCTTTGCACGTCCGAAAGCCGAGGACTTGGGGGATATTGGCACGGCACGCCTGCTCTATGATTCTGCTCGTTTAGCCTTTCGTAATGGTGCGGGGCCGTTTCGCGCGTTGGCGAAACTTTCCTTCCGGCCACGTTCCTATCAGATGGTTCCGCTGATTATGGCTTTGCGGCAAGAGGCCGTGCGCTTGCTGATTTCAGATGATGTTGGCGTCGGCAAAACGATTGAGGCACTGCTAATCGTCAAAGAGCTATTGGAACGGCGCAAGATCAAACGCTTTGCCGTCGTGTGCCTGCCGCATCTATGCGAACAATGGCAAGCAGAGATTCGGGACAAGCTCGATCTGGAAGCCGTGATTATTCGCTCCAACACACAAGCGCGGCTGGATCGGCAGATTCAAGGTGACACGAGCGTCTATGACTACTATCCCTATCAAGTCATCAGCATTGATTTCATTAAGTCTGATACGCGGCGCGATGTCTTTATCGAACAATGCCCCGAATTGCTGATCGTAGACGAAGCCCATACGTGCGCTCGTCCTACAGGCGCATCTCTCACTCAACAACAACGCTATCACTTAATCAACCGCGTCGCGCAAAAGCCTGGTCAGCAAATCATCCTGTTAACGGCCACGCCACACAGTGGCAAGCCAGAGGAATTTCATTCTTTGTTGGGTTTGCTCAAGTCTGAATTTGAAACACTAGATTTACCCAATTCCTCGCAGACTGAACGCCGCGAACTTGCGCGTTATTTTGTGCAACGCAAACGCGCCGATGTCGAGAAGTGGATGGGCGAAGATACGCCATTCCCCAAGCGCGATGCGTTTGAGCAGGATTATGCGCTGTCGCCGAAATATGGGCAGTTCTTTGAGAATCTGTTGGCGTTTGCCCGCAAACTGATTGCTCCTGACGGCGTCCATTCCGGCCAGCAACGCATTCAGTATTGGACGGCGCTCGCCTTGTTACGTGGTGTCATGTCCAGCCCTGCTGCTGGCGTTGAGATGCTGAAAACGCGGCTCAGCAATTTAACGCCTCTCGCAGACGAAGCTGGCATAGATGCCGAAGCGGAAGAGAACCCAGTTCGTGATACAGAGTTTGGTTTTGAAGGTGACAACACACCAACCCAGGTGATCGAACGCAATGATTGGAGTGCGTATCAACGCCAACAATTACGCGCCTTTGCCGATGAGTTGCAAACGCTCGCCAATGTACAAGGCGATTATAAACTTGCGGCAACGGCACGGATTCTGGAAGGCTGGTTGAATGCCGGAATCAACCCCGTCGTGTTTTGTCGTTACATTGCAACGGCGGATTACGTGGGCGAACAACTTGCACCCGTCCTGAAAAAGAAATTCCCCAAACTTGACCTGCAAGTCATCACCAGCGAATTGCCTGATGAAGTGCGCAAACAACGCATTGAAGAAATGGGTAACGCTCCATTACGTGTGCTGATCGCCACCGATTGCCTGAGCGAAGGCATCAACCTGCAAAATCAATTTACCGGCGTTCTGCATTACGACCTGCCGTGGAATCCGAACCGGTTGGAACAACGCGAAGGCCGCGTGGATCGCTTTGGGCAAATCGCGCCGGAAGTAAAAGCGTGCTTGCTGTACGGCTCTGACAATCCGATTGATGGCATTGTGCTGGATGTTTTATTGCGTAAGGTACGCGAGATCAAAAAGGCCACTGGCATCAACGTTCCGTTCCCGGAGGATTCGCAAAGCATCATTGATACGATCACACAGGCGCTGCTGATTAAGCCTAATCGCAAAATCAAAAAGACGCGCGTGGATCAGCAACTTGCCTTCGATTTCGGCGAATTCGACGAGGCCGCCCAATCCAAAGCTAAAGTCACCCGCAAGATTGACGAAGCGGCAGAACGCGAAAAAGCCTCCCGCAGCATTTTTGCGCAAAATGCGATCAAGGCCGAAGAGATCGAAGCGGATTTGCGCGAGATTGATGAAGCCATCGGCGATCCGCACGCTGTTGAAGAGTTTGTCACCTCAGCACTGAAGAATATTTTTGGTGTGCAGGTCATCAAAGACAGAAAGGGCTACAAGATCGTGATGGGCAATATGCCTGCGCAATTGCGTGAGTTGTTGCCTGCGGGTGATCCTGTGCCTGTCAGCTTTGAATCGCCCACGCCGGAAGGCTATCACTATCTGGGTCGCAACAATCGCTTTGTCGAGCAACTCTGCCAATTGGTGATGGCGAACACGTTGGCGCGCGTAGACAAACGCGCTGCTCGTGCTTCTGTCATTCGCACGCGACAAGTGAACATCAAAACTTCCATCCTGTTATTCCGCTGTCGCAATGTGATCGAACAACAACGCGGGCAGCATCAGGTAGTCGCAGAAGAGATGATTTTGTGGGGCTGGCGCGGAACGCCGCAGCAAAAAGAATATCTGGATCATAACGAAGCCAAAGCGTTGCTGCGTGAGGTGCGCGCGTCCTCTGATCTGACGCAACCGGCGCGGGTGAGCTTTCTCGAAAACGAACTAAAAATCCTCGCCGCGCTGGATGCTGAATTTCTAACTGTCGCGGAACGGCAATCGAAAAAACTGGTCGAAGCGCACGAGCGTTTCAGTTCGTTGATGGACGGCAAACGCTATCAAGTGGCCTATCCGGTCTTACCGATGGATTTGCTGGGCGTGTACATTCTCCTGCCGGAGGTGGCGCAATGAATTACCCCTCCATTCGCATTGAAGGCGCGATTCTTTCGCCCGACATTCTGGATCGCATCGAAGAGGCATCCGGTCAACGCCCCTCTGATTTCGGCTTTGATACGGGCACGAAGGTCAAAGACGAAATTGCCAGAGCGTGGGCCGACGCACAGGATTATTGGCGCATCTTTCAGCGCAAACTGGATTCGCTCAGAACCGATTCTCCTGCGACCACCGAAACCCGCAACAATTGGATGGTTCCGCTGCTTGGCTTGCTCGGTTATCAGCTTGAATATCAGGCGCGCGGCGTCGAACTGAATGGCAAGACGTACGCCATTTCGCATCGCGCTACCAATCGCGGGCAAACGCCGGTTCACATCATCGGCTATCGTGAGCCATCCGGGTTAGATCGCAAGCCGGAACGGGCAGTGCTGCGGATGTCGGCGCACGCGATGTTGCAGGAATATCTGAATCTGCACGATGAAGTCTACGGCTTGGTCACGAATGGCCGCATCCTGCGTCTGCTGCGTGATAGCTCGCGGTTGGTCAAACTCACCTATCTGGAATTCGATCTGGATCGGATTTTCACGGATGGTTTGTTTGCCGATTTCGCGCTTCTCTTTCGCGTGCTGCACGCCAGCCGTTTGCCGGTCACGAAAGAAGCGACGCCCGAAAGCATCATCGAACGCTATCATCAGGATTCGATTGATTCCGGCACGCGCATTCGTGAAGGCTTGAGCCGCGCCGTCGAACAAGCCATCAAGAATTTTGCCAACGGCTTTTTGTCGCATCCGGCCAATGATGATCTGCGCGCCGACATTGCCGCCCACAAAATCACGCCCAATGAATTTTATCAGCAGCTTTTGCGCCTCATCTATCGCTTGTTATTCCTGCTCGTGATCGAAGAGCGTGATCTGGTGTATCCGGCCAATGCGGATGCACGCAAGCGCGAGATTTACGAGCGGTATTACAGCCTGCAACGATTGCGAAGGCTATCCGAAAAACGCTACCTCGCCGACCGCAAGCAACACGATTTGTGGCTGGCGTTGCTGGCGACGTTTCGTTTGTTTGAAGACGGACGCGGCGGAGAAAAACTTGATATTGCGCCACTCGCGGGCGATCTGTTCAGCGCAAACGCGATTGGCGTCTTGAATCGTTGCACGCTGGGCAATGATGTTTTGCTCGGTTGTTTGCGCTCGCTCGGTTTATATGAACATCCTGATACGCGGCAATTGATTCGTGTGAATTATGCCGCGCTCAACGTCGAAGAATTCGGCTCTGTGTACGAAGGGTTGCTGGAATACGAACCTGCTTTCAATGTCTACGATGGGCGCATCGAATTTGATTTCGCGCCGGGCAATCAACGCGCCGCTTCTGGTTCGCATTACACGCCCGATGATTTGGTGCAACCGCTGCTCAAGCATTCGCTGGATTATTTGATCGCCGACAAGCTGAAAGAAGCTGATCCGGCCCAAGCCTTACTGCGCTTGCGCGTCGCCGATATTGCCTGCGGCTCCGGTCATATTCTGCTGGCAGCGGCACGACGTATTGCGACGGAGTTGGCAATCGTTCGCACGGGCGAAGAGCAACCGTCGCCTGTCGCCTTTCGTAGCGCGATTCGGGATGTGATCCGCGAATGTATCTATGGCGTAGACTTGAATCCGCTCGCCGTTGAGCTTTGCAAAGTGGCGCTTTGGTTGGAAGCCCACAATCCCGGTCAGCCGCTCAACTTTCTGGATCATCACATCAAATGCGGCAACGCGATTGTCGGCTATGTGCGCCCGGAAGATGTCGAACGCGGCGTGCCGGACGAAGCCTTTGCCACAATGCCCGGCGATGACAAAGATATTGTCGCCCAATTTCGCAAGCGCAATAAAGCCGAGCGCAAACCAGACAAGCTCAATTTTTCGGAGCAATCGCAAAAGCAACTCGACACCATCCTGCGTCGCTGGCGCGAATTGTCGGCATTGCCTGAACGCACGCCCGCCGAGATTGAAGCCAAGAAGCAGCGTTACATTCAATTCACCGCGAGCGCAGAGGCCGAACGCCTGAACCTGATCGCATCGCAGCCCGTCGCACAGTTCTATCAACCCAAAACGTCGCGGACGCATTTGATCACGGAAGAAGACTTCCGCGATTACTGGACAGGCCGCCGCCATCCAACGGGACAAGCGGTTGCCGAGGCTTGGGCATTGGCCCGAAAGAAAAACTTCTTTCACTGGTTTCTGGAATTTCCGGAGATTGTGAAGCGTGGCGGCTTTGATTGCATTCTTGGCAATCCGCCCTATCTGGGCGGGCAGGATTTGAGCGGTACTTATGGTCATTCATTCTGCAACTATGTGAAATGGGAATACGCTCCGGCGGGGTTAAGCGACTTGGTTGTTTATTTTGTACGGCGTATTTATGGCTCGCTACGAACGGGCGGGTTCACGGCTTTCATCACGACCAACTCGATTAAAGATGGCGACGTTCGCAAGGACGGATTGGAACAAGTATTGGCGCGTGACGGTGCAATCAATTTCGCAGTGCGTGGTATCAAGTGGCCGGGACGCGCGAACTTGGTTGTCTCGCTAGTTGCTTTGCACAAAGGTAAATGGCAAGGCAAGTATGTTCTTGATGGCAAAGAAGTGCCTGTCATCAGTGCTTTCTTCGAGGACAGTTTTGATATTGGCGAGCCGAACCCACTGCTTGAAAATGCCGATCAAGTTTTTCAGGGCAGTATTTTCTTAGGCGATGGCTTTCTTCTTACGCACGATGAGGCAGAAAAGATGAAGGCGCATGAACCTCACGTCGCAAGCGTGATTTTTCCTGTCATCAACGGCAAGGAAAACACAAATAACCCTGACCAATTACCAAGCCGCCAAATCATTAACTTCTTCGACTGGCCGTTGGAGAAGGCCCAGAGATATGGAGAGGCACTTGCGCGGGTTGAAAAGCTCGTAAAACCAGAACGTGATAAGGTAACTCGTGCAACTAGGCGAGAACGTTGGTGGCAGTATGCCGAGCGTGCGATAGGTCTTTATACATCAATTCGCCCTCTCGAAAGGTGCTTTATTGCGACGGCAACAACTAAATACCTTAATTTTTCTGCTGCGCCCACGTCATACATTTTCCTCAACACGCTTTATGTTTTCACCACCGACCGCTGGGACTTGTTCTCTGTTGTCCAATCTACACTGCACGAAGTTTGGGCGCGCAAATACAGCGGCTCGTTAGAAACTCGTCTTCGCTACTCGCCATCAGATTGCTTCGAGACGTTTCCTTTTCCTGCCGACCAATGGCAAACCCCGAATCCTCAGTTGGCAGACATCGGCGAGCGTTACCACGAATCGCGCCGCGCCTTGATGCAGCAACTTTGGCTGGGCTTGACCGATCTGTACAACCTCTTCCACGCGCGTGAACTGAACGCGGAACTGGTCGCCAAAGTCAGCAAGAAAGCTGCGCCCGAAGCTGTAGCAGGCTATCAAGGACTGCTCGAGCTGCGCCGCCTGCATTGTGCATTGGACAACGCCGTGCGTGACGCCTACGGCTGGTCTGACCTCGATCTGGAACATAACTTTTACGAAGTCGAAACGCTGCCCGAAAATGATCGCGTGCGCTACACCATCAGCCCCGCCGCCCGCAAAGAAGTCTTACGCCGCCTCCTCGCCCTCAATCACGAACGCGCCGCCGAAGAAAAAGCGAAGGCGGTTCCCGTGCCGAAAAAAGGCAGGAAAAAAGTGGCGGCGGTGGATGACGGTCAGGAGAATCTCTTCTGACGAAAGTTTTCTCGCAACCCTGAAAAAAGCTATCCCCGCAATGATTGGGATAAGCCTTAAAAAATGGAGCCACAGATTTGAAAACCTTCGAGCAATTTTTCAATCAACCGATTTCGTTTCCTGCCACGACGGGTTGGTATCTCTCCGATTTAGGCGAAGCGCGCGGCAAACAGGAATTGTTCACGCGCCAATCCCCACAGAAACTCAAAGTCCTGCGGGAACACGCTCTGATCGAAAGTGCCGTTTCCTCCAATCGCATTGAAGGCGTCGAAGTGGACAAGGCCAGAATTGGAACCGTGTTGTTTGGTCGCAATCAACCGCGTGATCGGGATGAAGAAGAAATTCGCGGTTATCGGGATGCGCTAAAGTTAATTCACGAACAAGGCGCAGGCTTGCCGCTGACGACTGAAGCGATCTTGCAATTACATCAACTCTCGCGCGGCACAATCTGGGATGCCGGGAAATTCAAAGACGAAGATGGCGAAATCATTGAACGCTATCCCGATGGTCGCAGCCGTGTGCGTTTCAAACCCGTCAGCGCAGCGTTAACGCCGGAATGGACAGCCAGGTTAATTGCCGACTGGCATCGTTGTTTGCGTGATCGTCAGGTGCCAGGGCTGATCGCGCTGGCGGCGTTTAATCTGGATTTCCTTTGCATTCACCCCTTCCGCGATGGCAACGGGCGCGTGTCGCGTTTGTTGTGGCTGTTGCAAGCGTATCATCTGGGCTATGAGGTCGGGCGCTACATCAGCCTGGAACGATTGATTGAGCAAAACAAAGAACGCTATTACGAAACGCTGGAACAAAGCTCGCAGGGCTGGCACGAAGGCAAGCACGATCCGTGGCCGTTCATCAATTACGTGCTGTACATTTTCAAGCTGGCTTACAAAGAATTCGAGGAACGAGTAGATCAAACCGTTTCCCCGAAAGGCGCAAAAACAGCACTAATCGAAAACGCCATCGCCGTCACGACGGTGCCATTCACCATTAGTGACTTGGAGCGAGCTTGCCCGGGCGTGAGCCGCGATATGATCCGACAGGTATTGCGGCGGCTCAAAGAGGAAGGCGCGGTGGAGTCATTAGGCCGGGGGCCGGGAGCCAAATGGCAGAAAAAGGGTAATACCCTTAAAAGAGGGTAATAATAAGGGTAATGTCGGTTACCAATGTAATCGTTATGCGTTAATCCTGAGTCGTCTCAGCCCCGCAAGAGGAAGTTGTCATGGAAGTCCTCACGACCTGGCTCAAGCCGATAAAAAGTATTGGCGGACGTGATCCGTTGGGTGTGCGAATGCCCAGTGAAATCATCTATGCAGATTTGGTTCCTGGCATCACCAACGTTACGGATCGTGCGCGGTACTATTCATTCTATCCCTGGTTGGTGTGGGCGATACATCAACAATATCCATCTCTCAGCCTCGATGAATTTGTTCGGGTAATCCGCCGCGCCGATTGCTTATTCACCTTCATAGCAATTGAGCATCAGGAACGGGAGGGGCGGAGTGGAAGGCATCTCACGGGGTTAATTGGTAGTCAAACGCTTCCCAAAAAATTTCGAGAGCGGACGGGAACGAGCATACAGCTTTCGGCTTTTACTCAACTTGAGGAGTCGCCCTTCCGATATTTCAAAAACAGGCTTGGCGGGCTAGGGCAGTATTATCTGGGGCCACTCCGCGATCTTAGAATTCTTGATGGTGATTTCAAGACCGGCTCTACCATTACTCCAGCGGGCGAGCAACTTGCAACGGCGTTTGATCAGGGCGTTCCACGGGGTGCGTTCTTCGCTGCTATTGAGGCAGATGTCGTATCTGTAGAAACCTTGCAGGAATTAACGGCATTTTGTCCCTGTCATCTCACCACCAATGCCGCAGAGCAACAAGCAACGCTGGACTTACTTTTCAACCGAGAAGGAATTTTCTATCAGCCGGAGAATCATTCCAGACGCGCGACACTTGTGTTGATGTTAGACCTCGTAGCACAAGCAGAACACACAATGCGAAGGGATGAATCATTAGCAAGTTATTTTCGGGCTTGCACGTATGCTGGAGCCTTATCAAATGGCGCGGCTTGGGAAGTTACGGAATCGTTAGCTGCGACACGAGATGGATGGAGTTTGTATCAGCGAAACGAACTGTTATCCATTGCCATTCAGGGAATCTTTCACGCTGCCATTGAAGAGTTGTGGGAATTAGTAATGCTTGAAAATCGAGCGGCGTTTTGTGAACAGTTCTATTCTGCCTTTGCCGGTGAAATATTCCCAAACGATCCGCAGGTGCGCTTTTCGGTGGCAGTTGAGAAGATGAAAGAGCTACTGCCAGACCTGAAGGATTGGCAAAATGAGAAGCATGAAATTCAGCTTGGGCGAAAACTGCTTCAACTCGGATCGAAGGAAACGACGCATGAATCCCGTGTCGAGATCGTGCGAATAGCCTTGGAAATCCTGCTGGCCTTAGCTGCACGAAATAAATCTGCCTCTTTGCCCAATCATTATTTCATTGATGAAGCTGCCATCCGTGCTTATCCCATCAATCTTTTTACCTTTCGTGAAAATGCTGACGGGTTGTGGCGAGATAAACCCTTGCAGGAACTCTTACGTTGGCTGGTCACAGAGTGGGGGCTTGATGCTCACCTCAGAGTTGCATTGCGCAAGCTGCGTTTGGAAGGCTTGGATACGTTTAGGATTAAGCCACTTGATTCTGGCTTACATCTAATTGCGAGTGAGCAGCCTGCTTACACAACACCTCGTCTGGCGCAGGTTTGTCAGATGCTGTTTGATGTAGGGGCGTTAGCATTTCCTGCCTCGACGCAAGGAATCACTCTCACGCCATTAGGCCAATCTTTGTTGGAGGAGTGCCGTGACTGAAAGAATTTCATTGCTGGATGAAATCAAAGCAGGCGGCTATCAGGCGTCTTTGATTGCTACCTACAATGCTTACCTGCCGTTTTATGAGGAAGTTGTCCGACCACATCTTACGGCCAGTGGCTGTCGGCATAATCTGATCATGATGGATGCACACCGCTGTAACGAAGCCTTCAATGATTTGGGGAGTCGTCCCCGCTCAGCGGGAAAACTCTACTCGTTAATTCCAGTAAAAGTTGGCGGCGCTTTTCATCCAAAAATCTTGTTGCTTCTAGGGCGCAACAAAGGATCACTGTTTGTCGGCAGTCATAACCTCACGATTGCTGGCTACAGCAGCAATCTCGAACTAACAAACAAATTCACGTATGGGTCTGCCCGTGATCGCAAACAGATTCAAGCCGAAATAGCCGCTCTCCAAAATGCCTATCAGTTTTTGAAATCCTATATGGAGGGGCAACCTGAGATTGTGCAGGAAATGTTTGAAGCCTTTGAGCGACTAGCCCCTTGGTTGCGCGAACCGCACATAGTGGATGTTGATACACCATTTATTGGTTCAAGTATTTCAGGGGAAACATTGTGGGAGAAGGTGCAATGGAAATTGCCAACAGCAGCGCAACGGATTTTTGTTATCGGGCCGTTCTTTGATGCGAAGCTACAATTTATCCAGCGTCTTGCAGAGCGATTAAATCCACGACGGTTAATCGTTGGAATTTCGCCAGAAGAAGTTGAAATCACGGACGATGCACCACGGCTTTTGCCGAACGCTCGTTTTGTTGATGCACAATTGTTGGGCGAAGGCGCAGGTTATCTTCACGCAAAGGCAATTCTGATTGAATCTACGGATGGTCAGGAAGTCCTCATCACGGGTAGTGCAAATCCAAGCAGCGCAGCGTGGTTAGCCCCGCCTGCTACGCGCAATGCTGAGGCCGTGGTCATCCGAACCAATGTGCAGGGGCAAGTGGTTGACGACATCAAACAGTTGGCTGAACAACCAGATTTGACTGAAGCCTCGTGGCAGTACATCCGTAATCGCCCCAAGAGAACCGCTGAGGAGAAATTCACTGCGCCAACGCTCGTATTGGCAATGGCGGCAGACAATTCTTTGGTTATCAATTTACCACCCGATAATCCTGAATTATGGGATGAGGTTAGTATCTTTGATGGGCTGGGGAAATTGCTCGGAACGCTAAATAACATTGCTTGTAACGAAGGATGTCTGCAAATTTCCCTCGCAGATATTGCTTGGTATAAAGCTGCCTCTTGGGTAGAGCTTTCTGTTCAGGGGATCGTGAAGTTTCGTGCGCTTATCCATCATAGGGAAGAGTTGACCGGCTTGGGTCAAACCAGCACAGAGCGGGCCTTGCGTGATTCTCTGGCGACATTAACAGGCGAAACGCCGATGCTGGAAGAGGTCTTGAAGATTATCAGTAAGGTGATCTTTGCAGAGGATGATGGATTTAGCAGTAACCGCGCAGAAAGCAGCGGTCAGAGAACTGACGCCGAGTCCGAGAGTACATCCGAAATACCTCAGTTTGAAATTAGTATCGGAGCAACGCAAAAAGGTATTCGCAAAAAGCAATTCTATGCTGAGGGCGATTTAGGATTGATCCTGAATGCGTTGATATATGGGCTTGGAAAAGGGCTTTATCCTGAAGTACAGGAGCGGCACATCTCCCAACGTAGTGAGGAGGAATTGGTCGGTTCTGAAGAAGAGGAATTCTTACTGATTCATCGCATTGACGGAACCGAACTCGTACAACACTGTCAGAAAAAAATCAAAAAGATTTTTAGCCGCATGTTGAAACAATACGAAAAGGCAAAGTCAGAGAAGAAACCCGTACGCACAATTATTCAACTTGCTGCTGTGCTTGGGCTGATTTGTCATCTCAGATGCGAAGTTGAAAAGGCAGCCTGGGTGCCACGTGGTCAATCACTTTTGCCTTCCATCCCCGAGTTGCGGAAATTTTTCTTGGAATCCTGCCGTTATTTATACGCACCGAATGAAGCTCTACTTCCAAATGCTCTCGTAGACCTTGAGGGAGAGGACTGTCCCGAACTGGCTTATATTCGAGGCTATCTTGTCTGGTTAGCCTGGGAGTGCGATTTCGATGCCCGGCTTGCAAAATTCAGTGAGGTGAGAAATGAAAAGCTGGATGAAGTACGAGCGGTAGATCGCTTGCTTCAACTCATCCCAGACATGAAGAGTGATGCGTCAGCAATGGCTGCTGCTTATCAGCTACAAAATGTAGGGTGTCGGTCGGCAGGATACGACGATTGGTTGGCCGGGCATATCAAGTGGCATGAAAAGATTGCCGCTGCCGCGCAACCACGATTACACGCAGTCCCAGAAGCAGAAGAACTCAACGTCGGAGACATCGTTTATCGCAAAAGCGAGACGCCATATTTTACAACGGTATTGGAGATCAATAATCGGAAGGTAAAGTTGGCTGAAAATGAGGGCATTTGGTATTCGGTAAGTTTTTTGAGAATGGTTCAGCCAATTTCCGCAACCGCTTCACCTCCGCAAAAAAAGGGATGGACAACGAATGATTGGAGGCGTGTGTTAGGAGGCTCAAGGTAAGTGAAGTCCTTATGAGTAATTTAATATTCCTTTCTCAGGAAAAGCTCTGGCCCCTCATTAAAAAGCTCGCCAGAGAATGCCGCTTGCCAAAGAAAATAGCCGTACCCTATATCGGTAAGGGCGGTGCAGCCTCACTCCATTTTCGTAAAGGCGACACCCTGATATGTGCTTTGACCGAAGCAAATGCCCGCAATGGAGTGAAATCAAAATCAGAAACGTATCTCACCAACTTCGTTTCGCAGAATACGACGGTTGACTGGCTTGACCTATATCAGGTGATGCGTGCTGCTGGACAAGTAGAAACCATCCTCGGATTAACTGCCCATACCAAATTGTAGCCCCGATCTCAGTTGAACGTGGTTCCATTGAATCCCAGTCTGCGTACATCTTCAACTATATCCGCCAAATCGTTTCCACGTTTGAATGAACGTGGCTCCATTGAAAATGCCTCAGGCATTCTTGCTGCTGTGCCATCAAGTTTTGTTTCCACGCTTGAAGGCAAGAGATCACCCGAATTTGATCAGTTGATGAGAATGTGAGAAAGTGTTACCTCTAGATAAAAAGAACAAACGTTTTATCACGCGACTAACGATGACTGAAAATCCTGAAACAGAACGCATTCTCGCACTCTTTGGACAGGCAGAAGTCGTGCGCGCGCGCGAATTGTCGGCCCAGGGTGTGCATCCGATGACGCTGCAACGCCTGGTCGAGAAAGGCATCGTCGAGCGCGAAGGACGCGGATTGTATCGTTTGGCAGGCACCGAAGTCAGTGAGCATTACAGCCTGCTGCAAGCTGCCAAGCGCGTGCCCCAAGGCGTAATTTGTTTGCTGTCGGCGCTGCGCTTTCATCAACTCACTACGCAAAAGCCGTTTGAAGTCTGGCTGATGCTGGAACGGGGTTCACGTCGCCCTGCTGTGGACACGCCGCCGCTGCGCATTCACTATCTTTCGGGCGAAGCATTTCGCGCCGGGATTGAAGAACATCTTCAGGAAGGCGTGACGCTGCGTGTGTATAACCCTGCCAAAACGGTTGCGGATTGTTTCAAGTTTCGCAACAAGGTGGGCAAGGATGTGGCGCTTGAAGCCTTGCGCGAAACGCTGCGGCACAAGCGCGCGACGGTGGATGACATCTGGCGCTATGCCGAATTCTGCCGCGTCGCGCGTGTGATCTATCCGTATCTGGAGGCACTGGATTGAAACCGAAAACTCCGACCAATTTGCCTGCCTCGCTGCACGACCGTCTGTTACGGATTGCCAAAACGCGCCGGATGGAGTTTCAGGATTTGCTCATCAATTATGCGCTGGAACGCTGGCTCTATCGCTTGTCGCAGTCGCCCTATCAGCAGCGGTTTATTTTGAAAGGCGCGATGTTATTTGCCTTGTGGACAGATGAGCCGCATCGTGCGACACAGGATTTGGATTTGCTGGGTTATGGCGTGAATACAATTGCCGAGATGGAAATGATCTTTCGGGAAATCGGAATGATGGAGAGCGCCGAAGATGGATTGGTAATGCCACCCGCAGAAGTGCGCGGCAGTATCATTCGGGAAGACCGCAAATATGAAGGCGTGCGGATCAATCTGTTGGCCTTGTTGGGCAAAGCGCGCATTCCGTTGCAAGTGGACGTGGGCTTTGGCGATGCGGTGATTCCGGCTCCGGTGGCGATTGAATATCCGACGTTACTCCCGATGCCTGCGCCCAAACTGCACGCGTATCAGCGCGAAACGGTCGTGGCGGAGAAGTTTCACGCGATGGTTGAGCGGGGCATTAGTAACAGCCGGGCCAAGGATTATTTTGACCTCTGGGTGTTCACCGAATCGTTTGCCTTTGACGGAGCACTTCTGATGGAAGCGATTCGGGCAACGTTTATGCGCCAAAAGACAACGTTGCCGGAAAACGTGCCGATTGGATTGTCCGCAAGTTACGGGAATCACCCGGAGAAATTGGCGCAATGGCGTGCCTTTTTGCGGCGCGGGAAACTGAAAGCGGCGACGGTTCCTTTGCCCGATGTGGTCACGCGCTTACACGATTTTCTGATGCCGCCGCTCAATGCCATACGAGCGGGAGAATCATTCGCTGCACAATGGCTGCCGCAGCGCGGCTGGGACGTTACTTCAGCAGGGGAGAAAAGCGAATGAGTGAGATTTATGTCAGCACTGATGTGGAGACTGATGGCCCGATTCCCGGCGTGCATTCGATGTTGAGTTTCGCTTCTGCCGCTTACCGCAGCGATAAGACATTGGTCAGCACCTTCACGGCGAATCTGGAACTCCTGCCCGAAGCCAAACCCTGTCCGAAAACGATGGCATGGTGGGAAACCCAACCAGAAGCGTGGGCCGCTTGTCGAGAGAATCTGCAAGACCCGGCAACGGCGATGCAAGCCTACGCCGAATGGCTCAGGCAATTGCCCGGCAAGCCCGTGTTTGTGGGCTATCCGGCAGCCTTTGATTTTCTGTTCGTCTACTGGTATCTGATCCGCTTTGTGGGCGCGAGTCCGTTTTCTCATTCCGCCCTGGACATCAAAACATACGCGATGGCGCTCTTGAAAAAAGGCTATCGAGAAAGCACAAAACGCAATATGCCAAAAGCGTGGTTTGATCCCTTGCCGCACACGCATCGCGCATTGGATGATGCGATTGAGCAGGGCGCATTATTTTGCAATATGCTCGCCGCGAATGGACAGCGATAACATCTAAATCCTCACGTTGAATCAAGCCGGTTACAGCTTATCGTTCATAGCTGAATTCGTGATCCAAATCCTCGCGGGCAGGTGTATTGGTTGCCTCTCTACGCGGCAATTCCTGCGGTGCAGGCAAGCGATCAAAATGCCATTGTTGATCAGACTCTACGACCCAGGTAAAACGTTCCGGTTCCACTACTGCTGATCGCTCCGTTGAATTCCGTTCTGGGGGGATAACACCATCGTTGCGCAACGATATTTCTGGCACTTTGGTTGTTGCCGGGAACGCATTTTCAGGCTTGCGATCTACTTCGATCTGGTTCTCCCGTCGTTCCACCAGCGTCTCTTTGACGGTGCGAGTTTGCTCGATGTCGCGGCGGATGACGTCAAGCGATTCAAAGCCACGATACAATTCTTCGCGGGTGCGGATGGCGTAGTCCTGTAAGGCTTGCCATCGCTGTGCGTCATTCGGTGTCAGCTTGGTCAAAGCAGCATGGTTGATCTTTTCCTTATTGGCTGATGCGCTGATCTTCTCTTGCACGAATTCCTCCAACACTTGATGCGCCAGGCGAGCGCGTTGCTGTGAATTTTCCTGGAGATGGGCGATGGTGTTGCTCAATTCCTGCGCCTTTGGTTCGGCGGTAAAGACTTCCGGTGTCGCAAGCTGTTCCCACGCCTGATTTCTCGCTTGCTGCCGAAGTTTGATTTGGGTTTCGGCAGGTAGCAGGGAGCGCGCTTCCGTAATGGACAGTTGATATTCTTCTTTGCTGACGAGAATGCCTCTGGTAGCCGCTTGACGCCGCTGGACAGCTTCGTTGACGAGGCGGTGCTCAATGGCTCCCATACCTGCCATATATTCACGGTACGCCTGGCTTTCACGGGGCAGATCACCTTGCGAGCGTGGTGTGGCAGTGGCTCGTTTTGCTTCGTCTTTTGTTTCGCGTAGCGGCGGTTCCGGGCGCTGGTAGGCTTCTTTTTTTGCTGCAATCCGTTCCAGCAAATACGTGCGTTCGTGTGGCGGCAGACGCTCATACAACGACTGCAAATCCAGCTTGCCGGGGTTGTCCATCTTTTCGTTGAGCAGGCTGGCTTGATAGTGTTTGAGGGCAGGCAAACTTTGGCGCGTTTCCAGTTCCGTCAACATTTTTTCCAACGTGCTAGAGGGTTGGAGACGGCCTTCGTGCAGGTCACGCACACGCGACGCACGCGCTTCTCGTGACAAACCCCACGCATAACGCAGTTCACGCATTTCCGCTGTGTGATGTTCGGGAGCGCGGCCATAAAAGAGCAAGTTTCGTTCGCGGGCTTTGAGCGGCATGACTTCTGGTTGCGGATGCTGTGCCGGATCAGATTTGTGCAATCGCAGGGCTTCCCCACGCGCCAGATTGTCCCGCAGAAACGTCTCGGCAAACCGATTCAATTCTTCTGAAGAAGTGGTCGCGTTCAACTGCTGATGTGCCGAACGAAAAGCCGCCGAAGAATTGAGCGCCCGCGTTTCAGGATCGCGCATGCGCTCTTCCAGATAGGCCTTGAGGAATTCGCTGACTTTGAACCGCTCCGCCCGTTCTTCTTCTGAAAGTTCCGGTTTGTAGGTCGCGCCGTCAATGGCTGCGATCAAGGCGCGTTTTTCTTTGCCGCTTTCCAATAAACGATCCAGCGTCGGGAGCGATTGCGCGACCAATTTTTCCTGCGCTGCAAAGGATAAGCCAGCAGGAAAACGCAATGCCTCATCCCGCAGATGAACAGTGCGTGCGGCGGTATTGTAAGACCTGATGTTTTCCAGTTCTGTACGACTGTTTTCAGATCGTTCCTCTGCTATATCTTGCTCCTGTGCTTCCAGGCTTTCACGGGTTTCCAACACTTTCATTGCTTCGGCCAAGGGACGCATTTCGGTCAAAACTTTCTCGGTCGTTTCTGCGCGCGCCGTGTTGGAATCGGCAGCTTTTAATTGCGTGTAGTAATGCCGAAACACTTCGATTTCGGTGCGCACATCGGCAGTTTCGCCAGCAATGGATTTCGCCAGCGCATGAAAATCTGCCGCTTGTTTTGCGTTACCGATCCGTGCGACGGCATACGGCAGGCTCGTGATGAACGGTTGTTCGTGTGCGGTCGGCAGTTCGTGTTCTTCCGCAGGAAGGGTAAGCACATCGCCATTTAGACTGGCTCCGTGTTCATAGAGATCGCGGAGCGTCTGACTTTGCTGGCCTAACCAATCGGCTTGTTCATAGGGCGTTCGATAATCGGAATCACTCAAGCTTGCTGTGCGGAATGCCGTGCGCAGATCACGCGCCGATGAGCGTTCGTTTGGCTCCGGTTCTGCCCCGCGCAGGATGAGTGCGGTGATGAGTTCGCGGCCTGCCAGCGAAGGATTACGTTGTGCCGCCGCCAACAATCGTTCGGTCGCCGAATCGCTTTTGTCTCCGGTGTTTTTCTGTCCTTCTGTGGAGGGCAGCGCTCGTGCAGTTTGTCCCACTTCTTCACGTTGTTGCGGCTGCTGCCGAGCGCGTTCTTGCGCCCGATCCAGGGCTGACGCAAATGCATGACTGAAACTGCCGGGCTGAATTTTCTCCGCGCCGTTCTCCTCCTGCGAACGGCTGGGCAATGCGCTTTCGGGCAGCCGAGCAAATCGTCGCGGCTGTCCTGTGGTGCGTGTCACATAATCTTTGTGAATCAGCAGATGCAGATGCGGATGTTCGGTGTTGCGATGCACGCCTGCAACCCAGCGCAAATCTTCTGCGTCGAGTTCCTGCGCAATCTCGGCAATGGCTTCGCGCGTGACGTCCTTGAGAGCTTGTTGGCGCGTCGTTTCATCTCGACCGAGCGCGTGAAAATCGTCGGCTTTCAGGCTCACCGCCAGATGCGCGACTTCGTCTTTGGTCGGCGTGCGATCTTTCGTCAACACACGTTCTGCCTGCCAAAAACTCAAGGTGTTTTCTTTTGCTGAAAACAAAGGGCGTGGTTCGGTTCCTTCGCGTTCTTCGTCGCGATCTCGATAGGCAATGTAGCGGGCGGCTTGACTGGCATTGCCGCCGCCGGGCGTGGATTTGATGGATACAACAACTCTCATTTGGACTCCTTCGGTGATTGCGTTGGCAGGATGGTGCGCAGGATGGATTCGACGTTCTGGCGGCTGCGAGCTTCCTGTTCTGCCAGCAGTTTCTGCGCGGCTTCTTCACTCACGCCACGACTGAGCAGAAAGTTTTGCAGCAGCAGATGCGACTTTCGTTCGGCAGCGATTGTGAACCCGAGTATTTCGGCCAGGAACGATTGCAGCGGAAGCTGCTCCGACGCAAGTTTAGTGAGCGCGGTTTTGATCTCTTTCAGCTCATTTCCGGTGACGGTTTGTTCTGTGCGCTGTGCCTCTTGCTGATCTCGTTTGAAAGCTTGCAGGCGGCGATTCACGAGGGCTTCATGCACCAATTCACGCAGCGTATCGCTGATGGTTTTGCGCGGTTCGGTTTGGGAGAGTTTGATGACTTCGCGCAAATCATCTACGAACAATTTGGTGCCGCTGGCCTGCTTCGCTACCAGTCTGGGTCTTCCTTTGATGGGCATCGGTGTTCACTCCTTTGTCGGTGATTCTGGTATTCAAACCGCGCGCCAGAGCATCGCTCCATGAAGGTTGGGAGTTGTTTTTGTTGGTCGGATGGCTTGGTTATCGGCGATCTGTCGTCAACGCAATGAGTTCCGCACGCAGGTTTATGAGGTTTTTCGCGTTTGTAACCGCAAGAACCAAACAGCTTCTTGTTGCCGTGTACTTTGCGAGCAAGCGTTAACCTGAAGAAATGCCCCAATCCTGTCCCACGTGATTAAAGAACAGGTTGACCAGAAAAAGGGCGACTGGGCGAGAGAAAAAGCGGTGGGAAACGACGGTATTCAACGGTCGGCTGGTTCGACCCCATCGTTCGTCAACGATGAACGGCTCGGCTTTCGTCGTGGTATGGCGTTTGCGAAAGAGTCGCGCGTCACAGAAATCAACGCTGATTTCGCTAAACTGGAAACTCAAGAGGAATACAACTATGCCGAGAAAAAAGAATGTAGAGGGAGAGTTGCGCAAACCGCTGCTGAGATTTGAACGAATCGTCTATGAGAAAGCTTCGTTTCGCCTGCGGCAGGATGTGCTGCAACAGATTGCGGAGTACGTCTTGTATGTGAAAGAAATGGCGGGCGAGGAACCGACCCCGGATGAGTTGATAGATCGTGGCATGCAACGGCTGTTTGATGCGGATCGCGGATTCTACCAATGGCGGCAACAGAAACAGGCGCAGGGTGAGTTGGGCAGCCCGCCCGAAATTGTTCCCGAAACGATGGTCAGAACCGATCCGTTTCCGGTTTCGGTACCGGTTCGGAATTCGTTCTCGGATTGATCGTGGGAACGGGAAAGGGAACAGAAGAGATTGTGGTTTCGTCTCGTTCACGATTTACCGATCTTGCCCATTCAACCAACGAATGGCCGCCTGTATTATATCGCCGTGACACGGAACTTGGCGGGTCTCTTCCTTGCACCAACAGAGTAACACCAGATCATTGTGTTGGGCTTGGATTGCCAATCGTTGCAGTTCCTGAAAGACGGCGGTTCGTGCCTGGATTTGTTGCCACAGCCAGGCACGGTACTTGGCAATGACTTCGTCGCGGGTGCCGTGCGTGCCGATATGGAAGGGATTGCCGAGCAGCGAGGGTCTGCCGATGTACACGCCTGTGCCGCGATAGGTTTTCTTGTTGGCAATGCGAATCATACGAGTGGCTCCTTATCAACAGAATTTGCTGGTCTACCGACAGCCAAAATCTGTTTGCCTTGCGGGAGCCATTCGCCTGGAAGAAATCAGCGGAATGGCGCGATGGCGACGATCAAAACCACAAGCGTCGGGCTTGCGAATTCGTGTTGATGTCGCCATCGCTCCGGCTAATTATGGGCACATTAAAGTAAGATATACGATCACTCGTACATCTTCTCTGCAGAACCGTGCATGAGACTTTCGACCTCACACGGCTCCTCAACAATGTAATCATTGTCATTGATACCAGCGGAAGAGCCACCGAAAGTTTTCATTTGTTCGGCGGTCTTTTCATCATGGCAATGCTGATGAAGAAGCTGGAGGTTGTCATACGTGTCTTTCCCGCCCCATTGCCGGGGCCAACGATGATCCACTTCCAGGCGGTCTCCAAATTGGAAATATAACCCACACCAGAGACAAATTCCTTGCTGACGTTTGAGCAGCGTGACCTGTCGTTTCGTCAGGATTGGATAATGTCTCAGTCGTTTGCCCCAATAAACCCAATCGCCATCATAGGGACTTCTTTGGCCTGCCACTTGCACGTGGCGACGAATCGGAACATCGGCATACCAGAGGAGGCGCGTTTGATCCGGCGTCTGGAAGTTCCAGAATCTTCCCTGCACGGTTTTCCAGTATTTGCCAACCGTCTTTCGTCTTGCTTCATGGGAATGACGACGATATGCCCAGCGCAGTAATTTCTTGGTCACCAGATGATCTAGTTTGGAGAAGATTTGCTTGGAAACCACCGTTGCATAGTAGTTCGCCCAACCTCGTATCATGGGATTCAACTGGTTAATCAAATCTTTTTGGTCTGAGGTTTTGCGCGCATCTATCACGGCGGCAATATTTTGGTAGTGCCGTTGGATGGTTTCCGGGCTGGGTTTGATGATGGTTTTGAACGTCACCGTAAGGCCTGAGTATCCAGAGGTGCGGTAGTGACATTTTCCGACTGGAAACTGCCGTACGTGAAAACCCAGAAAATCAAAACCTGATTCACTTCCTGTGGTCGAGAAACAGGGAGCAATGCGGGTTTTGCTTGGTTTGAGTTCTAACCCCATTTCCTTTAACCATTCTTCTGCAATTCCTTTGGCTTTTTCAATGACCGTGCGATCTGGGTGCAGTACCACAAAGTCATCCGCATAGCGGATCACTCGTGGTTTGTACCCTTCGTGCCTAATCCCGTCACTTCTGACGCGGTTAGGAAAGGCCATTGCAATTGCCGTTTCCAGACCGTGCAAAGCAATGTTCGCCAAGAGTGGGCTGATGACACCACCTTGCGGGGTTCCCCGTTCCGACGGAAAGAGTTGCCCCTCATCCATAATTCCTGTTTTGAGCCAGGTCTTGATGGCTTGACGCATTGTTTTGAACGTGTCCAGTTTGGTGAGAAGTGCAGCGTGGTTGATGCGATCAAAGCATTTCGTAATGTCGGCATCCAGCACATACTTCTTCGTGTACTTGAGGCTTGATTGGATGGCTTCTATCGCATCGTGGGCGGAGCGCCCCGGTCGGAATCCGTAACTGTTTGGCTCAAAGCGAGCCTCCCATTCCGGTTCCAGCGCCAGCTTTGCCAGAGCTTGTTGTGCTCGATTCTCGATGGTCGGAATCCCTAATGGTCGTAGTTCCTGTGCGCCGGGCTTGGGTATCCAGACTCGTCTCACAGGAGTGGACTTCGGATTGAGTTTCAGGTTTTGGGCGAGTCGCATCCTTTGCTGTTGGTTCAGTATTACTTTGCCATCAGTTCCGGCTGTTTTCTTGCCCCTGTTTTCCTGCGTAACTTTTCTGACCGCAAGATGCTTGGCTGACTGTGAGGAAAGCAGCAGTTTTTGGAGTTTGCGAGTTAATATTTGATTGCCTTGATGTGCGGCTCGGTAAATACGTTTTTGGAGCTTGAAGACAGCTTGCTCGGTTTTACGCCAATCAATGTCTTTCCATTTATACACTAACATTGCTGTTGTGTTCATAACCTCTTAACTCCTACTCACATCTTCACCATTTACATTGTCGTATCCACGTCAGCGTATCTGTTGGCTTTCCCAACAGCCTTTGCTTCTTGGATAATCTCTCCACCACTATTCATACGGTTGACACCTACTCCTGATGGAGAGAATAGCGGTGGTTTACCAGTTCCTGACATTCGTTTTGCATAGACTTAGAGTCGTACCCTCTGCCGGGTTTCTTTGGGGTGAATAACGGGTCATTTCTAAAGATGCCCGTTCTCTTATCCTTGCCTTTTGGCGAAGCCTGGTAATCCGCGTGGGCTTCTTCATCCTAACGACAGTGCATACGTTCGTTGACTACTCATATCTATTTGCTGGCGAAAAGTCAGTGGTCGGATTCCACCTGATTTCGCTTTTTACCCCGCTTTACGGATTGATGGTCAGTCACTACCGTAGGGGTAATGCTTTTCCTGATTCACCACAGGAGAGGGAATTGCGCCCTCCATCGAATGTCAAGTTAGATAATAAGGAAAGGGTAACCAAAGTTACCCTTATGTCATTATCCTTCGCGTCCCCTATTGATTATAGATGCCCTATTATCAATAGTTTAGCGAAAACAGGTCGCACTCAAAACGGTATATCGTCGCTCTCCTCTTTGCTCTTGGCTGATTTCTTTCGGCCTTTCGTTGGCTTTGGTTCAGCGACCTCTTCAGGTTCCGCGGGCGCTGCATCGTCCGTTTTCTTTTGTGTAGCAACGAACTCGAACGAATCCGCAATAATCGAAGTCGAGGTGCGTTGCTGACCTTCGCGGTCAAGATATGAATCCATTTGCAAACGACCATTGAACGCGAGCGCGCTGCCTTTCTTCGCATATTGCGCAATGATTTCGGCATCGCGTCCAAAGACGGTGATGCGAAACCAATCCGCGACTGTGATTTTTTCGCCGTTGACATCGCGTTTCTGCCGATTGCTGGCGATGGAAAGATTCAGCACGGGAACATCGCTGTTGGTGAAGCGCAGTTCCGGTTCCTGCCCTAAACGTCCTGAAATTTGTGCATAAGCTGACATAACGATTTCTCCTTGTTTGGTGTAGCAAAGTGATTTGATGAAAGGCTCACCGTTCGGAACATAACGACGATTCCTCGTGAGCAAGAATTACGAACCGCATTTTTTTCTGAATGGTGAAGGAAGCGAAGGCAGTATCAGATGGCTTGGCGTAGCACTTTTTGCGTGACGATTTCTTTGCGCGTTTTCAGCGTCGCCCACACGCGCGCTTGTTCCTGGGCGGGCAAGGCGTGTATCACGTGCGCCGGTTGATTCGCTCCGTAAAACGCCCACGAAAAATACCGGAGCCGCGCTTCCGACGCCGATTGAATTTCCTGCACCAACCGAAATGCCTTCGTCGAGAGTTGTTGCGATCCCAATCGTTCGCGTTGTAATTCGGCGGCGGTTTTGAGCGCGGTGAAATGTTTGAGCGGGAGCATTCCGGCCTGTCGTGCTTCATACGCCCGCTTCATCGTTTCACTAATCAGCCTGGCATCCTGCGCACTACGAATCGTTTTATGAAACTGCCGATACGAAGGATTGTTGCGCAGCGCCGTCAAATGAAAATCCTGTTGGCATTCGCTCAGGATTGCTTCCAAGACCTGTCGTACCAACTGTTGCCAACTGCGATTGGCGTGCGAATAAAACGTCTGGCCGGTTTCGGTTTTGCCAGCAGTCGGAAACAACACCTCAAGCTGCGCATGGAGGTCATCCCAAAGTTCTTCCAGCGGCCTGCCATGCGCGTAATGTCGGCGCAGTTCCGACACGAGATATTGTGCATGTTCCGGCAAGTCTTCGGCTGCGTATTCAGGATCAAGGCGACCACAGGTGACGGTACGTTCGTGACTCGACATCACGATCACCGCCCCGCCCTCGTCGTATTGCGCGAGTGATTCGATATGCGCAAAGGCTTCATCAAGTTCTTCCACGTTTGCGCCGTTCGCTTCCAGATCACTGAGCCACTCCCCATATTCATCGTGCAGGAAACACGCGCTCTTGCGTCGTCCGTGCGTCATTCGAGCGATGCTCGCAATTTCTTCCGTGATGAATGCAGCAATACTTTCTTTGGATTGTTCTGCAACCGTTGCTGTTACAGGTTCCGCATCCAGCCAGCCATCAACTTCCTCCCAGCCTTCCGTCACGGTATTCAGACTGGCAAGCTGCATCGCTAGCCAGCCCATTTCCTTGAGCACCACGCTCGTGCCGCGCTCGCTGATTTCATGGTAGTAATGGGAAGCGGTCGTTTGCCGACACCGGGCATCGCCGCCTTCGCAAATGGCATTCAGACAGCGAAGGAATTCCGCCGCATCTTCGGCGTGTTCCAGTTTGCGCATCGCATACGCGAGTGTACCGATGCGTGCTTCTTCATCTGATTGACTGACGGGAACGGCATCGGCTTCTACGGCAAAGATGATTTCCCCAGCGACTGAGCAACGCTCGAAATCCAGTCGCGCCAGTGAACCCAAACGGCTGATATGTTGCATCACGCCATCTCTGGGCGAGCCGGTATCGAAGGGAATGAAAATGCTGTGATTGGTAGGGGTGTTGGTAGCGAACATAGACGGTTTCTCCTTTTGGTTTGTGAATTGAAGTGGAATGCGGGCCAAGTGTTGGTTTGGCACCAGAATCACTTTCTTACGCACAGCCAAAATCTTTGTCTGTCGCTACGAGCTACGTGATAACAAGAGATACTGGCGAGTAGGGGGGATTGTTAGTGGTGAGGAGTTTTAGAGAGGTACAGACGTTCCCCTTCTATGCTTACGAATCGAACAATATTTTGGGGTAGGGGCTTTACTGCCTACGACTGTGTAATGGCTAAACGTTGATGGGCTGTATTCTTATCCAAGCAATGGCAAACTTTTGGGGGTTAACGCATCTGCTAAGAGATGTGATGCGTATCCGGGAACTATGCCAAGGATCGCTCCCGCGACAAATTTATGCCAGAACGCTCTTTGTTGCCACATCTGCTTTTCTTGTTCAATGACTGCCTGTGCTGCCAGTTCAGCGTACTTGTCCACTAGCTTGAGATGTTCCTCTCTTTTACTTTGTGTCCATTGCCAAGCAATAGGCAACGCTGTTGTTGAGAAAGTTACGCTATGAAATGTTGAGCGGTGGTTTGGGTGATCGGCGGGTTCAATCAAATCAGGAAGTTTGGCGGTTGCCATCCCAGACAATGTTGCACCAATAAATTCGGCAACAGAAAACTCACGTCCACTCAAGTTGTAAGCAATCAGGTAGGCGGCTGCGCCTGCTGCGGCCCCGTACAATAAATGTTCTTTGTGATTGGCCATATTTACCTACTTTCTACAAATTAAATTCCGGTCTTAATCCAATGGGGGCAAGTTATTCTTTGGGCACATTTGTCGCAATTATATTCTTTAATTTCCTGCTTGAATACTCCTTGTGAAAATGAAGCTACTCTATCAGTTAATACTTGAACGCCTTTGGCATAATAGTCCGACCTCGGCCATTGAAATTCGTGTATTTTCCCATCCTCCCCAGAAAACACAAAAGCGCGTAGAGTAGGAAATCGTTCTTTAAGTAAGACCAGCGAACTACGATGCGCTTCAAACTCTCCCCATAACAAACCCTTCTCGTTAATTTGGTTCATTAGTGATTCGGGGCGAAAGGCAATTGCGAATACCTCAGCATTAGTGGTTCGATAAAGCTTTACGATTTCAAGGCGGAGCGGTAAGCCAGTCGCATCATCGCAAAATGTGATGTCCAAGTATTCATCAATTGCTGAAGCCGTATGATAAGCATTGGCAAAGCCACTAACATACAAGCGTCCAATTCTGTCGAAAATCTGGCCGTGCTGATGACCCACAACCAATTCGTGCTGAGACCATTTCTCAAAAAATAGATTCTCAGCTTCAAGTTTTGGAATCTGCCACATTTGGCTGTGCGCTAATTCGACTATCCGCTCAAGCGAGGATCGAACAATTTGGAAAAATATGGGATAAAGTGAAGATTGGTTTGTAGGAAACTTAATTCGTGCAAAATCATTCAGATAAGTACGAATCGTACAACTGCCTTTGCTTAAAGTTCGGGAGGCTAATGGCTGAGACAACGCCCCACCCCAAATAAACTCAATTTCAACCAAATTCTTTTGCGCCAGGGCAGGAGGAAATTCGTCTCGACGAATGTGGTGAGACGTCACCCATTGGTCTAACAAATTGGCTGTTTCCCGCGAACCCATACGGACTGAGCCGCTAGGCGAATAAGCATAAGTAATCAACCCCGCGTATTTCGCTCTTGTTACGCCGACGAAAAGCAGAGAATCCGCCTGCCTTCTATCATTTTCCTTGTCTGGCTGAAATTGCATTGGTAGCCAGTCAAACGTTTTTTCCTTTTTCGAGAAGCGTGTGGAAGATGCTTGCCCTGCCACTACGACCAATGGAAATTCCAAGCCTTTGGCGGCATGGCAAGTCATCACGCGCACAGCGTTCACATTCTCTTTGGGAGGAAGCAGGCTTGGCTGACTGGACGATAGCGAATTTCGGAAATAGTCAGCGAAACCGCGCCGCGCCACAAGCGGTTTACCTTTAGGATGTGAAAACCTATATGACGCCGCTCGAACAATCGAAGTCACCATCTCATCTATTGCCAAGCTACGTGTCGCGCTTTCAGGTTCGGCAAGAATTCGTCGTAGGTAATCACTTCCATCGAAAAGAAAAGCACAGATGCAGTTGAATGCGTCTCCCGAAAACTTTTCTTTCGTTAATACCTCACCCGCTTGAGTCACTTCTGCTATGAGTTCTCCTACCTCACCCTCAATAACAAGTGGTGAGGATTCGCTCTGGTCTAAATGATCCAGGAGCAAGTTGATGGCAAAATCAATTGTTTCCGGGGCAAATCTGTTTTTGCCAAGCGCATACGCTAAGCGCGGAATGGAAGCTCTCGGGTGATCTGCAAAGGTAATGATTCCTGCTATGTCACCCGCCGCTCCTTCGGATGTTGCTAATCCATTGGTTGTTGCTGCGATGCCGTTTTCACCCAAAGCAAGTACGATGTTTCGGACATCCACATTGCGCCGCGCTAAGACTGCAATGTCGTTCAGCGAAGCACCTTGCTCCAGCCATTTTCTCACTTGAGCCACGATGCCAAGTTGCTCTGCTTTGTCGGAGTTGCCGAAAGCAACAGATAATGGCGTCTCAAATGCAATGGGATTGTCTTGATGAGGTTGCCACGCTTCAAAATCAGGAGCCGCATCTTCATTGCTTTGCATCAATGCCGCCAATTGATTGGCTCCTTCGACCACTTCAGCGCAAGAGCGATAATTGGTATTGAGGTTGAATCGTTCTACGTTGGGAAAATCTTCCTCGAAGCGAATGACATTTTCTGGGGCGGCTCCGCGAAACCGAAAAATGGCCTGACGCGGATCGCCGACTACCCACGGAGGATTGTCAGTCCCACATAATAATTTCAGCAGCCTGGCGACAGAGCGGCAGACATCCTGATATTCATCTACCAATACCCACTTGTATTGCTCGCGGTACAACTGTCGAACTTCATCCTGCTCTTGGAAAATTTTTATCGGGGCGGCAATGAGATCAGAGAAGTCAACCAGTTTGTCTGCTTGCCGGATTTCTTCATATTTCCGAAAGACATTCAAAAACTCTTGAGATTCTTGGTAGGCACTTTGCTCTTCTTCCGTCGGTTGCCAGGTGCGTAAAACTGCCGCCAAATCATCGGGCATATAAAGCCGTTCTTTGAGGTAGTTGATATGCTTGATGATGTCTTCGATGGATTCGTCAAGTCGAGAAAGACGAAGGATTCGGCGGCAATCCGTTTCAGCGAGAATGCGGCTGACAAATTCTTGTTGCCCTGTTTCGTCAAGGATTCCAAAATCTGGGGCGAGGCCAACGAAATGCCATTGATGAAACAGGATTTCCACCCCGAATCCGTGAAAGGTAGAGACTTTGATGCGCGAGGCGATACTCTCTCCACAGCGAGCAGCAATTCGTGATTGTAGTTCCTCTGCTGCCTCATTACTGAAAGTCAGCACAAGAATATTTTCAGGTTGAGTTTTTATCTCATCAAGCAGAAAGACAATTCTTCGGACAAGCGTCGCTGTTTTTCCTGTTCCTGGCCCGGCATTGACGAGCGCAGGCGCGCCAACGAATTTCGCAGCAGCGAGTTGGCTCGCATCGCACTCAAAATTTTGCTTTTTCTTAGCTGATAGTTCGCTTTCTCCCATTGCCATCAAAGTAAGTGCCTCTGCCAGTTGGGCGCGAACAAGTTGCTGCGGTAGATGCAAAGACTCAGCAATCATTTTTGTGTCGGGGCGATCTTTACCTTGCCAATGCCTAAACACTTCGTCACTTGGACACAAAAATTCTCTGGCAAATGCATTCGCTTCTGCCTCTTCTTGAGCACGCGGATTGTATCGGGCTAATGCTGCCGCTCCATCACTCGTATATATTGCGCCAACGATCAGATTCGGCACCTCATCAACACTCTTCAGCCGATGATGTAGCTCAAGATGCCCAAGTTCATGAAGAATTACGAATAGTTTTTCAAATTCGTTTTTTTCAAGATTTTCATCGTAAAACAGAGCTGCGGCATCTGTGCGAATTTCGGCTTTGCTTCCGAATAGCGCAGCGGACGGAACCGCTTGGATTTCGATTTCATGCTTCTCTTTAATATGCGAAATTATCCGCTCATACAAGTTGCCTTTGGTATAGCCAATTTGAGTGCGAACTTGTCTCGCTACACTTCTGGCTCTAGTGAGAGAACGCATTACTCAAGTCCTTTCTTAGCTAAAGATAACCAGAAGCGTTTAGCTTCCTCATTCATGCCAGAGCTATTGACGATTTCCTCATACGTTATTGCCTTTGACTCACCAAAGGACGTTTTACGAAGTGCTGCGACTTTCTCTTGCCTTGATTGCTCGAAGCAATGCATTACTGCATTGGCAGGTACTTGAAATTTCTGTTCTGCGATGTTGGCTATTTTTTGTCGGGTACTAATGTCAATTACATCGGCATAACGAGAAATATTAGACAGGAAGATCGTATTCGCTCCCATTTCATTTGAGATTTCTGAAGGCTTCTTCCCGGTACTCTCGCGCAGGAATTCTAAAACCGTTTTGGATTTAACTGCTGTCGAAAAGCCCAATGGTTCATCAATTACCTGAGCTTTGCTGTCTTTTGAGGCTAATGGTGTAGCTCCATTTTGCGGTTCTCCTGCAAGCTTTGGTGGAACCGCAAGCTCTGATGGAAAATCTATCGGATCAATTTCCATCTCAGTTAAAGCTCGCAATACTTCTTCTTCTGTCTCCGGTATCAGCCATCCTCTTTCACGTAGAGCTTCGTAGATTTTATCTTCCAAAATCATGTCATCATCAATTTTTCCTTGATTAGAGATTGAATTACTTGTGCTGCTCATTACTTTTCTCCTTCGCAATTTGGGCTAGTCGAGCTTGAACCTGTCCATTGGTTTTTATTGATTCCATCGCCCGCTCTCTAAGCTTACGGATATATGCTGGCGTGACTCCATAGATTCGCGCTAACTCGGCTATTACTTCTGTTGGTAGTCGTTGCTGTTTCTTCCCACGTTCATGATGTTGCCAGGTAACGCGGATAATATGTCGCTCTCTTTCTGATAAATTATCTAGGGCGGCCTGAATAGCGGTCATTTCAGGTGACTTTGAGATTACAAGATTATCGAGCTTGGCTCGAATGACACGAGCATTTGCTTGCTGTGCTACCTCTTGATCTTCATAGCTTAGTAACCGTATGCCTCGTTGTTTTCGGTGCATATCAATCAGAATATGCCGCGCAATAACACCAAGCCATTTGAGAAATCTTGCTATCGATTGATTCTCATCTGTATCTACGCCGGGTTCGTATTTATGAGCTTTTTCATAAACACGGAGAAACGACGACTGAACAAGATCGTGACGATCTGACTCTTGCTTCAATCCAAGCTTTTTCACTGCAACATAGTATAGATAGCGGTGATGTCGCCGATATAATTCTTCATAAGCTAGCGTAGCGACTTCCTGATTCTCAACCTTTTGAGCCATAAGCCCCAGTAAGTCTTGTTCTGACAGGTCTGAGATGGCAGACCTGTCGCGGGTGTTCATTTTTGGATCCATATTTCAACTCCAGCCACGTGGTTATCTTTTGGCGCACAAATAAGTATACGCAGAAGCGTGACAAACCAAGGAGTATTGGGGGTGTCACGCTTCAACGTCTTTTATGACAGAGACAATCCGGTCTCTGTTTATTGAGATTTAGCTTGGAGTTTTTATTTATGGAAAACCTTGGACTAGAAAAAGACGCTGAACTTACTGATGAGATTATTGACCTCGAAGAGTATGCCAAAGCCAATCGCCATCCGCCAAAGGCCAAACGCTATCGGATTCGGATTGACAAACAGCAATATGTTGTCGAAGTGCCTTTCCTAACAGGGCGGCAACTGTTGCAACTTGCGCAGAAAACGCCGCCCGAACGCTACCGCATTTATCAGAAGCTGTGTGGCGGGCAAAAGGAGAATATCGGCCTGGATGAGAAAGCCGATTTCACCCGACCCGGCGTGGAGCGTTTTATGACGTTACCGCTCGATCAAACGGAGGGCTAAAAGAATGCGAAGACAGTTTTCTTTGCCGGAACCGGATGTGAGGTTTCTGGAACAATCAGGTTGCCAATGGGAAGCCATTCGCGATTTGAATTGTTTATGGGTACTGATTCACGGCTTCGCTGTGCCTGCTGGTTATAACCACCAGCAGGTCACAGTAGCGGTGATGATCCCGGACAGTTACCCCGATACTTCGCTTGATATGATCTATTTTTCGCCCGATCTTACTCGCCTTAACGGGTGCGCGATCAGGGCAATCTGTCAGCAAACGATTGACGGAAAATCATTCCAACGCTGGTCGCGACACTACACGGCTGAAAATGCATGGAGACCGGGCATTGATGATCTTTCCTCGCACCTCACTCTGGTCAGTTACTGGCTCGAAAGTGAATTGGAGAAGTGACAAATGAAAAAATACGGATTACGAATCACCGGAGATCAGCATCGCCAAATCAACGCAATGCTTTTTCCGGGCGATGAAAATGAGTCTGTCGTGTTTGCCTTATGTGGGACGCTGAGAACCGACAACCGCTATACCCTGACGGTCAGGGAAATCATCGCTGTTCCTTCTGATTGTTATCTCGAACGAACGCCTAACCGTGTTCGTTGGATGACGGAATTCCTGCCTGACTTACTTGATAAAGCGATGAAGGAAAAACTTGCGCTCCTAAAAATCCATAGCCATCCAGGAGGGCTGAGGGAGTTTTCCAACTTTGATGATGAAGCTGACATTGATCTGTTCCGGTCGGTGTATGGCTGGTTTGATGATGACCTTATTCACGCCAGCGCAATAATGATGTCGGACGGTGAACTGATCGCGCGCGTAATCCTTCCGACCGGTCAGTCTATTCCCATTAGCAAAATCGCCGTGGCTGGCGATGATTTATATTTCTGGTTTTCAGGAGAAGGGGACGAGACATTGCCTGCTTATACGCAGCGTCACGCGCAAGCGTTTGGGGGAGGAACCGCGCAGACGCTCCGAAAATTATCCGTGGCAGTGGTTGGTTGCTCTGGCACAGGTAGCCCAGTCGTCGAGCAGCTAAAGCGATTAGGCGTCGGGCGACTGGTTCTCGTTGATCCTGATCGGGTCGAAGTGAAAAACCTGAATCGAATTCTTGGTGCGACGATGGATGATGCCCGGCAAGGACGATACAAGGTTAAAGTACTCGCCGATGAAATTGCGCGAACGGGGCTTGAAACCGAAGTTTTACCGCTCCCTGAAAATCTCCATTGCCCTGATGTCATCAAAGCCGTGGCTGAGTGTGACGTGATTTTCGGATGCGTAGACAGTGTTGATGGAAGGTATCTTCTCAATCGTTTGGCTGTTTATTACCTTGTTCCCTACTTTGATGTTGGCGTGCGACTGGATGCGGATGGACAGGGAGGCGTCAACCAGATTTGCGGCACTGTCCATTATTTGCAAGCAGATCGTTCCAGTTTGCTCAGTCGTGGGGTTTATACGTTGGAGCAATTACGGGCTGCCGATCTGAAACGTACAAATCCTGAAGTCTATCAAGAGCAGCTTCAGTCAAAATACATCATCGGTGTTGCAGAAGATCGCCCAGCGGTCATTAGCATCAATATGTATTTCGCCAGCCTTGCGGTGAACGAATTTTTGCTGCGGTTACATCGTTGCCGCGACGATAGTAATGCTGATTATGCCATTCACTGTATTAGCCTGACACAAGGTGCGATTTATAGTGACGTTGACAATGAACCTTGTTCAGTATTGTCGCGCCACGTTGGGCGGGGAGATGTCAACCCGCTGCTTGATCTCACTTCTTTGAGCGGAGAGCTTTTGAGGGGAGCGACGCGATGAACTGGCTGCGAAAATTATGGGAAGGGTTACGACAGTGGTTTGGCGGGCAACAGAAAATTAGAGCTGCGAAGGTTGCAGAAGTCCCTGATGAATTAGAACGAACGTTAGTTTACCTGGTGGGGGAAAACGAGCATCTATGGTTTGCTGTCATGCTTTGCCCGTGCGGATGTGGTGAGCATTTATACCTCAATCTCGATCCTTCTGAACGTCCCTGTTGGGAGTTTATGAGGCACAAGTGGGGCATCATCAGTTTGCACCCATCCGTTCATCGTATGGTGGGATGTCGTAGCCATTTTTGGTTACAGAATGGTCAAATTATTTGGGCCCACGATTGACCAGAGCTTGCTTGAGATGTGCCTTGTTCTCTAAAGGTGAAGGCGCTCGACGATTCATTGCGTGCAAGATTGTCCAAAGGTGTGCATACAACCCACCAACTTTCCACTCGCGCGCAATGGCTGCAAGCCCCTTCAAACTTCTCTCATCCGCTTCAGCATGGCTTTGATGCGCATCGAAGTGACTGCACCCGTAAGGCGATACGCGATGAATGGAGCAACGGTTCTCCGCCGTCAGTATGACTTGAAGTAAAAGATGGCGCGCCGCGCCAGGTTTCGCTTCCACCGCAGTACATTCGCTTAAATGTCTCTTCATGAATCAACCGTGTAGAGGACTTTGGCTTGCTCTTTGTCCGCCGTCCTTTGCCGCGCCGCCGTGGCGAATCGTTCAATCAAGGCGCGACAAAGTTCCGGGAAATGGATCGTCAACGTAGTGAAGTGGTAGCCCACTTCGTGCGCCAGTTGGTGCAGCGAGCGTGGTGGGTCGGTCGCCAACGCTTGTTGTAATGTGTCCCCCACGACTTTGATCCGCGCGGCGCGCGCGGTCTGTCGGCGGGCAGCCAGCCGATCACAGAGTTCCGCAAAATGCTGACGCAGGAAACCGGTCTCCACGCCCACGACGCGGTACGCGACGGCTTTGAGGGTCGGCGGCGGCGTTTCTAGCAAAGCTATTTCCAACGCCTGACGGCACTGCGTGCGCCGCACCGTCAAAGCTTCGGCGCGTCGCACTTCACGTTGCGCTAACAACGCCTGATACAACGCGGGAAACTTGCGGCGCAAAGGCGCACTATTGTAGTAGCCACAATCCTGCCCCAAGCGAAGGGGCGATCTGGGAGCGGGAGCCGCGATCTCCTGTTCCAGCAATTCCCGCAGTTGTTCCTCGGTCGGATACGTCCAGGCTGCGGTGGACGCAGCCTGCCGCCCGCCTGGTGCTTGCACGGCGGCGCGGCGGCGGGCGCTCAGTTGGTTACTCAGCTCCGGAAATTTGCACCACAGCGTGGTCGCGCAACGGTACCCCAGACGCGCCGCGACCTGCGCCAGCGAGGGCGGCGGCAGCTCTTGTAAAGCGGCTTCCATGTGCGCTCGCACTTTCTCGCAGGCCACCGGATTCCGGCGATGCAGTTGGCTGATGCCGTCCTTGCGCACCGCAAATTCGGGCGGCGGTGGCGCGTGCCGCAATCCCTGCGACACGGCGGCTGGCTCCAGCAAAAAGTGGAGCAACGGCACTTTCGTCCAATAGCTCAGTTGGGCGAGCAAGCGCAGGGGCGGCAAGTTGCGCCCTGTGTACCACCAGCGTGCACTCGAGTCTGCGACCTGCAAGAGACGCGCAAGCCAATTGGTGTGGCCTTCCAGCCACTCCTCGCAGCAGTGGCGCACCGCCTCCACAACATTCTCCCGTACAGGCGGCGCGGATAATTGCGGCGTAGCGGCTAGGACCGCGCCGCACTGCTCCGCCATCCAAAATCCTATTTCCTCGTCTTCTCCCACGGCGGGCGCGGCTCCGGTTGTCGCCGCGCCCAGCCAACTGCCGCAATGCGCACACCAACCTGGCAGATAGCGTTGCAGCACCGGCACGCTCCGGCGTTGGCACTGGGGACATTGCTCACGAAGCGGCTGCTGATGGCGCGGGCACACGCGCACCGGGCGCAACATCCAGCACAACGCATCCCAGGGCATGTGTCCCGCCGCCGCCTGCGCTGCGTAACAAGCCGCACACCAGGCGCGGCGCGGGCGCAATAAATCCAGACGCGGCACGACGGCTTCCCAGCAGATCAAGGTCATAGCTTTGAGTTGCGACTGTCCGGTGCAGCGTTCCGTTAGGTCAACCAAGTCGCGCGCCAGCGTATCCGCGCCATTGGCCGCCACCATTTTGTGCAGGTCGAACGCACGGCGGAAATCTTCCCGTCCGCGCTCTTTGCGCAGTTGCGGCAGGTAGTAATGCAGCAACAAATCGCCCACGCTCAGGCGGTGCGTATAGGCCAACCGCGCCAGGAAGCTGGTCAGGCCTTCCGTCAGCGGCGTGCCCATCCCCTGCGGCGCGAGCGGTGCGAGTGCCGTGCGGGGCGTGAGTGAGGGCAAGCGCAAATCCCAAGCTTCGTAACGCGGTGGCGCGAGGTTCATCATGGCAGATCACCTTCGGCACCTTGGCGAATGCGGTCACGCTGTGGGCGACGCTCGCCCGGACGGCGCTGCCCGCGTGGTGCGGTGGCGGTCTGCGCTGATGGCGACGTGGATGCGGCAGGTGTGGCAGGCACAGACGACGGTTCCTGCCGCAAGCGCCAGCGCAGTTTTTCCAGTTCCGCTTCCGATTCCCGCCAGGCTTCTTCGCCCGCGAGCAAGGTCGCCGCCATGCTGCGCCATTCGCCATCGGTCGGTTCGGTCTGCCGCAACTGTGCCAGCGTCAGCGTCGGCGTGTCTTGCTGCAACGCCCGGGCGGCGGCACGCACCAACCAGCCTTTCAGTACACCGACACAGCCCAGGCTGCGTTCCATCAAATAGGCACTATGAGTACGCAATTCCGGGGACTTGGCAAAAGGCAACCGCTGCTGAAAATTCCACAGGATGTTGTCAAAGGCTTGCACGTCGGCGGCCACACCGGCGCGGTAACGGGCAAAGTGGAAGGTGCGGCTGCGGCGACTCAGTTGATCGCTCAGATGGAGCAGATTTTGCAATTCGTAGGTTCCGACCAGCACATGCAACGTGTCGGTCAGATTCGCCAGCGATTTGATGACGTCGAGGTGATCCTGCAATTTGCGCCCGCCCGCGACCTTGCCGAGGTGATGCGCTTCGTCAATGAAGAAGGCTGCCGGGCGGCGGCGCTTGAGCGCATCCTCCAGCGCGCTGCGCAAGGCGGCGACATTGGTTTTGGCGTTGATAATAACGCTGCCGCACTCGCGTGCCGCGAGCACCTGTCCACTCATATCCAGCCGGTACTCGATCAGGATTTCCTGCAAGGCTAGCAACGAGCGCTTGAAATGTTGCTTGAAATCGTAGTTGCCGTGTGGCGGCGCTTCGGCCTCCAGCCCCGCGACGGCGAGACGTTCGCGTGCAGTGCTGAGTTCCGGCATTTGTTCCAGCGTGAGTTGCTGCATCAGCCGCGCCACCAGCGTGGTTTTGCCCACGCCGGTCGGCCCCAGTAAAAACAACAAGCTCGCGCCACCGGGTTCGCGGATCGCCTGCCGTACTTCTTCGTGCATGGCCTGTAGTTTGGGATGCGCCATCGTGAATTGCTTGAGCGGTTGCAACGGATCAATAGCGGCAACGGAAGTGTCAGGTAGTTCTGTCATTTTCAATACTCCGGGTACAGTTCCGGCTCCCAGTCCGGCACACGCGGCAACGCTGCCACGGTGGGGCGTTCGGCTGGTGCGGCGGGTTGCGCCAGCGCCAACTCGTGCGCGAAGCACGCCCGGCCATCAAGTGTGGCAAACATCTGTTTCGTTTCCAGATCACGCAACCGTTGCACCAGCAATGTCTCCTGTGCTTCCACACTGGTCAAAAACGCCGCTAGCTTTTGCGCCGAAGCTTTGAAGACCGGCGTGCTGCGGCTTTGCCGTTTGCGCAACTCGCTGCTGGCCAGTAGCAGTTCCCGTTCGGTGCGCCCGTGAAAGGCGTGGTAATGCTCC
>JAEUQN010000409.1 GCA_016789725.1 Blastocatellia bacterium | reverse complement strand
AAGACGTGGATGTCGTGGTCATCGCTTCGCCGGATCATTGGCATCACGCGCACGCAATGGTTGCGCTCAAAGCTGGCAAAGACGTGTACCTGGAAAAACCCTTCACCTACACGATTGACGAAGCGCGAGAGATTGCCGAACTCGTCAAAGCCAATAAGAGAGTTCTGCAAGTTGGCAGCCAGTACACTTCCTTCGATCATTTCCACAAAGCTCAAAAGGCGATCAAAGACGGTTTGATCGGTCAGGTTGTTTGGGCGACCGCCGGTTACGGACGCAACGCCAACAAGGAAGGCGGCGAATGGAATTACGAAATTGATCCGGACGCCAGCGACAAGAACATTGATTGGAAAGCCTTTCTGGGCAACGCGCCCAAACGAGCGTTCAGCGCCGAACGCTATTTCCGCTGGCGCAAGTATTGGGATTATTCCGGCGGCATTGCGACAGATTTGTTTTATCACGCGCTGGCGCCGTACGTGATGATAACGGGGCAGCAGTTCCCTGAACGTGTGACGGCTTCGGGCGGCATTTATGTGCAGAAAGACCGCGAAGTCCCGGATACGTTATTGATGAACGTGGATTATTCGACCTTCACGGTGAACCTGTCCTGTTCGGTCGCCAGCGGAGCGTCGCCGCTCCTGGCCGTCAACGGAACCGAAGGCCGCATCATCGTCGCGCAAAAAGGCGAAGATTTCAGCCACAAAACCATCGAAATCGTTCCCGATCACGAATACCGCAAAGAGTTCAAAGCCAAAACCGGCGAAGACAAATTGTCGATCGAATGCCAGCCGAACTTGCGCGGTATGCACCTGCACATGGACAACTTCATG
>JAEUQN010000408.1 GCA_016789725.1 Blastocatellia bacterium | reverse complement strand
AGTTTTTGTTTCATGCCGCCGGATAAGGCGCCTGCCCGCCGGTCGCGGAAAGGCTCGATCTGGACATATATCTCGCGGATGAGTTCGTAGTTTTCTTCAATGCTCGAACCGAATACGCTGGCGAAAAACTCGAGGTTTTCGCGCACGGTCAGGTCCTGGTAGAGCGAAAACCGGCCGGGCATGTAGCCGAGTTTGGTACGCAGTTTTTTGTAATCCCCAACCGGATCAAGCCCTGCTACCCGCGCACTGCCGCTGTCGGGGAGCAGCAAAGTGGCCAGTATGCGGAAGAGGGTCGTTTTGCCCGCCCCGTCGGGACCGATCAGCCCGAAGATCTCCCCTTCCCTGACGGAAAGATTGATGTTTTTCAGCGCCTGTACCTCGCCATAGGCTTTGGACAGGTTGGTGGTGGTGATAGAGGACATGGTGATGATAGGACAGGTTTTTTTATTAGACAGGATTGACAAGATTGACAAGATTGACAAGATTGACAAGATTGACAGGATAAATGCTATTCAAGCATTTGATTAGGTTATGGACAGGTTTTTTTATTAGACAGGATTTACAAGATTGACAGGATTAAAACCTGTGCAGCGGCGAAGCCGCTAAATCCTGTTAATCTTGTAAATCCTGTCTAATAAAATCCTGTCCAATAAAAACCCAGTCAATCACCCCCCATTCGAATTTCACCCGGCATCCCGATTTTGAGACTGCCGTCGGCATTGGGTACTTTCACTTTTACGGCGTACACGAGGTTGACGCGTTCGTCTTTGGTCTGGACGATTTTGGGCGTAAACTCCGCTTTGTCCGAAACCCAGGTCACTGTGCCTTCC
>JAEUQN010000407.1 GCA_016789725.1 Blastocatellia bacterium | reverse complement strand
GAAAAAGGCATTCCGTATTTACGCGAAGCGTTGAAACGCGCCACCAGTTTGCAACAAACGCAACTGGCCGCCAGCATCGAACGCGATCTGAAGCTGCTCGAACAGGCGAAGTGAGGTGGAAAAATCAAAAGGCAAAAGGCAAAAGGCAAAAGGCAAAAGTGCAGCGCAGCAGGAATAATCTCCTGGCGCGGTTCTAAGGCAGATTGGCGTGATTCGAAGGCAGACTCGCGTGGTTCGAAGGCAGATTGGTCTGGTTGGGAAGCGGAAGCCTACGTGCATCACGCAATTCCCCAACGACAAACGAGCAAAAGTCGGCAGAACCTTCAGTCTTCCATCCAGGCCGCAACGCATCTCACTCGTATTTCGTCTCCGCATTTTTGCCTTTTGCCTTTTGCCTTTTGCCTTTTGCTTTCTTCTTCCCTGGGCCAGACGCCACTCTTTCGCGAAGTCGCGGCTGAAACCGGCCTGCAGTTTCATCACTTCACCGGCGCAACGGGCGAATTTTACATGCCGGAAATCATGGGGTCGGGCGTGGCGCTGTTTGACTATGACCGTGACGGTGATTTGGACGTGTATTTCGTACAGGGCACGCTGCTTGACGAAAAGAAAAAGCTGGCCGATGCGCGCTATGCGCCGCCAGCGAATTGGAAGCCCGGCAATCGGCTGTTTCGCAACGAACTGATTCCGTCAGGCAAATTGCGGTTTGTGGACGTCACCGCACAGGCGGGCGTTGGTCACATTGGCATCGGCATGGGTGTAAGCGTCGGTGACATTGATAACGACGGCGATCTGGATTTGTACCTCACCAACCTGGGCGCAAACGTGCTCTACCG
>JAEUQN010000406.1 GCA_016789725.1 Blastocatellia bacterium | reverse complement strand
GGGTCTTGATTCCCACGCCCCAGGGGGCACAGATTCCTATGGGCCAGGTGGCCGAAATCGCGATGGTGCAAGGGCCCGCAATGATTCGAAATGAAAATGGATTGCTATCAAGCTATGTCTATATCGACATCGCTGATCGAGATATTGGCAGTTACGTTCATGACGCGAAAAAAATTGTAAACGAGAAACTCAAGCTTCCAGGCGGTGTTGCTCTTTCCTGGAGCGGCCAGTACGAAAACATGATTCGCGTGAAGGAAAAGTTAAAGGTGATCGTTCCGATCACGCTGTTTATTATTATATTGCTTCTCTTCGCCAACACGCGCTCCTGGATTAAAACTTCGATTATTCTTTTGGCAGTTCCATTTTCCGCCATAGGCGCCATTTGGTTTCTCTATCTTCTGGATTACAACATGAGCATCGCCGTGTGGGTGGGATTGATCGCCTTACTTGGTGTGGACGCCGAGACCGGCATTTTCATGCTGCTGTACTTGGACATCGCCTATGAGAAAGCGAAAAAAGAAGGCCGCATTCAAAGATTTGCCAATATCAAAGAGGCCATTCACTATGGTGCCGTTAAGAGAGTGCGTCCAAAAGTAATGACTGTCGCAACGCTCGTTTTGGCGCTTCTCCCGATTATGTGGGCTAGCACGGCCAACGCCGGAGCTGATGTCATGAAGCGTATTGCCGCCCCCATGCTTGGAGGAATTATCAGCTCCTTCCTCATGGAGCTAGTGGTTTACCCAGCGATTTTCGCCATTTGGAAGTCTATTGAATGGAAGAAAAATGAATCTCGAACTGTCACAAATCCAGCCTGAGATTCGTATTACTAATCAAG
>JAEUQN010000405.1 GCA_016789725.1 Blastocatellia bacterium | reverse complement strand
TACATCCGCCGGAAGGAGCTGTTCCGGGCCTGTATCTTCCGGCCCCGGAGTGTGTTTGACGACGAAGAACACCCCCGGAGTCCGCCGGGGAAGCGATTTTTCAGGGAGCTACTTTTTCAGCAGGCCGGCGCATTCCATCCCCCGGATTACCCCCTCCGGAATTGTACTTTACCCTGCTGTTTCTTTACCGCTCTCTCACGAAAGGTGAACCCGCGCCTGGATGATTCGAAGACGGGAGCCCGGCCCGGGTGTACTTCCTGTCCGGAGGCCTTTGATCATATGTAAAAATTTAACTTGCAGGGGAATAAATAAATCTTACATTTGAGTATAATTTTTAAAGAAAAGAGTATGAAAAATTTCAAATTTCAAATTTCAAATTTCAAATTTCAAATTTTTAACTGGAATAGTTCTCCTCTTGCTATCCTTGGAATCGTTTCCATCATACGCCCAGTCGTTGCAACTCACCTTAACACCATCCAATTATAATAATTTTAATATTTCCTGCTTTGGTGGCCGCGATGGCAGCATTGACCTGACGGTTAGCGGAGGGCAGCCTCCTTATGCCTATGAATGGTCAAACGGTGCTGGAAGCGAAGACCTTGTCAATATCGCCGCGGGCTATTATCAGGTGCTGGTGACGGATGCCGGAAACACCGCTGCAGAAATCGGCATTACGTTAACCGAACCGGAGGCCATGGCCGTTGATTTCATCATCAGTTCCTATCCCAACGGATACAATGTAAGCTGTTACAACTGCTTTAACGGCAGTATTCTGAACCTGCCATCCGGAGGAGTGCCTCCCTACAGCTATGTTTGGGAAGACGGCCCTGTCACA
>JAEUQN010000404.1 GCA_016789725.1 Blastocatellia bacterium | reverse complement strand
GGACGCTCTTTATTTAGTTTCAATCCCACCTTGGTTACGACTCAGCTACTTACCGTTTGCAACCGATCTTCCTTGCCCCCTTCACGATTTAGTTTCAATCCCACCTTGGTTACGACTCAGCTACTTACAGACGAACGGTTCGCTTTTGTTCCACTAGGGAGTAGCGGGTTTCAATCCCACCTTGGTTACGACTCAGCTACTTACACGACAGTAACCTCGAGCTGAGTTGGTACGGAACCTTGTTTCAATCCCACCTTGGTTACGACTCAGCTACTTACGCAATACACCGCTTCAGTAGGAGATATGGTTAAAGTTTCAATCCCACCTTGGTTACGACTCAGCTACTTACACACTATGATCGCAGGCAATAGTGGCTTGCTAAGTGTGTTTCAATCCCACCTTGGTTACGACTCAGCTACTTACCTGGTAAACTTAGAGAGTGGACTTTAAATGATTTAAGTTTCAATCCCACCTTGGTTACGACTCAGCTACTTACGAGGCAAGATCAAACTCAGCTTTAGCTTTAAAAGGCGGGTTTCAATCCCACCTTGGTTACGACTCAGCTACTTACAGTTTTGATCCATCTTTATTTGAAAGCAAACTCTCAGTTTCAATCCCACCTTGGTTACGACTCAGCTACTTACAGTCCAAAGTTCTTGAACTAGAGCCTTCAGGACTGGGTTTCAATCCCACCTTGGTTACGACTCAGCTACTTACTATACGGGCGGCGAGAAGTCACTTCTCGTAGTCTAAGTTTCAATCCCACCTTGGTTACGACTCAGCTACTTACTAATGGTTATGTTGGGGGTTACGAGATTGTATTTCTGTTTCAATCCCACCT
>JAEUQN010000403.1 GCA_016789725.1 Blastocatellia bacterium | reverse complement strand
TGGCCGCGAGGCGGTACAGGCACATGTCGCCGTGCTCGCGGTACAGGCGCTCCATCAGGCCGTACGGGTTGCGTCCGGTCTCCATCAGGTTGGCCACGGGTTCGGACAGGCGGGCCACGGTGTCGGTGAACAACATCGCGGCCAGTGTACGGGGAGGTCGCGAGCGAGGGTGTGCGACGAGCGTGTGGATCCGCCGGGCGGTCACCTGTCCTGGCGGACAGGTGGCGCGGCCGTCACCGACGTCAGGTGGGCCCGCCGAACGTTTGGGGGGAGCGCGTCCGATGCCGGTCGCGAAAAGACGCTCGCCCGAACGTTCCGACCGACGAGGGACGTTCAGGCGAGCGAGGACAGCGGCCCCGGAGGGGCCGCCGAAGTTTGTGCTGAGGGGCGGAATTGAACCGCCGACCTAGGGGTTATGAATCCCTCGCTCTAACCATCTGAGCTACCCCAGCGGGGAGGCAGTGGGTAACGCAAGCCGAGGGTCGTCGTCAATACCCCGCGGCGCGGCGCGAGGGCCGGCAGTCGTGACATAGGCCGCGGGCCTTCGGACGACCACGGGCGATGCGTGAGACACCGCAGGTCCGGGGCGGCCGGGCTTGTGCGGGCGCTCCTCTCCAGGTCCGGGCGGGCCGTGTTACGGCCGATCCCATGACTCGTGAAGTCGTCATCGCCAGCGCCGCTCGCACCCCGATCGGCGCGTTTCAGGGGGCCCTCGCGTCGCTGACGGCGCCGCAGCTCGGCACGATCGCCATCCAGGCGGCGCTCGCCCGGGCCGGGGTGGAGGGCAAGGACCTCGACGAGGTGCTCATGGGCTGCGTGCTGCCGGCGGGGCAGGGCCAGGC
>JAEUQN010000402.1 GCA_016789725.1 Blastocatellia bacterium | reverse complement strand
GCAAGCCCGGATTCTGAATCAGCCGATTCATCGCCTGCGCCAACTCTTCCGCTGAAAAACTGGCCAACTTGAACCCGTTGCCTTCGCCAACCAGATCAATCGCCGCTCCACAATGTTCGTGAGCGATGATCGCCAAGCCGCAAGCCATCGCTTCATTAATTACCAATCCCCAAGGTTCGTCGCGAGCAGGCAAAACCAGCGCGTCGGCCATCGCGTACACCGCTGGCAAATCGGCGGGAGCCACATTGCCCAGAAAATGCACGTTGGTTTGATCTGCCACCAGCGATTTCAATTCGTCGAATTGTTCCCCCGAACCAGCAATCACGACGGCGAACCGTTCCGCATCCAATCGTCGCGCCGCCTGAAGAATCAGCCTGACGTTTTTGCGCTCGACCAATCGGCCAACAAACAGAAAGACAGTTTTATCGTCGGGAAATTTTCCTTCCACGAAGTCACACGAAGATTCACGAAGAGAGTCGAAAATCTGCTTGCCTTTCTTCGTGTTTTCTTCGTGCTCCTTCGTGGATGAAAAAAAAGGATTTCTGAATTTGTCTGAGGCTGAAACTAGCGCGGCATTGTCCACCGCAAACCCAGCCAGAAAGAGTTGCTCCGGTCGCGCTCCGTATTTTTGCCAGAACATTCGATTGGCTGTGCCGACGCAGAGCAAAGCGGCAGCTCGACCAACAACGAAACGCAGCCAGAACGCCCGGCCAATTCCCTTCAAACCTTTCGGCGCGTCATTATAAAAGTTGGCGTCGCCGCTAATCGCAAACGGCGTTTGAGTCGCTATCGCCCACAACAGCAACACGAACTGCGGCAGCAACGTGTAGCCATAACAAATCAC
>JAEUQN010000401.1 GCA_016789725.1 Blastocatellia bacterium | reverse complement strand
GGCCACCGGCTCTTTGGACAAAACGGCGCGGCTGTGGGCGGTGGCCTCGGGCGAGGAGATCGCCGTGCTGCGCGGCCACGAGGGGTACGTAAGCTCCGTCGCCTTCAGCCCCGACGGCCGGACACTGGCCACCGGCTCTTCGGACAGCACGGCGCGGCTGTGGGCGGTGGCCTCGGGCAAGGAGATCGCCACCCTCCGCGGCCACGAGTCTTGGGTGGGCTCCGTCGCCTTCAGCCCGGACGGGCGGACACTCGCCACCGGCTCTGGTGACAAGACGGCGCGGCTGTGGGTGGTGGCCTCGGGCGAGGAGATCGCCACCCTCCGCGGCCACGAGGGGTACGTAAGCTCCGTCGCCTTCAGCCCCGACGGGCGGACGCTGGCCACCGGCTCTTCGGACAAGACGGCGCGGCTGTGGGCGGTGGCCTCGGGCGAGGAGAACACCGTGCTGCGCGGCCACGAGGGTGGGGTGACCTCCGTCGCCTTCAGCCCCGACGGGTGGTCGTTGGCCACCGGCTCCGGGGGCATCCCCGATCTCCTCGCGGCTAGCGTTTCTGCTCTCTCGCTGGCACTGCCGCCGAGGTCGCCGGAGCTGGGCCCGAAAGAGAGGGGCTTGTCGGGCTTGTCGGCGGCGCGGCTGTGGGAGCTGGCCTCGGGCAAGGAGATCGCCTTGTTGCGCGGCCACGAAGGGCCGGTGATTTCCGTCGCCTTCAGCCCCGATGGCACGAAGCTCGCCACGGCCTGGGACAACGCGGCGCGGCTGTGGGAGGTGGCCTCGGGCGAGGAGAACACCGTGCTGCGCGGCCACGAGGGGTACGTAAACTCCGTCGCCTTCAGCCCAGAAGGA
>JAEUQN010000400.1 GCA_016789725.1 Blastocatellia bacterium | reverse complement strand
CACTTCGAAGAGAATGACTGGATTGCTTTGCAATTACTGCCTTCACAAAGTCGGGGAGAATCGGCGGGCGAAACCGATCATGGCGAGTAAACGAATTTTCAAGAAATTGATAAACGGCAGGAAGGCCAAACCGCAAGCGGCGGGTTCTGGCTGAAATATGACCACTGTGGTAGCCTGCTCGTGCTTTCGTATCAATGATTTTACAGGGGTATGACACCGACTTCTCCACCGACCATCACCCAATTACTGGTTGCCTGGAATCAGGGTGATCCGGGCGCTCTTGAACAGCTGACGCCGCTGGTGTATCGCGAATTGCATCGGCTGGCACACGGCTATCTGGCGGGCGAACGTCACGGCCATGTGCTGCAAACGACGGCGCTGGTCAATGAAGCCTTTGTGCGGTTAATCGAATGGCAGAAGGTCGAATGGCAAAGCCGCGCGCATTTCTTTGCCGTCGCTTCCAACATCATGCGCCAGATTTTGGTGGACTACGCGCGCGCGCAACATCGCGTCCGTCGTGGCGGCAATGCACAGCAGGTTCCGTTAGATGAAGCGTTGGTTGTGTCGAATGGACGCGCCGCAGAACTGCTCCAGCTCGATGATGCACTCAACAGTTTGGCAAAGTTCGATGCCCGCAAAAGCCGCATTGCCGAACTACGCTACTTCGGCGGCCTCAGCGTCGAAGAAACCGCGCTGGTGCTGAATGTCTCCGCCGTCACCGTGATGCGCGAATGGCGCGTGACCAAAGCCTGGTTGTTGCAGGAGATGAGCAAAGGAGACGGCATGATGAAAAAGCGAAGCGGCGGTAAACTCTAGTTACGAAGCAAAAGTAACTGGAGTAGAGA
>JAEUQN010000003.1:59471-117802 GCA_016789725.1 Blastocatellia bacterium | reverse complement strand
CCGAGGTTGCGAGGTCTCCACGAAGTTACTGCACCGAAAACAACGCAACCTCGGCAGGTTGAGCTACGGTTTTAAGTAGGAGGGAACATGACACGAAACACTATCGCAATCTCATCTTGCCTGGTTTTTATGACTATTTTTGCCGTTGCGCAAGGTGATGGCTGGGTCAGCATCTTCGATGGCAAAACCATGACCGGCTGGAGCAAAAAGGCTGTTCACGATGGCAACGGCGGTGTATGGGAAGTCAGCGGCGGTGCGCTCGTTGCCAATCAGGAACCCGATCATAAAGGTGGACTAGTCGGCACCGACAAGGCCTATTCCGACTTTGAAATCGAACTGGAATTTAAGGTGGATATGCCCGTAGACACCGGGCTATTCCTGCGCACGCGCGAAGATGGAATGGGTTATCAAATCACCATTGATTATCGTAAAGACGGATACGTCGGCAGCCTCTACGCTCCGGCAGAAGGTGGGTTTATCCAAGTCAATAAACTCTGGGAAAATTATTTCAAGAAGAATAGCTGGAACAAGCTGCGCGCTCGGATTGAAGGCCAGCCCGCCCACGTCCAGGCGTGGTTGAATGGCATCAAGACGACTGATTTCACAGACAACAAAGATCGTTATCCGCGCGAAGGTTACATTGGATTGCAGGTTCACGGCGGGGCCGGTGCCTGGGGCGACACCAGTCGCGCGCGGTATCGCAATATTCGCGTCAAGGAACTCAAGTAAGCCCGAACTTGTTGACTGAAAAAAACAGCGTGAGCAGACATCCTGGTGAAATGGATTCGCAAGCAGAATGTTGCGGCTCGCGCTGTTTTTTTTCTTCGGTTTTGTGAAACTCTAACAATTTGTTTTTTGCCTGAATTTTGCCTAAATTTTTATTGACGCTTGCGCGACCCGTTGTTAGTATCCGCCCGGAATAAACAACGAACGAATAGATTGCCCACCAAAACAGCCCCTGTAAGAAGTGTCTCCCCAGCTTCTGTTTTGTTTTTTTCGACCTCACGGACAACTCACAATCAATCGTTTCCCCTGCAAGGAGTCCTTACAAAATGACCTTCTCTCAAATGCTTCATGCTTTTCGTCCGCTGACCACTCAATTTCTGATTTTGGCACTTATCTGTTCCAGCAGCTTATCGCTTATCGCGCAGGATCGCGGTGATCGCCAACAACGTGAAGGGCGTCAACGCAGCGGTTCCAGCGGTCGTCCCTCGAATGATGAAATTCAAGAAACCGGATTTGTGACATATGCCGATGGTGACAGGGCCGTCTGCCGTGATATGACGCCTGCCGAAGCCTTGGAGCTGCAACGTGACCCTGACCAGTTCCGTCAATTGCGCGTCATTACGCAACACGAACGACAAGAGGCATTGCAGGGAACGGCGAACGCTCCCAGCTTAGAAGGGGCCAATGGCCTCACCATCATTTTGCGCTCGACCGCGCAACTAGATAGTTTCCCACAAGCCAAAGCGGCCTTTATTCGCGCTGCGGCACAGTGGGAAGCGCAAATCAAAAACCCGATTACGATGGTCCTGGATGTGGATTACGGCCCAACGCGCTTTGGGCAAACCTATCCGTCAGGTGTTTTGGGCAGTACCAGCACGCCATCGTATATCGTGACCTATGACAGTCTGCGGGCAAGGTTGGTGGCGAGTGCCGCCAGCGCCGCCGAAACGACGCTTTATAATGCCTTGCCAACGGGAACAGTGAATACTGATCTGGGAGCGGTGGGAACGACGCACGTCGTTTCGCCCTTGATGCGCGCCTTTGGATTGTTAGCCGCCGATGCTGACCCGACTTCTAATTCGGGTGTTCCATCTATCGGCTTTAATTCCAACTTCACCTTCGACTTTGATCCGAGCGATGGCATTACAGCGGGGGCCACGGATTTTGATGCAGTCGCTGTTCACGAAATGGGACACGCGTTGGGCTTTACATCAAACGTTGGCTTGATCGAGCTTTCTCCAAACAGTACCAAAGCCTTAACGGCTTGGGATGTGTTTCGTTTCCGACCGGGGACGACGACCAGCACCTTCACCGCCGCCCAGCGCATTTTGTCCTCAGGTGGTGACCATCGGTTTTACGATTATCAACCTGAGCTGGCGTGTTCGACCGGGCGACCAAATGGAACGGGCGGCGACGGGCGTCAGGCGAGTCACTGGAAAGCGGACGAACAGAGCGGCGTGTACATTGGCATTATGGACCCAACGTTGTCTTCCGGGCAGCGCAAGACGATGACGAGCAATGACCTGCGCATGCTCGAAACCATCGGTTACACGATTTCCGGCACCGTGCCGCCACCTTGCACCTTTACGCTTGCTCCGACCAATGCCTCGTTTGGCACAGCGGGCGGAACCGGAAGCGTCAATATGACGGCCTCTGCCAGTACGTGTACACGAACCGCGACCAGCAATGCTTCGTGGATTACGATTACGTCCGGCGCGAGCGGCACCGGCAATGGTTCTGTGGATTATTCGGTGGCCGCGAATACCGGAGCCAGTCGCAGCGGTACAATGACGATTGGCGGGCAAACGTTCACCGTGAATCAAAGCGGTTGTTCGTTCACCTTATCGTATGGCTCCACGTCATTCCCCGCCGCCGCCTCAACCGGTAGCGTGGGTGTGACTGCTTCGGGCGCGAACTGTCTCTGGACCTCATCGGACAATCAAAGCTGGATCACAATTACGTCCGGCGCGAGCGGCACCGGCAATGGTTCTGTGAATTATTCATTGACCGCGAATACCAGCACCTCCTCACGCAGCGGAACGCTCACGGTTGCCGGGAGCAATATCACCATCACCCAAGCCGGAGCTACACCCTGTTCCTACACGGTTGCGCCTTTCAATACGGCATTTACGGCGGCAGGCGGAACGGTGACGATTGCTGTGACCACCACCAACGGTTGCACGTGGCGGGCAACTGAGAATGTCTCGTGGTTGAGCTTTAACCCCAGTACAACCGTTTCAGGGAGTAGCAGCGTGACCTTAACTGTTTCGCCGCGAAACAATCGCAATTCGCGGTCGGCAACAGTTACCATTGCGGGGCGGCAGTTCACCATCACCCAGCAAGGGCGATAACCAGTTCTTTTTCGTAGTAGTATTTTCTCTTTTTTGAAAAAGCGTATCGAAGTGAGGCTCAATCTTTACGAATCTCACTTCATACGCTTTAATTTTTGTTCCGCACCAATTGAAAGTTTTTGCCACCCTGTTCGGAACAAATTATGAACCAGCGAACTCCCTTTGCTTTGTTAGCCGCTTTCCTGTTCTCTCTGTTCTTCGCCTCGCTTGCTACTGCCCAGCCGCGCCCGAATATCCTTTGGATTTCGACGGAAGATATTAGCCCGGATTTAGGCTGTTACGGCGACGGCTACGCGATTACGCCCAATATTGACAGGCTTGCCAGCCAGAGCGCGCGTTACACCAACGCCTTTTCAAACGCGCCGGTTTGTGCGCCCAGTCGCTCGGCAATTATCACCGGGATGTACACAACGACAATTGGTTCGATGCACATGCGCTCAAAAGCCGTGCCGCCCGCAGGCGTCAAAGCGTTCACGGAATATCTGCGCGCGGCAGGATATTACTGCACGAACAACTCGAAGACGGATTACAATTTTGAAGCGCCGCCCAATCATCGCCCGCCTGATACCGTGTGGGACGAATCCAGCCCCAGAGCACACTGGCGCAATCGTCCCGACAAATCACAGCCATTTTTTTCGGTCATTAATTTTACCGTTACCCACGAAAGCCAGGCGCGCGCCACGCCTGAACAGTACGCCAAAAACACTGCACGTCTGACACCCGCGCAACGTCACAACCCGGCCAAAGCTGTGCTGCCGCCGTACTATCCCGACACGCCGAAAGTCCGTCAAAATTGGGCGATGTACTATGACAACATCACGGCGATGGATTACCTGGTGGCGGATGTGCTGAAGCAATTGGAAGAAGATGGGTTGGCCGAAAACACAGTTGTTTTTTTCTGGGGCGATCACGGACGCGGATTGCCGCGCGGCAAACGCTGGCCGTATGACTCCGGCACGCGCGTTCCATTGCTGGTGCGCTGGCCCGGAAAAATCAAACCTGGAACGGTGGTGGATGATGTCGTGATGTTGTTTGATTTAGGGCCAACCGCGCTTTCTATTGCAGGCGCGCCAATTCCATCGCACCTGCAAGCGCAGGCATTTTTGGGCGAGCGAAAAAAAGCGCCGCGCGATTACGCCTTTGCCCAACGAGACCGCATGGATGAAGTTTACGATACGGTGCGAGCCGTGCGGGACAAACGCTTTCGCTACATTCGCAATTTCAATCCCGGTCGGCCTTACACGCAATATTTAGACTATCTGGAAGAGATGCCGATCATGCAGGAATTGCGCCGCTTGTATAAAGATCACTACAACGCGCTGGGCGCAAATTACGGCAACGCGCTCACGCCTGTCCAATTGTTGTGGATGGCTCCCGAAAAGCCGCCCGAAGAATTGTACGACCTCAAGAATGATCCACACGAAATCAACAATCTGGCGAAGTCTTCGTCGCATCAGGACATCCTGAAACGAATGCGCGGCGTCTTGGATCAATGGCAAAAAGACACAAAGGACTTGGGGCTGGTTCCCGAAGCTGAATTGCGCGAACGAATGCGACCCGGCGGCAAATGGCAACAGGTTGCAGCTCCGGTCATCACTGAATTGCCTGATGGGAAAATCAAACTGGCTTGTGCGACGGAAGGCTCGTCCATTGCCTACACAACCGAGGAAGGGAAGACCGTGCGCTGGTTGCTGTACATGAAAGAAATCGTCGTCAAGAAACCCACAACCTTGCGAGTCAAAGGGTGTCGGCTCGGCTATTTGGACAGCGAAGAAGTTGTACAAAAGTTTTAAGGAACCTCACCCACGACTTGGCTGGACTATCAACGGAATTGATTTGACGGAAGGAGCCAGATTTATCCATCTTCTTCTGTTGCATCTCGCTGATCTGTGTTCCGTCCGAAACTCACTGATTGAAAATCCGGTCCGCACAAGGTATCCTCCCTTCTTATTGCCTCAGTAAATATTGGTTCTGTAGCGTTATGTCATCAAGTCACATTCGTAATTTTTCTATCATCGCCCACATTGATCATGGCAAAACTACTTTGTCAGATCGTTTGCTCGAAGCCACCAATGCGCTGGAAGCGCGTGAGATGTCCGAACAGGTCCTCGACGCGATGGATTTGGAACGCGAGCGCGGCATCACGATCAAAGCCCACGCTGTTCGTCTTCAATACAAAGCGCAGGACGGCAAAGACTACATCCTCAATCTGATTGATACGCCCGGTCACGTGGATTTTTCGTACGAAGTTTCGCGCTCACTTTCAGCTTGCGAAGGTGCTTTGCTGGTCGTAGACGCGTCACAAGGGGTCGAAGCGCAAACGCTCGCCAACACCTATTTGGCGATTGATAACAACCTGGAAATCATTCCCGTTCTGAACAAAATTGATTTGCCCGGCGCAGAACCAGAAAAGGTTTTGGAACAGATTGAGCAAGTCGTGGGCTTGGGCATTCACAATGCGGTTCTCGCTTCGGCGAAAAACGGCATCGGCATTACCGACATTCTTGAAGCGGTTGTGCGAGATGTGCCGCCACCGACGGGCGTAGTGGACGCGCCGCTGAAGGCTTTGATCTTTGATTCGTGGTTTGACGCCTATCGCGGCGTAATCGTGATGGTCCGCATGATTGATGGCGAATTGAAGCGCGGCATGAAGATTCGTCTGTGGGCGAAAGGCACAACGCACGAAATCGAAGATTTAGGTGTGTTGACGCCAAAGCCGCGTCCCATTGATCGGTTACAGGCGGGCGAAGTCGGCTTCATTGTTGCCAACATCAAAACAGTTGCTGATGTTAGTATCGGCGACACTGTCACCGAAGAAAAACGTCCAACCGCCGAACCCTTCCCCGGTTTTCAGGAAATCAAGCCGATGGTCTTTGCCGGGTTATATCCGACCGAGCCAAATCAGTATGAAGAGTTGCGCGATGCCCTGGAAAAATTGCGGCTCAACGATGCGTCATTCTTTTTCGAGCCGGAAGTGTCTCTCGCGCTGGGCTTTGGTTTTCGTTGCGGCTTTCTCGGTTTGCTGCACATGGAAATTGTGCAGGAACGACTGGAGCGCGAATTCAACGTTGATCTGATTACAACCGCGCCCGGCGTGCGTTACCGCGTGACTGATACGAAAGGCGATGTACAGGAAATTGATAATCCATCGAAATGGCCTGCCGCTGGAAATATTGCCAGCATTGAAGAGCCAATTATTCAGGCGATGATTATGACGAATGATGAATTCGTTGGAAACATTCTGGCCTTGTTGGACGAAAAACGCGGCATTCAAAAAGGCTTTGATTACATTACGCCGACGCGCGTGTTGCTGACATACGAATTACCACTCAACGAAATCGTGCTGGATTTTTATGATCGCTTGAAATCCGTCTCGAAAGGCTATGCGTCGTTGGATTATCACCTTGCAGGCTATCGCGCTTCGAGTTTAGTAAAGCTGGATGTGCTGGTCGCGGGCGAACCGGTAGACGCTCTGTCGTTGATCGTTCACAAAGAATTCGCGTACACACGTGGTCGTTCGCTGGTTGAGAAAATGCGGTCGCTGATTCCGCGTCAGATGTTTGAAGTGCCGATTCAAGCCGCGATTGGCTCGCACGTCATTGCGCGCGAAACCGTCAAGGCGATGGGCAAAAACGTGCTGGCGAAATGTTATGGCGGCGACATCTCGCGCAAACGCAAATTGCTCGAGAAGCAAAAAGAAGGCAAAAAGCGAATGAAGCGCGTGGGGAAAGTCGAAATCCCACAGGAAGCGTTTTTAGCCGTGCTGAAAGTGAATGAATAGATGTTGGGTGTTAGGTGTTTGCACTAACACCTAACACCTAACACCTTCTCTTTATGATAATTCCCATCTTCCCACTCACGGTTGTGCAGTTTCCGGGTGTGATTACGCCGTTGCACATCTTTGAGCCGCGTTATCGCAAGTTGATGAAAGACATCATGGCGGGCGATAAGACCTTCGGCATTATCTATCCTGGTGAGATGAAAGAGAGTGAATTGCCTGCGATTGGTCGCATTGGCTGCACGGTTGAAGTTATCGCACACGAAGAACTCGCGGATGGTCGCTCGAATATTTTATGCGCAGGCAAAGATCGCTTTCAGTTGCGTGGTCTGGTCGAAGGCGAACCGTATCATCAGGCGGAAGTAGATTTTTTTGAGGACGATCTGGCCTTTGATGATCTGACCGCCTCAACGGAACGCGCGCGAGAATTATTCCTGCGCATTATTGCAGCGGGCAAAAAGTTGCGAGACGTTTCGCCAGGCGAAGAAGAACAGGTACCCGAATTGCCAGAAGATACCGTTGCCCTGTCGTTTGTGATCGCAGCCAGCCTGGATGTCGAACTGGACGAAAAACAACTCTGGCTGGAGATGACGAATACGAATCGCCGCTTGCGTGTGTTGACGAACCATCTGAGAGAATTGGTTGAAACCTACGAACTCCGCGCCAAAGTCCACCAAATTGCCAAAGTGAATGGACACGCTGGCAAGCCCCCCGATTTGATGTGAGATGCCATCCGCCACGAATTTCCGGTATCACTCATGCAGTGAGACAAAAGAAACGGTTGCCTTCAAAACTCAGTTCCCGAAAAACCTGTTCGCCAGCGAGACCTTGACACCGCCCAACGCAGGGCCAAGCCTCTGCCATACTTGCAGAAAATCACCGCACATACTTCTTGACAAACCCCTGTCCCTACGGTAGTTTCCGCCCTGTCAAAAAGCCCCAAATCCAGCGGCTGCGATCAGAGTTTTGATGATCTGTTCCCCCTCACGAGAATGCCGGAAGCCGCCATTGATGCAGTAGAAACTTTTCAATTAGGCCCATGCAAAGAATAGACAAATACGAAGTCCTCGAAGTCATCGGGCGTGGCGCGATGGGTGCTGTTTACAAAGCCCTGCATCCCCAATTCAAGAAATACGTCGCCATCAAAGAAATCCTCGCCGATCTGGCGCATCACCCGGAAATCCAGCAACGTTTTGCCCGCGAAGCCGAACTGCTCGCGCAATTGCCCGCGCACCCCAATATCGTGATGGTGCGCGATGCGCTGGTGTGGGAAAACAAGTTGTATCTGGTGATGGATTACGTCGAAGGCGGCACGCTTGCCGACGTCGTCAAACGCGGCGCAGTCCCGTCAAATCAGGCTGTAGTGTGGCTGGATCAAGTTCTCTCCGGCTTAGACGCGATTCACACGCGTGGCATCGTTCATCGGGATTTGAAAGCCAGCAACATCCTGCTCGGACGCGATGGCACGGCCTATCTGAGCGATTTTGGGATTGCCGAATCTACGAAGCAGTCGCAAGTCGGCGATGCGATGGCGACGGCGAAATGCGTGGCACCGGAAATGATTGACGCGGCGCTTGGTCGCAATGCCGAACCGCAGCAGGCGGACATCTATGCCGCCGGAATTCTGGCCTTTGAAATGTTGCTCGGCGAAACGAAGTTTCGTCAGGTTTTGTCAGAAATTTACGCTTTACAAGATAGCAGTCAAATCGCGCAACGTTGGTTAGCGTGGCACACTGATCTGTCACGGCCTGCGCCGAATTTGCATCAACTCGATCCCGCCATCTCGAAAGCTCTCGCGGCAGTGGTCGAACGAATGATGGCGAAGGATGTGAACACACGTTATCGCAATGCCAGCGATGTGCGCCGCGATTTGGCGGCTTTGACGCAAGGGAAAGTTGCTATGAACGAACAACACCGTCCGGCGGCAGATGATGCCACTGTTCCGCTCTCACAAATCCGCAATCAACAGGCAGCGCGCGGTCCTGCACCGCCACCCCCGCCACCGGCTCGACAATCACCGCAAACACCTGCCAAAAGTAAAAGTAAGCTTCCGGCCTTTGCCTTGATTGGGGCGGCGGGTGCGGGCTTGTTTTTACTGCTCGCCGTTGGTTTGTGGGCGATGCAACGAACGCTTGGCTTCACCGTCGTGGTCAAAGGTCTGGCCGCAAATAGCACCGTTTTCGTGAATGATATTCCGCGCGGCATTCCGATGATTGCGGAAGGCAAAGACAGCAAGTCCGAAAGTGAAATTCGCGTGACGGGTTTGAAGGCGGGTGAATTGTATGGGCTTCGTCTTAGTTGCGGCGGCGAGTTGTTGCAGGATGGACAGCCGATCAAAGACAAGCTGACTGGACAGAACGGCGATCAGATTGTATTGCAGGGGCGTTGTACGGGCGCTCCTGCACCCACCGGAACTCTGGCTGACGAAATCAACCTGAAAGGCCCGATGCGGCTGGTCAAGGCCGGACCGTTTCTGATGGGCGATGACAATGGATTAGACAGCGAAAAGCCTGTTCATAAGGTGGACCTGAACTACGATTACTACATTGATAAATACGAAGTGACGAATCGCCAGTTCAAAGAGTTCTGTGAGGCAACCAGTCGCAAGATGCCCGCGAATCCCTTTTGGGATACGAGCTACGCTGAGAAGAACCCCGATCAACCTGTCGTGGGTGTGACGTGGGAAGATGCTCAATCCTACGCGCGATGGGCCGGTAAAGAATTACCCACCGAGCAGGAATGGGAAAAAGCTGCCTCCTGGGACCCGAAGGCAACGGATGCAGACCCGAAATGGAAGCGTCGTTGGCCCTGGGGCAATACTGCCGGGGGAGGGGGGAAGACGACACATACCGCCAACGTTGGGCAAAAGTCCGCCAACACTTCGGCATATGGTGTGATGGATATGGCGGGCAATGTGGCCGAGTGGGTCGCAGACAACTATCAGGCCTATCCGGGCAACCAAGTCGCCGACAAAGATTATGGCTCGACGAATCGTGTGTGGCGCGGGGGCCATATCCAAAGTGAGGCGAAAGATACACGCACAACGACTCGTGGCTACCATACGCCGACCTATTCGGATGCGGAATTGCAGCAGGGAGCGTGGCTCCTGGGGTTTCGATGTGCGGCACGCGCTGACAGCCCGAAAGTGCGAGAGGTCTTGCCGAAAAAATGATCGAGTTTTCTATGAATCCATTCAGACGAAGCATCTTAGGCCTGATTTTTTGCGGCTTGAGCGGCTGGGCTATTCCAACATTGGCTCAGTCGCCATCGGCGCTCTGGGAAAATAAAGTTCCCGTCAAACGCGTCGAGAAGCCGCAACGAACGCCACCCAAACCACGTCCGAAGCCTGCGGGCAGGAAACCTGCTCCTGTCGTCGAAAAAGTGCAATTGCTCTCGCTGCGGTGGAGCATTCACAAAGGTGCCTGGGCCGATGCGCCAGACCCCGCCAAGAACCCCAAACCAACCAATCCTGAAGAGACCTACAAAGTGGGTGATTACCTGCAACTGGATTTCCAGGTGAATCAGGATGGCTACCTGTACATCATTCAGGAAAAAGATTTGACGATGGTGTTTCCTGACAAACGCATCAACAACGGGCAGAATTTTGTGAAGAAAGATCAACGCATCGTGGTTCCGTCGAATTGCCCTGGCGAATACAAAGACAAAAACGGTAACTGCTGGTTTCGCGTGGAAAATACAGACGACGACCTGACATTGATTTTCAGCCGCGACAAGATTGATGATTTGCCGAACTCCGCAACCGATGACGGCACGATCATTGTCAAAAAAGATGTGCTGACCAAAGTCAAAAGCGGTTCGCGTCAACAGTTCAGCAAAACAAATCCAAACGTGACAACCGTGCAATTCACGAACCTGAATCGCAACGACAACGAAGAGTTGATTATCGAAACGAAAATCAGACATCAATAGAACTTGTCACGTGGCAGCGAATTTATTCGCTTATCACATTGAGCGAATAAATTCGTTACTACGTGAAGTGAGGAAGATTATGAAAACGAAAGCCATCAGTTATTTGGTACTCAGCGCGTTGCTGGCCGTGAATTTCTCGGCCTCGTCCGCACAAGGTAAGAGCAAAGCCAAACAGGACACCGTACGCGCCCGCGCCATGTTCGTTGGCAAGAAAGCCGACGGGCTGGAAGTCAAACTCACCAATGAGCGCGGCGACCTGGTTGATCCAGGTAAAGCGTTCAAAGCGGGTGACCGCATTCGTGTTAGCTTTGAGAGTAATTTCAAAGGTTATGTTTATTTCATCAACGTTTCGCCCGGCGGCGTTACCAAAGTGATTTACAACGGTGCGATTGATGCCGACCAGGGATACGATTTGCCCGCCAAACCGTATGCGATTGAGTTTGATAAGGAACCCGGCACGGAAATTCTGAAGGTTGTATTGTCCTACGAAAAAATTAAACCCTACGAAGAAGCTATCGAATCAGCGGGTGGGGAATTGGGTAAATCCGCCACCAGCGTAGCAGAAGAATTAGCCGACAATAGCACCAGCAAAGGGGGCAAAAAAGGCTCAGGCAAACCAATTGGCGAACCCGTTGGCATCGTCACGGGATCGTGTACGCGCGAACGCGGTTTGGTCTTGGCTTCAGGAAAAGAAGCGCGTTGTCGTGGCATCGTTTTGGCCTCTGGCAATCAATCCAGGAATGAAGGTTCTGTGGTGGCGATTTCCGACAAACAGGGCAACAAGCTCAATGCCGGCGAAGTCGCAGTGTTTGAGTTACGGCTGAAGCATCTGTAGGTCTATCCAGTCTGGTGAAGCCTGGCGAAGTCTGGTGAGGTCAGATTTTTCTCGGCTTTTCCAGACTTTTCCTATTGCCCCACACAAGGCTTGGTTATGCTGATTGAAGTCTTTCTTTCTCGCACCTTTTCCTCTCAATCCAAGCTGGCAGCGGTGTTAATGGCAATATTGATGGGGTTGCCGGGGGCCAGCGGTCACGCCGCATACGCGCAAGTTCCGCCCCCTGCTACACCCAAAATTTCGTATTCCACCGAAGTCCGCGAACAAATCAAAAAAGTCATTCCGGGAATTGGGTTGGTTCTCGTTCGTAACGCGAATGACCCTGACCAAAAGCTCCGCCCGCGTGGTTCAGCGGTGATCGTGCGCAAAGATGGTCTCGTGATTACCAACTTTCACGTTATCGCGCGGGATCGTTCGACCAGGACTTTTGACGAAATCTTTCTCAGCTTGCCTTCTGATCCCAGCGCCGATGCTGCAACCGCTCAACGGCAACTCAAACTCAAGATTGTGTTGCTCAATCAGGAGCGCGATTTAGCCTTGCTGCGAGTTGTCCCGGACAAGCCCGGTACGCCCATGGATTTGCCCTATATCGTCCTCGGCGATTCATACAAAGTCGAATTGCTGGATGATGTTTTTATTATTGGCTTTCCCGAAAAAGGTGGCACGACCGTGACCGTCAATCCCGGCGTCGTCGAAGGGAAAGACGCCCTGGATGATTGGATCAAAACCAATGGGCGATTGTTGCACGGCAATAGCGGCGGGGCAGCGGTGAACAGCGAAGGCAAATTGATTGGCGTGCCAACGCGCGTGGTCGTAGACAGTGATTCCGAAAAAACGTATGGCTCGGTTGGTTATTTGCGGCCCGCGCATTTGGTCGCGGCGATGATATCCAAGCATCAGGAAGCTGAAATGAACGCCGCAGTGCCGAAACCTACACCTACTACAGCCGCTACGCCGAATCTGACCGCCACGAATGAACCGCGAGCGATGGAAGCATTCGTTGTGCGCGGCACTGTCAAATCTGCGGCGGGTCAACCGCTGGCGGGCGTTCGTGTGGGATTGTTATTGGTTGGCAAGGAAGTCGCGGCGTCGAATTTAATTACGTGGGGCGGGTCCAATGCCGAAGGGCAATTCACGTTGGAAAAACCGGTGCCGCCGGGCCGTTATAACCTGCGCGCCCGTGTGATCGGTTACGAAGCCTACAGCCTTGATGTTGACATTTCTTCAGCCAGCGTCCCCATCGCAATTGAACTGAAACCTGTGTCGAAGGAATAACGGGAATTCAACGCAGCGCATTCGGAGCAAATCAGACAGGGTTGGCACGATTCATCACAAGCTTAACCGGACCGATCTCGTCAGTCCTGTCAAAAAACTTGGCGCGCTCCGTGTTCTTCGAGGTAAATCCGGCACAAACCTCACAAGTTATTTACGCTGGATTTTCTTTTGCATTATGCTAAGCAGGCAATGAAGGAAATGAAACTGATAATTACGAATCCACGCTTTGGTTCCCGCGAGATGAAATTGGCGAGCAGTGCGTCTATCGGGCGTTCCAGCGACAATACAATTTACATTGATGAACCCAGCGTCGCGCGTTATCACGCGATGATCGAACTGCGCGGTGGTGACTTCTGGCTGAACGATCTGGGCAGCACGAATGGCACGATTTTGAACGGGGTGGCGCTCACTGCCGCACAACCATTGAAATCCGGCGATACGATTTCCCTCGGCGGCACAACCGCTATCCGTGTGATTGCGCCCGAAGGGGCAGCGACTGCGCCCGCCAACCACTCCGCGAGCAGCGATGTCGCCGCCACGCCCGTGCCCGCACCCGCGCCCACCGAAGGCGGCGTTTCAGGCGCACATGTTGCTGTGGCTGGCGTGATGGTCATCCTCGTGCTTGCCTTCGTCGGCGTAGCCGTGTGGATTGTGCGCAGCAAGAGTGCCGATCAGACCGCTAAAAATGGCACGTTGACCTATTACACGCCCACGCCCGTTGTCTCCAAATCCATTGCTTCCAGTGATAGCACCAAACCGACACCGGAGCCTGTCAAATCGGTGACGCTTTCGGCTGGAACGGCAACCGGTATCGAAGGCCTGGTGGGTCGTTTAGCCGGGCAGCTTTCGGGCAAAGGCAATTACATCTTTGATCCTGAAATGATTCAGGCCATTGCCGCCCGCACCAGCGACTATCGCGTAGATGTGACCGCCAACGCGCAAAATTATCGCCTCGAAGTGCAACGCGCTTTCAGTGCGGCGAAAGGTATGAATCCGCTCTACGGTCACATTCTGGCGATGAGTCAAAGTAAATATGGGCAAAGCTCCGGCGGAGGCATCGGCATCTGGCAAATCCCGCCCGCGATTGCGAAAGATTATGTCTCTGGCAGCGAAGACCTGTCCGCCCTGAGCACGCCGAAACGATCCGCCGATCTGGCTGCCTCGCATTTGCAGGAACTGCTTCCGCTCTTTGACGGTCAGGATTTTATGTACGCGCTCGCCTGCTTCGGCCAACCGAAAAGCAAGGCTGGCGAATTGAATCAGAAGTTACAGGGCATTGATCCCAACGACCGCCGCGATTTCTGGAAACAAGTCAAAGCTGGCATCGTCCCCCGCGATGGCGCAGAGAAAGTCGTCCGCTTCTTTGCGGCAGGAATTGTGGGCGAATATCCGGGGAGCTTTGGATTGACAGGCGCGACAGCGTTTTCGGAATTGTAGATCGTAAGTGTAATAACAAATGACGTTGGCAGGAGACACATAATAGCAAATGCATTTGCTACTCGCGTAAGCGAATAAATTCACCATGCCGCCCAAATATTACGATCAGGAGTAACAGCACATCGCTGAGTTTTAATGGCTGAAGTATCGCTCACAATTTGGTCGGACGGTCAATCGCAACAACTGCCATTGGCGGGGGCGCGCGTGACGATTGGTCGCGGCGAGCAGGCAGATGTGCGGCTCAGCGATCAGGGGTTGTCACGCGTTCACGCCAGTCTCAATCAGGATGCGGCGCGCGTTTGGGTGTTGGATGAAGGCTCGACCAATGGCACGTTTGTGAATGGGCAGCGTGTTCCGGCCAGCGGCACAGTGCTGAAAAATGGCGATCAAATCAGCCTCGGCGACACCACGAAAATCGCGCTGCGAATCGGCGCGGCGGCCAAGGCTCAAACGGCTGGTGCCGCAATGGCAGCCGCGACCAATCATAATCCCTCTGGTCACAATCCCTCTGGCAATGCGTCGGCGGGGATTCCTGTCGTGCCGGTAGCGATTGCCGCAGTGGTGGTGATCGGCATTTTGGCGACGGTGACGGCGGTGGGCTGGCAGATGCGCAAAGGCAAACAGAAATCGGAAGCAACCGAAGTCGTCCAAACCTTCACACCCGAACCTGTGCCAACGAACACGCCTGCGCCAACGCCGTCCCCTTCATTTGCACCGACGGAAGAGGCCGTAGTGATTGACGAATCGGCGAATCTGGCCATCAGCGATTTGACGGTGACGACGGTCAAAGCTTCACAGATTAGCGTCAGCAATACGAAGCAAAAGCTCTACAAGCAAATGAGTGAAGAAGAGCAGGTATATTACATCAATCAAAAAGCGCAGAAGGTGGCGCTGATGGTTGGCAATCGTCCGGCGGTGTTTCCCGACGAGGCAATCTCGATCATCAAGTATTGGCTCGATGCGTATGTGCGCCGTATTGGTTCGGGCAACACCCGACTTTGGGCCGAAGATTTGCGCTTTATGTTCAAGCGCGCGCGGACACAGTTTGTGCCGACGATTTTGCGCGCTTTCAAAGCCAACGGTGCGCCGCCGGTGGTTGGCATATACCTGCCTGTGATTGAAACTGAGTATCGCAACATTCCCACCGAAAACTTCGCGGGTGCTGCCGGGCTGTTTCAATTCATCGGCCCGACAGCACGCGGCTACGGCGTTGATCCGGCGGAGCGAACGAATATCGAAAAAATGGCTCCGGCGGCAGCGCGCTACATCAATGACCGTCTGGCTGAATTTGGAGCGGATGCGGTTGGCGTCGGCTTGTCTATTGCGGGCTACAATCGCAGCCCCGATTCGGTCCGACGCGATTTGCATGACGTGATTGACAGTTCCAATAAAGACCGTGATTTCTGGATTCTGGTGAAAAATAAAGCTAAGTTGGATCACTGGTTTCAGCAGGAAAATATTAATTACGTCCCGCGCTTTTTTGCTGCTGCCATCATCGGGGAACACCCGTGGGATTTTGGTCTGAATATGCGCCAGCTTTCGACCTACACTGAACCGGACACCAGCAGCGACGAATAATTTTTATGCCCTCCGAACTCTCCTTAATTTTCACTGACGAAACCGGACAGGAACGTCAGGTCGCCGTCAACGCAAATCCATTTACGATAGGCCGCCAGGATGGCAATGAATTGGTCATCAAAGATTCCAGCCTGTCGCGTCGCCACGCGTTGATTACGTCCTTCAATGATGTCGCGCAGATTTCGGATTGTGGGTCGCAAAATGGCACGTACCTGAATGGGAAATTGCTGACGAGTGCCGCTGTCTTGAAACAAGGTGATGTGATTTCGATAGGTGAAACCTGCAAAATGCGGGTGCAATTGCGCGCAATAGCGGCGGCCAGTCCGCCTCACAAGCCCGCGCCGAATCCGTCTAAAGCCAGCCCGCCATCTGTTGCGCCACCGCCGGTCAACAACGCTGCCTCCTCGAATCTTGAATTGCCCAATCTCTCGCCAGCCTTGATCGCAACGATAGCCACGGTGGCGATTGTTTTGCTGGCGGGCACGTTGATTGGGGTTGTAATGTGGAAAAAATCAAAAGTCCCCGTAAACAACCAGGACATCGTATTTGTCGAAAATCCAGCTACGCCGAGTGCGACTGAAGCACCGTCAATCACGAATAATATCTCGACCAATCCAACGAGCGCGCCTGCTGGCAGCGATCAATTTGAGAAAAGCTTAGTGCAGGTGATTCGCAATATCAGCAACGATTCCAGTTACCCGTTTCCGTCCGCAATGGTGGTGGAGATTCAGCGCAAAGCTCAGCAATTTGCTACGCCCACACTGGCGGCAACGTTACGGAGCATTGCCACGCGCGGTGACGAGACGATCAATCAAATCAAAGCGCAAGGGCTGAAGAAACCCGCGTTGCTGGTGTATATGGCGCTGGCGGAAACGAACGGTAGCGGTGATCCGTTGGCAACAGCGCGCCAGCTTGTGCCGGAAGTGCAATTCCTGCGTGGGCATTTCGGCAGTGAGTTTGCCGATCCAACCTTGATTTTGGTTGCCGCCTATAAAATTCCCGGCGGCAGCAAACGCTCTCATCCCTTGTTGCCGCGATTGAATCAAATCGTAAAGAACCCGCAAACAGATCGTAATGTCTGGTTTCTGCGCGATAAAGGTGCGCTCAGCGATGCGTCGTTCGATTTCGTGCTACGGTTTTTAGCGTATGGTGCCATCGCTCAAAACCCGCGCCAGTTCGGTCTGGACGCGCCCGCCCTGGTTTTCTGAGAGATTGTTGTATCGTGGTGTGTGGCGAATTGCTATACTGCCCTCACCTTATCAACTTGCCCCGCAAAAGGCCGTATGAATACTCTTCTCGAAGCTGAAGGTGACTATCGCCTGTTGTTCGAGGTCACCCCACTGCCCTTAATCGTTTACGATCCACAAGCCGGTACAATACTCAATGTTAATGAGGCTGCGGCCCAGGTTTATGGGTATCCCCGCCAGGAATTTGTGGGGCGCTCTATCCAGGAAATCCTGAGTGAAGAGGATTGGCAAAAATTCACCGCCTCCGTTTTGACTTGTCCGCTGGCACCTGGACAAAAACAACTTGGGCGGCATCGCAAAAAAAATGGTGAATACTTTGATGTCGAACATAGCGGCTTTCCGGTAAATTTTGAGTCCCGCCAGGCTCGCTTAAAAATCGTCGTGGACATCACCGAACGATTGCGACGGGAAAACCAGTTACAGGCAAGCGAGCGTCAGTATCGAGAATTATACGAGAAGGCTACTGATGCGATTTATACGCACGATTTGCAGGGCAATTTGACTTCGATCAATCAAACGGGATTGGATTTTCTGGGGTATCAGCTCAGTGAATTGATTGGCATGAATATGGCAGATTTGCTGCCGCCGGAAGATTACGCTCGGGCCTCGGAAATGATTGATCAGAAATTCAGCGGGGAGTTAAAAAATACCGTCTACGAAGTTCAGGTCATTACAAAAGACGGGCGTTTGTTGCCCGTCGAGTTGAGCACTACGCTGATGTTTCAGGACGGTCAAGCCATCGGCGTGCAAGGCATCGCGCGTATTTTGACGGAACGTAAGCGGGTAGAAGAGCAATTACGGCAGGCCCAGAAAATGGAGGCGGTAGGACGATTGGCAGGAGGAATCGCGCACGATTTTAATAATCGCCTGACCGCAATTCAGGGATTTACGGACCTTTTGCTCAAACGAGCGGAAGCGGATGACCTTCAGCACTATTATCTGGAGCAAATCAAGCTTGCCAGTGAACGGGCTGCCGAACTGACGCGCCAGCTTCTCACTTTCAGTCGCAATCAAATGCACAATCCCAAAATCCTCCACCTCAACGAAGTGGTGATGGATTGGGGAAGTCTGGTGCGTGTGATGTTGGGTGAAAATATTGCGGTGCATTTAATTCTTGGGTCAGACATTGGAATGGTCAGGGCTGATCCGGCCCAGTTGGAACACGTTATCATGAATCTTGCTTTAAATGCCGCTGATGCCATGCCGAATGGAGGATCGTTCACGATTGAAACCACAGACCTGGAAGTCAGCGAATTACAAGCCAAATTCAATTCGGCCATTCCGCAGGGCGAATATGTTCGTTTGCTGATCCGGGATACAGGCAGTGGCATGAGTGAAGGCACCTTAGCGCATTTATTTGAGCCATTTTTTACCACTAAAGAACGAGGGAAAGGGACCGGGCTTGGGTTATTTACAGCCTATGGAATCGTCAGGCAAACGGGCGGGTTTATTGAGGTCAAATCGGCGCAAGGCGAAGGAACAACCTTTTTGATTTACTTGCCTGTGGTGAAAACGGAGAAGTGCCGCGAAACCAACAAGCAACTGGCAATCGGGGCAGCCGTCGGCAAAGAAACGATTTTAGTGGTCGAAGACGAACCGACGGTACGCACCTTAATTGGTGCCGTGTTGGCGGACGCGGGATATAACGTTTTGGAAACGGCATCTGGACCTGAAGCCTTACGCGCGGTAGCTCATCATCCTGATGCGATAGACTTGCTTTTGACGGATGTGCGAATGCCGGGAATGGATGGATGGGATTTGGCCGAAGAATTCAGGGACCTGAGACCCGATGCACGAATCATGTTTATGTCTGCTTACACCGATGATCCACGTGCAATGAATGTTTCATTGGGGGCCGCCTACCTGCAAAAACCGTTTGCGCCTGATACTTTGACGCGGAAGGTTCGGGAATTACTGGATGCCACCGAAAACACAGTCGCTGCAACTGCGTAACGTCCGCTTAAAGCTCAACCCCGGAGCGTCGTACTATCGCGCGCAAGGCGGTCAACATGGCGGCTTCACTTTCTTCGGCGGTAACAATGCGGCTCGCTATCGAAGCCGCTTGCAGGGTTTGCTCCCACAAATTGGCTAACGCGCCGCCGCCAGTAATCAGGACTGGATATTTTGGCGTCAGCAGCCCGCGCTTTCGTAACCCATCGAAATCTGACGCCAGATATGCTCCCACCAAATAAGACAACCGCTCTTCTGCCGAGCAGGTCCCCTTTTGTTCGAGCAATCGCACACAGAATAATGCGCGCGCCAATCCCGATTGCTGTTGCTCGCGCATTCCTGCGGCGGCCCATTCATAGGCAATATGGTCGGGGCGTTCGTGCGGGACTGCGCTTGCCAGAATAGTATTGGTTTGGGTGGCGAAAATCAGCTCTCCGGTCAAGGACGTGACGCTTGATTGAACTCGTCCGGCTTCATCAATCTGAATGGCTTTCCAATGCGAGCCAAGGTTCAGAACGGTGCCGGGAAACGGCGCAAGACCGAGTTCGACCAACCCTGCACATAACGTTTCCTCGCCACGCATCACGTCTAATTCAGAGACGGAATTGAAGTCGCACGCGGCTGCGCCACTCCGAATGCCCGGCACAAGGTAGACTGGCAAATCAGTGACGTCAGGAAATTGATAGGCACGCGTCGCCGCAGCCAATTCAGGCAATCCAGCCGGGGCCGCGATGTGTGGCACGTCCATTAACCCAAGTGCCGAAGTAATCATTCCGGCAGCGACGACGCACGAGGATTGTTCGATGGTTTGCAGATTCTGAATCAAATCGCGCAGGGCCGCGTGAAGCTTGGCAGTGGAACCTTCGCGCGCCGAATCGCGCACACCAATCAGTGCGGTTTGATGAGCCAAAATCCGGTCGCCGTGCATCAGCCAGACCCGTGTGTTGGTCGTTCCCGTATCAATGAAAATCGCGTTGTTCATAATGCAGGGTTCATTGCCTGGATAAAAGCGGCGGTGCGGTCACGTAGAGTGCCAAAACTCTGATCCGCCAAAATGTCTTTGCCGAGCAACTCTGATCCGACGCCGACCGCCCACGCCCCGGCTTGCAAATAGGCTTGTGCCATTTCGGGAGACACGCCGCCGGTCGGAACCAATCGTACATCCGAGAGTGGCGCGCGGACGGCTTTGATATAACCCGGCCCCAGCGTTGTGGCTGGAAACACTTTGACGGCATCTGCCCCCGCCTCTATGGCTGCCACAATTTCGGTGGGAGTGAATGCGCCGGGAAAAGAAATCAAGCCTCGTTGTTTGGTGACGGTAATCACGCGCGCGTCGCAATTGGGCGAAACGATAAAGGTTCCGCCTGCATCGGCGACCTGTAGGACTTCGCTCGACCGCAACACGGTTCCCGCGCCAACGGCACAGCGCGCGCCGAATTCCTGTGCTAACTTCTCGATAGTGAGCAGCGCATTGGGTGAATTCAACGTAACCTCGACGGCGGTCAATCCACCGTCAATCATCGCCGCAATCATCTCTGATTCGCGCCCGCCAAAGTCTCCGCGCAAAATCGCAATTACGCGGCCTTGTTCAATTTTGGAGAAGGTCTGTTCCTGATTCATTGGTAAGCCTCGTTGACGCGTGCTTTCAAAAAGGCAAAGTCGCGTTGGATTGCGGACAGCATCTGATCGTGGCGTTCTGTTGGCGTTTTCCCGGCCACATTGTATTCAATATGCAACGAGATAGGACCGTGAAAATTAGCATGTCGGAGCGTTTTGAAATAAGCATTCCAATCCACCGCGCCTTCGCCCAGGGGACAGTCTTTTTGCCGCCACCCTTTCGCCGTTTTTTCGGGGTAAGAATCCTTGACGGCGATCATCTTGATGCGCGGTGCAGCAAGATTTAATGCGATTTTCCACGCACCTGCGCCACCTTCTGCGACGGCGTGTCGAATGTCGAAATAGTAACCGACCCATTTCGGATCAAGTTGATCCATCGTTGGCGCGACATCCCAAATCGGGCCTCCAAGATTGCCTTCGTGATTGTGAAAGCCAATTTGCACGCCGTGTCGCTGCCCTAATTCTGTGAGGCTAACAAAGTCTTTCATCGCTTTCGCCAACTCGCCGCGCACATCGGCAAAAGCATACTTGTAATAACCGGGTTTGAGATACGGGATTTTTAATTTGCCCGCCGTTTCCAGAATCGGTTTCGCCGTAGGGTCTGCGCCGGATAACAAATTCGTCGTAATCATCGGAACAGAGAGTCCAGCTTCACGAATTGCCGCCACAGCTTTTGGCAAGTCCGCCGCGGCGCGCTCAGGTAAGACATGACCTTGCGCGCGTACAGTCAAATCCACGCCCGCGAAGCCGAGTTGCTTGACGGTTTGGGCAAGCTGTTGCCAGTTCAACTGCGGGAGATGTTTGGAGAAGAGGCAGAACGTCCCTTGAAATCCGCTGGCAAAGGTCACGCGCGGCCAGTTGGCAGCGGCGACCGTTGCCACTTTGATGAATTCTCGTCGCTGGATCATAAAATTTGTGGTGTGACGTCTGAATGGCGAGCCATTTACACGGGTGTGCCGAAAGAAGAAGTGCCAGCCGTCTTTGCGAGCAAAACCATTTTGAGGCGAAGACGGCTGGCACGAGTTAGCGATTATCGTTTGTTGATGAATTCAAACATCACATCTTCCCAACAGCCCGCCGCGAGGTCGTCTTCAAACCCGCGACCAAAGAGGGTGGTCAACGGGGAAGCGGGTGCCGGTGGCACAAACTTCGGATCAAGGATTTTGGCAATCTGGTCTTTGACATCGTCCAAATGCGCCCGCGTCGTACGATCCGTTGTTTTAGCTAAAGCCTTGGTGACATCGGCGCTCAGCGTACGAAGCTCGCTCCGCACCAATCCGCGCGTGTCGTCTGTGACAGGCGCGCGACCATTCAGCTTTTCGGCCAAATTGTCGAGATATGCCCGCTGCAAGTTGCGGCGATAGGCATCAATTTTGACGCCAGTCGTTGCATCGAGTTCAGCGAACACGCCTTTGCGCACATCTGTCAACAAATCCACTGGGCGATAGGCGGTTGCCCCATCAATCGCTTCGTGTTCTGTCATTCGCGCTAGTCGCACATTGCTCAGCAGAGAACTGAGAATCCCGGATTGCAGATTCTTGACGCGATCCAGCGCGCCATTGGCTTCGATGCGCCGCAGGATGTCTGGCTTTAACGCCCACGTCGGAGTTGCGAAGGCATTTTCATTGAGGAATTTCACAGCGGCGGATTGTCGGTCTTTCGGTACGATAGTGAAGAGCACGCCATCTTGACCACCGTGTTTTTGCTGCGAATTCATGCCCCCGACAATCGGAACTACGTGACGCAATTCCGTTGCCCATTGACCGAGCATCCGCGTGTACAGCTCCTGCAAATCTTCATACGGCTCGCCGGGTGTTGTCGCTGCGGTCAGCAACATGTCGGATACCCGCTTGAGGTTTTTCAAGCCATACGTTGTCGCGTAAATTGCATCAGAATCGCCGACCGCTTCGGTTTGATCTCCAGGATCAGCACCGCGCGAATTGGCGGTCGAAAAGCGTAACCACGGCGTTTTGTCCTGTTCACGCGCCCATTCGTCGAGCGTTTTCTTCTCGTCATCTGCCGTGCGGCAATCACGCATCTCCGCATAGCCCCATTTCGTCGCCCATTTATCATACGGACCGATGCCGGGGATCAAATCTTTCAGCGCGATGCCGTCTTCCGGTTGCGCGACATAGTTGAACCGCGAATAGTCCATCAGCGTCGGCGTGTGGCCCATTTTCTTGACCCATTCTTTGTCGCGGACTTTTTCTGCCGGATAGGTTGAACTGGCTTTCATGTTGTGCTGGAAACCGAGCGTGTGACCGACCTCATGGGCGACGACATATTCGACCAACTCGCCCATTAAATCATCAGGCATCGGCAGCTTTTTGACGCGTGGGTCCAGTGGCCCAACTTGCGTGAAATACCACGACCGTTGCAGGTTCATGATGTTGTGATACATCTGGATGTCGGATTCCAGAATCTCGCCCGTGCGCGGATCGTGAATGTGTGGGCCGCTGGCATTTTCAATTGTGGAAGGTAGCCATCGAATCACGGAATAACGAGCGTCTTCGGGGCTGAAATCGGGATCGTCTTTCGGCTGTTCTTTGGCGATGATCGCGTTCTTGAATCCGGCTGCTTCAAAGGCTACTTGCCATTGCTCAACGCCGCGTTTGATGTACGGAACAAGCTTGGTCGGGGTGGCCGCGTCAATGTAGTAAACAATCGGTTTGACGGGTTCAGAGACGGCGGCAGTCGGGTCTTTCTTTTCCAAGCGCCAACGCGTGATGTAGGTGCGTTTCGGCGCGCGATGTTCGTCTACGCTGTAATCCATCTGATTGACGGAAAAATAGCCGACACGCTCATCGAACAGACGCGGTTTCATCGGATTTTCCGGCAGCTTGACCATTGAAAAGTGCATCACGATGGAAGCGCTTCCGGTTCCCATTCCCGCGCCTGCAAATGGGTTTGGCGGAGCGGCTGGCCCTGCGGCGGCTGCGTCCGCCGGATTGCTGAAGGTATGCGTTGCTTCGGCTTCAATGTTTTCGGGGTAAGAGGCAACGCGTTCGATGAATGACCGTGATGCGTCGAAGATGCGCGCCCGCAGCCGAGCCTTGGCGGTCAGTTCAGTCACTTCAGAAGTGAACAACCGCGAAACATCAATGACGGGTGCTTCATCTTTGCCAATCGCTTCGATGAAGAACGACATGATGATCGCATCGTTATTGGCGGCTTTGACGGCACGCGCAATCGGTTGCACCGGGTCTGCTACGACTGAGTAATTTACATTGCGCAGCAGCACGCGATTGTCGCGGCGTTCCCATCGCACAACACGACTGCCTAAAGCTTGTCCGCCATAGCCGACGCCATTGGTGGTCTTGGCAATTTGTGTGACCCACAAAAATTCCTTGTTGAGCTGATTCTTGGGGATTTCGTAGTAAATTTTGTCTTTGATGCGATGCACCGTGAAAAGACCATCATCGGATTTGGCGTCTTTGGTGATGACGCGCTCGTACGGTCTGATCTCAGGTTCACGACCGGGCAGGCCGGGGAAGCCCCCTCCCGTTTGCGGTTGAGCGACCGTGGTGGGCGCTGGCGTCGGGTCTTGGGCCAACGCTGTGAGAGAGAAAACAAGACAGATCATGAGGCAAAGAAACATTCGATTCATTCTTCAGACTCCTTGATTTGGAAAGATAGTAATGTTGGACGTTCGGCAGTGTAGCTCTGATGGAATGACTTTTGCAAAATCCAATGTCCGCTTTTGGGAAAAGAGATTCCCAACAGTGAACAGGGATGAAGTTTTCTCTTTTCAGGAATTCGCATAAAATTCCCAAAAATCAGGCATTTTTACTCTGGCACGGAAATTGGTAGAAGAGAAACGGGAGAACATTATGGACGTTCCAAGAAGTAAATCTGTTGCGCGTAACAAAAAGCTCAAGCGCGCACTTTATGTGGTCGTGGCGCTGGCAGCGATTGGCGGAGCTTCTGTGGCCTTGTCGAAACTCAAACCGGCTGCGCCGCGTGTTGAGTGGGGAACAGTGTGGCCGGGAGAAGTCAAGCGCGGCGAAATGGTGCGCAATGTGCGCGGCATCGGAACGCTTGTGCCCGAAGAGATTCGCTGGATTCCTGCCGTCACCAATGGGCGTATCGAAAAACGCCACGTGAAGCCGGGGGCCACTGTTCGAGCCGATACCATCATTGTCGAAATGAGCAACCCCGAATTAGAACGGGATGCGTTGGATGCCCTCAATCAACTCAAAGGAGCTGAGGCTGAACTGGCGAATCAAAAGGTGCAATTACAAAGCAATCGGTTGAATCAACAATCACAAGCGGCAACCGTGACCTCCGATTACCAACAGGCCAAATTGCAGGCGGAACGGGATGAAGTGTTGGCGCGTGAAGGACTCGGCTCCGATCTGAACGCCAAACTCTCGCGTGGTCGGGCGGACACCTTAGCCAATCGAGATAAAATTGAGCGGGAACGATTGAATATTGTGGATGATGCGATCAAGGCACAAGTTCAAGTCTATGAAGCGCGTGTCCAACAAAACAAGGCCCTCTACGAATTACGACGTGGGCAGCTTGAGGCGCTGAAAGTCCGAGCCGGTGTCAACGGCGTAGTTCAGGAAGTTGCTGTACAGGAAGGCCAGCAAGTCACGCAGGGGACAAACCTCGCCCGCGTGATTGATCCGACGCAACTCAAAGCGGAAGTCCGCGTCGCTGAAACCCAGACCAAAGACATTATCGTGGGACAGCGCGCCGAAATTGATACGCGCAATGGCGTGATCGAAGGCAGCGTGATGCGGATTGCTCCCACCGCGCAACAGGGAACGGTGACGGTTGAGGTGCAATTGCAGGGTGAGTTGCCCAAAGGCGCGCGGCCTGATTTGAGTGTGGATGGCACGATTGAACTCGAACGCCTGAAGGATGTGTTGTATGTCAATCGTCCCGCGTTTGGTCAGGCACAGAGCCAAATCACACTTTTCAAAATTTTGCCCGATGGCAAAGAGGCGGTGCGGGTTCCCGTCAAACTGGGACGCGATTCCGTGAGCTTTATCGAAATTCTTGAAGGTTTGAATGTCGGCGATCAAGTGATTCTATCCGACACCTCGCAATATGATTCAGTCAATCGAATTCGATTGAATCGGTAATTTTGGTTTGAGGGGTGGCGATTGAGGATCAAAGGTCATGCCTTCTCTTCAATACCAAGCCCCCAGCCCCTAAACCCCAGAGGACATTTATGGCTTCATCCACCCAATCACTCCTGAAACTTGAAGGTGTCAATAAAGTATTTTTGACCGACGAAGTTGAAACGCATGCACTGGCGAACATTCATTTGGAAATTGAAACCGGCGAATTTGTTTCGATTGCCGGGCCATCCGGTTGCGGCAAATCCACCTTGCTTTCGATTCTCGGTTTATTGGATTCGCCTTCGGGGGGAAATTACTGGCTGAATAATAAGCCCGTCGAAAATCTTACCCTGGCGGACCGCGCGCGCATCCGCAATCGTGAAGTCGGCTTCATCTTCCAGAGCTTCAATTTGATTGGCGATCTGAGTGTGTACGAAAACGTTGAATTGCCGCTGACCTATCGCGGGATGCCCGCTGGAGAACGCAAACAACGTGTCAACGACGCCTTGGAGCGCGTCGGAATGGCGCATCGAGCCAAACACTTGCCCTCGCAGCTTTCCGGCGGTCAACAACAGCGCGTCGCAGTGGCCCGTGCGATTGTTGGGCAGCCTTTGATTTTGATGGCGGACGAGCCGACCGGAAACCTGGATTCCAAGAACGGTGAAGCCGTGATGGAACTCTTGCGCGAATTGCACCAGGGCGGCGCTACGATTTGCATGGTCACACACGATACGCGGTTTTCCCGTTTCGCAGATCGCACCATTCATCTTTTTGACGGCACCATTGTTGAAGAGAGCAAAGGCCTGTAATTACTTTTTCCATCCTCCTGACACAGCATAATCCGAACTAACCTTCACGGCCCGATGTTTTCATCGGGCTTTTTGTTGTTCGGCACCCTCTAATTTTCCCAGTGCGATGGCAAACCCTTTGCTCCCCGGTTGCCCACTTAGTTTCAATCCATCGCTCCTTCCTAATCCCTGAGTATTTCCAAATGTCACCGCAGTTATCATACAACTATCATTTCTGCTGAATATTTATCGGTTTGAATTGAACCCTCAAAGTTGAGGCGGGCGCAGACGATTGTGCTTTGGCCTCAATAGACAAAAAAGTATCTATGAGAAAACCACTTTCATTCTTACTTGCGCCTTTGCTGAGCTTACCTCTAACGCTGATGAGCGTAGCCGCGCAAACACCCGTTCCGGGATGCTGAGGCTTATTTAGCGCAGCGCATTCTTATGACACAAAAACGGAGAATAGAATGGATACATTGGCTGGTTCTTGGGGCCGGAGCAGCCATCTGTCTTTATTCTTTGTTGCGTTTCCCAATAGATAAAACAGATTGGCGCTTTCTGATTCTTGCCTTTGTGCTGATCGGATTCAGTGCGCGTTTGACGATTCAAGTGCCGCAGGTGAAAGCTCATATTTCGTTTTCTGATACGCTCACGTTTCTGGCGCTGTTGTTGTATGGCGGCGATGCGGCGATCCTGTTGGCGGCGACCGAAGCACTTTGCTCCAGCTTGCGATTTAGACGACAGGGCGTGGCTATCAAGGCGCGCACGATTCTGCTCAACACGGCTGTCATGGCTTGTTCCACTTTCCTGACGGCTACTATCCTGCGACTCAAGTTTTCACCCATCACGACGATCCCCTCCATTTCTCATTGGCCAACCTTGTTCCTGGCGCTCGGCATTATGGCGCTGTCCCAGTTTCTGGCGAATTCCGGCCTGGTGGCACTTTTCACGGCGCTGAAAACCGGGGAAGCGTTTTGGCTGACCTGGCGCAAACATTGTCTTTGGTCTTCGCTGACTTATTTTTCTGGTGCAGCGGCTGCCGGAGTTCTGGTGCGAGTGGGCGGCGTCATTAATTTTTCGACGATGCTGGTGACGGGCGTGATCGTCGCCATTGTCTATTTTACTTATCGTCGCTACATCGAAGACATCAAGCAATCAGCCCGACAAGCGGAACAGGCCGAGCGCGAACGCGCCGAACAAGCCGAACGCCATATTGTAGAACTCAGCCAATCCATTGAAGAGCAAAAGCGTATCAGTCAGGCGCTGAAAGAAAGTAAAGATCGTTTTCGACATGCTGCGCTGCACGATGCTTTGACCAACTTGCCGAATCGCGTGTTGTTTACCGAGTATTTGCAAAAAGCGATTGCGCGGGCAAAACGAGATGAAGAATTTATTTTCGCCGTGTTGTTTCTGGATTTTGATCGGTTCAAATATGTCAACGACAGTTTAGGGCACACGTTTGGCGATCAGCTACTAATTGAAATCTCAAATCGGTTGCGGAGCTGTGTGCGGCAAGTGGATACCGTCGCCCGCTTTGGGGGCGACGAGTTTGCAATATTATTGGACGGAATCAACTCTTCCACCCTGGCGATTCACCTCGCCGAACGCATTCAACAGGCGATGACCGCGCCATTTTGCATTGACGGGCATGAAACATTCATGACCACGAGCGTTGGCATCTCGCTTAGTACGGCTGAATATGAAGAACCGGAAGAGGTTTTGCGAGATGCCGATATTGCCATGTATCGGGCCAAAGAAGGAGGCAAAGCGCGCCATGAAATCTTTGACAAGGCGATGCATGCCCAAACCCTTTTGCGCCTGAATTTGGAAAATGATTTGCGTCGGGCTGTTGAGCGCCGCGAATTTTATCTGGTGTATCAACCGATTGTGCATGTCAATTCTGGGAAGCTTTATGGCTTTGAAGCTTTGGTGCGATGGCGTCATCCTGACCGTGGGATTGTGCCGCCGCTGGAATTCATTCCGGTTGCGGAAGAAACCGGTTTGATTGTCCCGCTGGGGCAATGGGTGTTGGAAGAAGCTTGCCGTCAGGTGCGAGATTGGCAAAGCGACTTCCCGGAATTTCGGACTTTGACGCTGAGTGTGAATTTATCTGGCAGGCAGCTTAATGATCCCAAGCTTATCCAAAAAGTAAAAGACATCTTGTTCGAGACCGGCTTCGATCCCAGTCGCCTGAAGTTGGAAATTACTGAGAGTGTTGTGATGGAAAACGCGGAGGTTTCGGCGGTGTTGCTGAAGCAATTGCGCGCGCTGGGCCTGCAACTGAGCATTGACGATTTTGGCACAGGTTATTCCAGTTTGAGCTACCTCCACCGATTTCCGGTTACAACTCTCAAGATTGACCGCTCTTTCGTCAGCCGCATGGGACAGGGCGATGAGAATTTAGAAATCGTCCGCACTATTGTCACGCTCGCCAAAAATCTGAATATGGATGTCGTGGCGGAAGGCATTGAAACCCAGGAACAACGAGCGCAATTGCATGCGCTGGGGTGTCAATATGGACAGGGGTATATGTTTGCGAAGCCCTTGGATGCTGCTGATGTCGAGGTGTATGTAGAAAATGAGCGGCAGCTTGCCACCAACGGCACTCCCACTCCGCACCTGCCTCCACCGCAGGAAATCGAAATCATAAAAAGTTCAATGGTCATGTAGGACTGATTACATCCAATGCCAAAACCTGCGATTTAACCTTTCCTCTCATCTATAACCAGCCAGTCACAAGCATTCAAAAAACACATTGATATGCGATTTGATGGAAGAGCCATCTGAATCGTTTTTGGTGGATATTGCTCTTGGTCTATATTGTTTTGACCTCGGCGGGGGATGGATGGCAATGTATTCATTCAAACTTGAATCCCGCCCCACGAATGACTATGAGCAAGACCAGAGTTGAAATCGTTCAGGAAACCCTGCATCACTATCTCGCCACTGCACAAGATGCCCCGCATCGTATCGCCGATGACGAGCCGTTGAATTCTGATACTACCTTGACTGCGCAACAGGCGCTGGAGGTTTTTACGGATCAGGTCATTAGCCGTATGCTGGATGTGGCGGCCCGCGAATTGCGCAAAACAAATCAATCGTTCTACACAATTTCCAGTGCCGGACACGAACAGAATGCGATCCTCGGCACATTGTTGCGGCTTGATGATCCGTGTTTTCTTCATTATCGTTCCGGCGCATTGATGGCGGCGCGAGCGCGCAAGCTGCCAGACGCAAATCCAATTCTGGATACGGTGTTGTCCTTTTGTGCTTCCTCTGATGATCCGATTTCTCAGGGGCGACACAAGGTTTGGGGAAGTTTGCCGCTGTGGGTTCCGCCACAAACCAGCACCATTGCGTCGCATTTGCCGAAAGCTTCGGGGCTGGCCTTTGCGCTCCGACAGGCCCGCAAACTCGGCACAGCGACCAACCTCAATGACGATTCGATTGTGGTGTGTTCGTTCGGCGATGCTTCGGCTAACCACGCCACCGCGTTAACCGGAATCAATTCCGCGCGCTACACCGTGCGACGTGGTGGGGCCGCGCCGATCTTATTTGTTTGCGAAGACAACGGCATCGGGATTTCTGTAGAAACGCCCCGCAACTGGATTCACGATTCGTTTGTCGCACAACCCCATCTGAAATATTTTGAAGCGTCTGGTTCGATAGATGAAATCTGGAACGTGACCTGCGAGGCCATCAACCATTGCCGTCATCACCGCACACCGGTGTTTTTGCATTTGCACGTGGTTCGGCTCTGGGGACACGCCGGAACAGATGTCGAAACCGGGTATCGTTCGTTAGAAGAAATCGAAGCAATTGAGGCGAATGATCCGTTGCTGCTGAACGCCAGACGCCTGATCGAAACGGGAGCCGCCTCGCCGCGTGAACTGCAAAGTATTATTCAAAATGTCCAATCGCGTGTGGATGCCGCGTGTGCTGAGGTTGTGCAGCGTCCCAAACTCACTAGCGTTGCTGAAATTATCAAACCGCTTGCTCCTTACGACGAGCCTGCCATTCTCGCAGTTGCGAATAAGCAGGTTGAAGCGGCTGCCCGGTCAAACTTTTGGGCTGACGCCTTGCCGGAACAGGCAACAGCTCCGACGCGCCGGACGATGGCGGCGCACATCAATTCTGCTTTGGCAGATGAAATGCTTCGACAGCCGGAAATCATCGTGTTTGGTGAAGACGTCGGGCGCAAAGGCGGTGTGTATTACGTGACTGCCGGTTTGCAAAAGAAGTTTGGCGCGCAACGATGCTTCGATACCTTATTGGATGAGTCAACGATCCTTGGCGTAGCGCAGGGGGCCGCAATGGCGGGCTTGTTGCCGATTCCTGAAATTCAATATCTGGCCTATTTGCACAACGCGCTTGACCAGTTGCGCGGCGAAGCCTGTTCGTTGCAATTCTTTTCCTCTGGGCAATTTCAAAATCCAATGGTTGTGCGTGTGCAAGGATTGGCCTATCAAAAAGGCTTCGGCGGGCATTTCCACAATGACAATTCGGTTGGCGCGTTGCGCGATATTCCGGGCTTGATTCTTGCCACACCGTCGCGCGGGGATGACGCGGCGATGATGTTGCGCGGCTTGCTCGCAACTGCGAAAGCTTGTGGGCGCGTCGCTGTCTTCCTTGAACCCATTGCGCTCTATCACGAAAAAGATTTGCACGAAGACGGCGATGGGCAATGGCTGTTTGATTATCCCTCGCCGGACAAATTGTTGTTGCCGGGTGAAGTGGGTGTGTACCACCCAGACGCCACAGACCTGTTGATCGTGAGTTATGCAAATGGTCTGCGCTTGTCGTTGCGCGCCGCGCAAAAGTTGAAAGAACAACATGATCTCAACGCTCGCGTGCTGGATGTGCGCTGGCTAAATCCCTTGCCGCTGGAAGCGATTCAGCACTACGCCAATGAATGTCAGCGCGTGCTGGTGGCGGACGAGTGCCGCACGACTGGCGGGGGCATCGCGGATGCTATTCTCGCTTCACTCGCCGAAGCTGGATACTCGCGCCCGCTGCGTTCCGTCCGCGCCGTGGATACTTACGTCCCGCTCGGAGCGGCAGCGAATTTGGTGTTACTTTCGGAACCGCAGATTATCGGTGCCGCGCGCGAATTGGGTTCAGCATCTCGCTGAGGCTGTCTGCTTTCACTGAAAGAAAAATTTCCCGCCCTGTCACAATCTTCCAGCTCAAACGCTGTTCCTGATGTAAGCACATCTGCTTGCATCGTAATTGGCGCTCAAATCAAGATCACTTCGTGAAGCATTCGGAGAAAACAACCCACTTCGAAGAGTTTTATCGTCAGGAAGTCGCGGCGGTCTATCGCTTCGTGTATTCGCGCGTCCATCACCACGAAGATGCGCTGGAAATCGTGCAGGAGAGCTTTTTGACCTTCTATCAATTGCAGCAGCGGACGGAAGCCTACGAGCACGAACGTGCCTTATTGTTTCGTTTGGCGCGTAATCGGGCAATTGACTGGCTGCGTCGTCAGCGCACACGCGAGCGGGTCGAACACGATGCGACGACGAATGTCGTACCGTTCCGCTCCACCGCGCCGCGCACGCCGGAAGATTTGTTGCTAGAAAAAGAACGCCAGCATTACGCCACAACCGCACTGACGAGCCTCAGTGAACGCGATCAGGAATGTTTGGCTTTGCGCCGCAGTGGATTGCGTTATCAAGAGGTGGCTGAAGTTTTACAAGTGAATCCCAACTCGGTCGGACAACTCATTAATCGTGCCTTGCGCCGCTTTGCCGAGACGTATGACGCCCTCTTGACTGGTAAGTTAGCGGGGAAGTCGAGAATCACATCAGATGATGAAAAGGCCGCACAAACCAGACGAAAATGAATTGCTCGCGTTTCTCGACGAAGAGCTGTCACCGCAGCGCCAGGCCGAAATTCGGCAGCAACTCGCGGCGGATTGGGAGTTGCGCGCAAACTTAGCCAAACTGGAACGCCGCGTGGAGCAGTTTGTGGACGCGACGGCGCATGTGCGTGAGGTTGATGAACCGCTTCCGCTCGATGATTTGTGGCGCGATTTTTCCGCGCGATTGGAAGCGACGAGCGTGCGTCCCGCCTGGCAGGCACGGGTGGCCGGTTGGTGGCAAACCGAATTCCGCTTGCGCGTGCTGATTGGCGCGACCGCTTGTCTGCTCGTCGTCGCGGCGTTGTCCTTCCTCCTCTGGCAATCGGAGCGTCCCGTTTCGGCGCAGGAATTTTTGCAACGCTCGACGCAAGCCGAAGCTGCAAGTTTACAGCGCGTCGGTGCTCCGGTGGTTTATCGCAAAATTCAAGTCAAGCGCAGCGGCACGAATGAGTCAGCAACGTGGGAAAGCTGGCACGATGTCGAGCGCACGCAGTTTCGCCAACGCCTCGCTGACGTGAAGAAAAAGCCTGCGCTGCTCGCCGAAGTCGAAGCAATCCTCACCGCCAATCAGTTTGATCCGCAACGCCCGTTGTCCGCCGCCGCGTTTGCCGCGTGGCGCAATCGCATTCCACGACAAGCCGAAAGCGTTGCGCGCAACAACGACGGGCTGATGCTGACAACGACTGCCACCGCGCCGCACGCCGTTAACACCATCATCGCCGCCACCTTGACTGTCCGCCGCAGCGATTGGCATGCCATCGCGTTGCAGTTGCAAGTGCAGGGCGAGCGCGAGTCGCGCAGTTTTGAATTGCGCGAAACCTCGTTTGAAATCCTGTCTGCGCAAGCCTTGAACGACTTTGCTGAAGCGACGCCTGCGCTTTCTGTGCTCGCCAACCCTTCGCCTTCGCCGTCACTCGAACCAACCGCATCGCCGAGTGCGTCGCCGAGCGCCTCAACAACTGCTGCGCTTGCAGCAATCGCTTCTGCCACGTTGGAAGTTGAAGTGTTGGAACGCTTGAACCAGGTCAACGCGCTGCTCGGCGAACAATTGAATGTGACGCGCACCGCCAATGGTCAATTGAAGATCGACGGCCTGGTCGAAACCGACGCACGCAAGAGCGAATTACTGCGCGCCTTGCAAGCTGTTGCCAGCAACCCGGCAGTGAAAATCGAAATCAGCACTGTTACTGAAGCCCAGACGCGACAAGCGCAATCTTCATCGCCGCGCAAAGTCATCGTGCAAGATGCACAGGTCGCGCAACAAGCTATTCCGGTCGAAACTGAATTACGCAATCACTTCACGGCGCGCGGATTGACGGGCGAACGATTGGAACAAGAGATACAACGCTTCGCCGCGCAGGTTTGCAACCGTTCGTCCCGCGCTCGTGCGCACGCGCTGGCGCTGAAACAAATTGCGGATCGTTTCAGTGCGGCGCAGTTACAAACGCAGGATCAGGCGACACGCGAACGTTGGCAGGCCTTGCTCCATCAACACGCGCAAGGTTTCCGGCGTGAATGGCAACAATTGCGGCAACAGTTGCAACCGATTTTCCCCGTTGCGACAGAAACCAACACGAGCACCAGCAAACTGAATAGCGATGAAGAATTGCTGAATGCGATTAGCCGGTTATTCAAATTGGCAGCCACAAATGATGCGGCGCTCTGCCAATCCTTTTCCGTTTCAACTGAAGCGGCAGCAGGCGCTGCGGTCAAACGCGCAGAGTTTTGGCGCACGGTCAGCACGACAGAAACTTTAGCGACGCAAATTGTAGCGTGGCAGTAGTTCATTTCTCAGGAGAAAACATGCGATTCATCAAATCGTGGCTGGCCTTGAGCCTGCTGCTCAGTTCTACACTCGTATTCGCACAATCAGCAACGGCGACTTTGAGTGGAAGCGTCGTTGACCAACAAGACAGCGTCGTCAACGGCGTCAAGATCACGGTGCAAAACGATGCGACCTCGCTCAAGCGCGAAGTCACGAGCAATGATGACGGGCGTTTCGTTGTGCCGGTGCTGCCGCCAGGCAATTATACGTTGACGGCGCTGCGCGATGGTTTTGCGCCCGTCAAGATCAACAACATCGTGCTGAACGTCAACGATGAACGCGCGCTGCGGATTCAATTGAGAGTCGGTGCAGTGGGGGAGTCCGTCACGGTCGAGGCGGGAACCGTTACCGTAAGCACTTCGCCCGCCGTCGCTACCGTCGTTGATCAAAATTACATCTCGCGCCTGCCGCTCAACGGACGTACGATTCAAAATCTGCTCGCGCTCACGCCCGGCGTGATTGCGTTCACGGCCAGTTCGCAAGCCAACGTCGGGCAGATTAGCGCCAACGGGATGCGCACAACGCAAAACTATCTGACCATTGACGGCGTCAGCGCGAATCTTTACGTAGGCACCAATAACGCAGGCAATTCACAAAGCAATGGGCTGGTTCCAGGCTTCAGCCAACTCGGCACGACCAGCAATCTCGTGTCGGTGGATGCGCTGCAGGAATTCAAAGTGCAAACGTCGAGTTACGCGCCGGAATATGGCCGCACGCCCGGTGCGCAGATTCAATTGACGACGCGTTCCGGTGCTAATCAGTTTCGCGGCTCGCTGTCGGAATATTTCCGCAACGAGAAACTGGACGCGAACGATTGGTTTGCCAATGCTTCTGGCCTGGCGCGTCCGCCGCTTCGACATAACAATTTCGGCGGCACTTTCAGTGGCCCGATTTGGTTCCCCAAACCGATTTTTGGCCCGGTCTCAGTGGATGAACGCAATCGCACATTTTTCTTTTTCAGCTACGAAGGCACGCGCATTCGTTTGCCGCAGATTCAAAACACCACCGTTCCTTCCAGAAACGTGCGGAACACGGCGCATTCTTCCTTGCAGCCGTACTTTTCCGTGATTCCCATGCCAACGGGGCCGGATAACGCAGGCGGATTGAACGCGCCATTCATTGCTACTTATTCAAATCCTCAGGAGCAAGACACGACGGCCATCAGAATTGACCATCACATCACGAGCAAGGTCACGATTTTTGGGCGTTACAGTCATTCGCCGCAATCCAATCAGCAGTTCTTCCCAACCCGAAGTCAGGTGCAATTTTTGGATGGCAACACGCGCACCTTAACCTTTGGCGTGAATGCCACATTTACGCCAACGCTGACCAATGAAGCGCGATTTAACTGGAGCCGCAATTATGCCGAAAACAGCAGCGGTTTCCGTTCCTTCAACGGCACGACTCCGGCACGGGTAAGCCTTCCCAACTTGACTGACAAGTCACAAGTTACTTTCACGTTTGCCGGTGGTGGAGGTTATGCCTTAAATCCGGGCAGCACAGGGTTGCGGCGTCAGATCAATGTCACGGACACGTTGACCTGGGTGAAGAGCAATCACATGTTCAAGTTTGGCTTCGACTATCGCCAATCTCCCAGCAAACAGGAACTGGCCGATTTACAACTTTCGGCTCTGTTCAATACGCTGGCAGCAACCCAAACAGGGCGCGCCGCCAGTGTGAGTTTGACGGTCAATAATCCTCGCTTTACGGATTACAACTGGAAGAATTTCGGCGCCTTTGCCCAGGATACCTGGCGCGTGAAGAAACGTCTGACGCTGGATTACGGAGTGCGTTGGGATGTCAATCCGCCGCCTGACGTGACGCCTGAACGCCGGTTGGTGATTATGGATTTTGTGAATCCGGTGCGACTGGCCGAACCCGGAGCAGCCCTTTATCCAACGGTCTGGAATGCGTTCGCGCCGCGTATTGGCGGTGCTTTTCAGGTCTTCACTAAAGATGGATGGCAAACGGTATTGCGGGGCGGGTACGGGCTTTTCTTTGATGTCGGAGCGGGTACTACAGGGAGCGTCAGCGGCAATTTCTTTCCCTTCACGGCAGTCAAAAACGGAACGAATCTGCAATTTCCTTTCGACAACACGTTTATGACGCCGCCGGTGATTTCCACCACGCCGCCCTATTCACAAGGCGCGTTCCTAGTGCAATACGACAAGGATTACGTCTTGCCGCGCGTACATCAATGGAACGTTGCAATGGAACAAGGCTTGGGCAAAGACCAGACCTTGAGCGTCACGTATGTGGGAAATGCCGGAAGACGACTGTTGCGTCCGGCGATTGTCTCTCCGCTTTCGCGGGCCTACCCCATTGCCTCGCCGGATTTTGCGGCGAGCACGGGCTTCAACTTAAATTCCAATGCTCCCGGCAGGGCTGACAGTTCGGATTATCACGCGATGCAAGTCCAGTTTAATCGGCGAGCCAAAAATATCAGCACCATTGTCAATTACACCTGGTCGCATTCGATTGACACCAACTCTGCGACAGCGAACGTGCTTAATACCAACTTTTTCAGAGTTGACCCAAGAGTTGACCGCGCGGATTCGGCCTTTGACCGTCGCCACGTTTTCAGTGCGGCAATGACGTGGAGCCTGCCTTCGCTTTCCAGAGCAACCAACGTTGTGATGAATGCCCTCACACGGGATTGGAGTCTGGACGGCATCTTCCAGTATCAAACTTCGTATCCGATGGATGTGATGTATCAGGATGCCACCGCCAATAACAATCTCAGCCTGGGATTTTTGCGTCCCGACATCGTGGTGGGCCAGCCGCTTTGGATTACTTCGACTGGAGCCAATGGGCGTGTACTGAATCCGGCTGCTTTTTCCATTCCCACGACCACGCGACAAGGAACAGTATTACGCAACTCCATTCGCGTAGATTCGCTTTGGCAGCCCGATATAGCCTTGAGCCGAACCTTTGGTCTGGGAGAAAAAGCCAAACTCAGTGTGAAGGGCGAAATATTTAATTTCGTAAACCATCCGATGTTTGCTCAACCGAACAACCTGCTGGCGATCAAAAGCGCGGCAGGCATTACACCCGCTGGAACATTTGGGCAATTCACGAACATGCTGAATCGCACGCCTGCCACAGAAGGCATCGTACTGAGTTCCATCTATGCGCCCGGTGGCCCGCGTTCGGTGCAGTTGAGTATGAAATTATCGTTTTAGGTTTTCGTTTAGTTCTCAGGCGGAAGGAGGTTTGTCCTCCTTCTTTGGATGCATCATCAACCAGTCATTTTTTTTCGCTATATGCTGATTTCTAGAAAAATTCCAACCGTGTTTTTAGTCTGCTGTCTTTTATTCCCAAATCTGGCATTGGTCGGATTTGCCCAACAAACCCAAAAACTTCCCGAAGGCGTGACCAAAGGGCCGTCGCTCGGCGGAGTTTCCGAATACAATTTGAAAAACGGGCTGAAGGTTTTATTGATCCCCGACCAATCGCGGCAGAACGCGACCGTGAATATCGTTTATCACGTTGGTTCGCGGCACGAAGGCTACGGCGAAACCGGGATGGCGCATTTGCTCGAACATCTCGTTTTCAAAGGCACGCCGAAATACGGCAACATTCCCGCCGAAATGACGAAACGCGGAATGGCCCCGAACGGCACGACCTCGTTTGACCGCACCAATTATTTTGCGACGTTTCCGGTGACGGGCGACAACCTGGAATTTTATCTCGATATGGAAGCCGACCGGATGATTAATTCCTTCATTGCCAGGAAGGATTTGGACAGCGAATTTTCTGTTGTTCGCAATGAGATGGAGAGCGGCGAAAATAATCCTTCGCGCATTACCGTGCAAAAACTGATGGCGACCGCCTTCGATTGGCACAACTACGGAAAAAGCACGATTGGCGCGAGGTCTGATGTCGAAAACGTCAAAATCGAAAATCTGCAAGCCTTCTACCGCAAATATTATCAGCCCGATAATGCGACTTTAATCGTTGGCGGAAAAATTGACGATGCGAAAACTTTGGAACTGATCAACCAAAAATTCGGCTCGATTCCGAAGCCTTCGCGCACGCTTGAACCGACCTGGACGACCGAACCGCCACAAGACGGAGAACGAAAAGTCGTCGTCCGCAGAGTTGGCGGCGAGCAATATGTTTTGACCGGTTATCATACTCCACCCGCCGCCCATCCAGATTCCGCCGTGTTCACTTTCATAGACAGATTATTGGTTGAAAATCCTTCGGGCAGACTTTACAAAGCCCTCGTTGATACCAAAAAAGCCGTTGGGGTTTTGAGCGGAAATTTTCAGCAAAAAGAACCGGGCTTTGCGATTTATGGAGTCCGCTTAAATAAAGAGCAGTCCGTTGACGAAGCGGAGAAAGTTTTGCTTGAAACGGTTGAAAATTTCGCTGCCACGCCGCCGACCAAAGAGGAACTCGAACGGATTAAAACGACTATCGAAAGACAGTTTGATACGCTGACGAATGATGCCAATACCGTTGTCCAGTTGATGACCGATTGGGTGGCAAAAGGCGATTGGCGTTTGTATTTCCTCTTTCGTGAACAGCTTCGACAAATTACGCCCGCAGATGTGCAGAGGGCGGCGAAAAGCTATTTCCTTTCATCAAATCGCAGCGTTGCCAAATTTATTCCGACCGATAATCCGGTTCGCGCTTCGATAAAAAGATATACGGACGAAGAAATTACGGCTATCGCGGGCAAAGCGAAATCAACTGAAAAGATTGCCGAAGGCGAGGTCTTTGAAGCGACAACCGCCAACATCGAAGCCCGCACAAGACGCGGACAAATCGGCGGAATCAAAACCGCCTTGCTGCCGAAGAAAACTCGCGGTGAAGCTGTTTTGGTTCGATTGACTATGAATCTCGGCGATGAAAAATCGCTGAAAGGAATGAACCAAATAGCGGGATTTGCCGGTGAATTGCTGATGGCGGGAACTGCCCGGCGAACTCGTCAACAGATAAAAGACGATTTAGACCGTTTGAAATCGTCAATCACGGCTGACGGCGGTGCGGCAAGCGCCGGTCTTATCATCACTTCAACCCGGCAAAGTCTGGCGGAAACCTTGAAGATTGCGGCTGAAATTTTGCAAGAGCCTTCGTTCCTGCAAGATGAATTTGATAAAGCTAAAGCTCAAAGACTTGCTTTTTTGGAGAATCAAAGAACCGAACCGCAAGCGATTACTTCACGGGAAATGCAGCGTGCCTTTTCTAAAGCTAAGAAAGGCGATTTTCGTTATGTCCCGACTCTGGACGAAGAAATCGCCGATGTTAAAGACGTCACGCTTGATGCGGTCAAAAAATTCCACAAAGACTTTTACGGCGCATCGTCCGCCCAACTTTCCATCGTTGGTGATTTCGACGAAAAGGAAGTAAGTCCCCTCATCAATCAGTTTTTCGCAAGCTGGAAATCGCCGAAGCCTTATGCACGAATTCCGCAGGAATTTAACGACGCTCCGACGGTGAAAAAATCCTATGAAACGCCCGATAAAGCCAATGCGGTAATTTTTGCCCGTCAGAATATTCAAATGAATGACGCAAATCCCGATTATCCGGCTTTGATCCTAGGTAATTTTATCTTCGGCGGCGGTTTCTTGAATTCACGTCTGGCAACCAGATTGAGGCAGAAAGAAGGGTTCAGTTATTCAGTTGCTTCGGGTTTCTTCGCAAGTTCGTTAGATGAGACAGGTGCTTTTACCGCTCAGGCGATTTATGCTCCCGAAAACGGCGAGAAGCTCGAAAAGGCTTTTTACGAAGAACTAAACAAGGTGATCACCGAAGGCTTTACCGAAACCGAATTGAAAGAAGCCAAACAAGGCTGGCTGCTCGGCAGGCAACGAACTCGCGGCAGCGATGCTTCTTTGCGTTCAAGCTTGGCCAACTATCTTTTCCTCAACCGAACTTTTGTTTGGGATGACGAGATAGAGAAAAAAGTTCAGGCTTTGACGCTCGGACAAGTCAATGCTGCATTCAGGAGGTATATCAATCCCGAAAAGATTTCGATCTTCAAAGCAGGCGATTTCGCCAAAGCCAAGGCGGCCAGTAAAACGCAATGATGGGAACAACAGACAAGGCTGCGAACTGGCCCAACGCCATTCGGGTCAGGTTTGTGACGCGAGCTTTTCTTCAGGGGAAAGGATAGAGCTGTGAAAAATATTGGAAAGACCTCTCAACAATTGGTGACTTTGGTGGTTCTCGGCGCTTTGCTTGCACCGAGTCTTGTGTTTGGGCAAGCAGCGGCTCCAGCCAGGAGCATCTACACCGCGCCCAAAGCGGAGCTGGACAAAATCACAGATGAAGGCATGAACCGTTCGCAGGTGATGGCACACATCGGCTATCTCACGGATGTCATTGGCCCTCGCCTGACCAATTCACCGAATTTTCGCCGTGCCAGCGAATGGGCACGCGATACGATGGCGAAGTGGGGAACGAAAGCCTCGCTCGAAGCTTTCGGTCCGTGGGGACGCGGTTGGTCGCTCAAGAGCTTTTCCATTGCCGTGACCGAACCAACGTATAAATCCGTGCTGGCGTTTCCGAGCGCGTGGACGACTTCGACCAAAGGCCCGGTCACGGCTGAAGTCGTCTTTATTGATGTCAAAGACGAGAAGGATTTCGAGCAATACAAGGGCAAGCTCAAGGGCAAAATCGTGATGATTTCTGCTCCGCGCGAATTGAAAAATGATCCGCTCGGATTGGGCGCTCCCTTTTCAGAAGAGGATCTAGCGAGACTGGCGAATTACGTGAAGCCCTCCACTCCCGCACGAACGCAAGAACAGACCGACGCCTCGCGTCTGGAGTTTGCCAGGAAAATCGCTTTTTTATTCAAGACGCAGCAGTTGGTTGCCAGCGAAGGCGCAGCCGTTTTGCTCGAAAACAGTCAGCGCGGCAGCGGTGGTGCAGTGATGGTTCACAACGCCACAATCACGGCTCCACCTGATCCAACTATCGTCAAAACCCTGGCGGGCGTCACGCCCTGGATGAAGGAAGCCGAGCCGTTTGTGATTCCGACCGTGACGATGGCGAATGAAGATTACAATCGGTTGGTGCGCCTGATTCGGCAGGGCGTGACGCCAAAAATGACGGTGGATATTCAAGCGCAATTTCACGACGAAGACCTGATGGCTTACAACACGATTGCCGAAATCCCAGGCACTGACCCGCAATCGAAGGATGAAATCGTGATGCTCGGCGCGCATTTGGATTCGTGGCACGCCGGATCGGGCGCAACCGATAACGCCGCAGGTTCTGGCGTCGTGATGGAAGCCATGCGGATTTTGATGGCAACCGGCTTACAGCCCCGACGAACGATTCGCGCAGCCCTGTGGAGCGGCGAGGAACAGGGGCTGCACGGTTCCAAGGCGTATGTCGAAAAACACTTTGCCCAGTTGCCCAAACCCACGAAAGAAGTGCCGAAACCGCAACCCGTCAAAGGAGCGGATTACGAAAAGCTGTCGGTCTATTTCAATCTGGATAACGGGGCGGGCAGAATTCGCGGTATTTACCTGATGGACAATGCTGCTGCCAAACCGATTTTTGACGAATGGTTGAAACCGTTCCATAGCCTGGGAGCCAAAACGACAACAATGATGAGTCGTGGGGCTTCCGATCATATTTCCTTCGATAACGTCGGGCTGCCCGGGTTCGGTTTTATGCAAGACCCACTCAATTACATGCTCGATTTCGGACTACGCACGCATCACACCAATCAGGACAGTCTCGATTACATTCAGGCCGATGATATGAAACAGGCGGCAACGATTATGGCTGCGTTCATTTATCAAGCTGCAATGATGGATGAAAAGATGCCACGCAAAGAGGCAAAGCAATAAAGATTATGAATTACAAAAAAACCGGTGAGCGCGAATCTTGTCACGCAGCAACCTGAGATCGTGCAGCATTTGATGAAATACGTCGAACGCGCGCGCGCAGATTTAGGTGATTCGCTGGTCAAATTGGAAGGTAAGAATTTACGCCCGGCGGGGCGATGAAGGAGCTATTTCTTCCCTTCATCTTTTTTGCCCGTTCCCCAAAATTCTTTCATGACGTCCGCGCCCGGAATAAATTTCTCCCACATCTGCGGCGCGGAGGCAGTCATTTCTAAGAACCCCTTAAATCTCCGATCAAACTCTTCTTTGGTTTTCAAATACGCCTCAAAACTGGTTGCCAGATAGTTGCTGAAGAATTCCTGCATCTGTCCTTCGCGGCTGCGAATAAGCTGGAAGAGAAACGGAAGCGGTAAGATGCTTTTGGCATTTTTCTCTTCTTCAAGGATCAGTTGCACCAACACCGCTTTGGTGACATCCGCTTTTGTGCTGGAATCAATGACCTGAATATCATGCCCGGCTCGGATAATTTCCAACAATTCCTGGTAATTTACATAGCTTTTGGTTTCGGTGTTGTACAGTCGCCGATTGCCGTAGCGTTTGATGAGGATCGGTTCGTTGCCAGTAGTTGCCGCCGGTTCTTTCTTCTTTGCCATAGCCGGGAAAGTAGCATATTGCACTTGCGAAAGGAAGAAAATAGTCAAAATTAGTTCAGAATAGTCCAAAATTATACCGAAAGTCATCAGCCGAATGTCTTGGTAAAGTGGTTCTTGTGAGATTTATTTCGCATTTGCGAAATAAATTATTGACACGAGCAAAATCTCTGGTATCTTCTTGAAGCATCGAAACCGTGTTTGAGGGCTGAGCACATGATCCGAACGATTCAAGGAACCACCGTTGTGATTACTGGCGCGACAAGCGGCATCGGACGTGCCACGGCGGTCGCGTTTGTTGATGCGGGTGCGAAGGTTGTTGTTGCTGGTCGTCGGGAAGAACGATTGATTGAACTTGTCCGAGAGCTTGAAAATAAAGGCGGCGAAGCGTTGGCGGTGAAAACAGATGTGGCGGATCAGGCGCAGGTCGAGCATTTGATTGCAATGGCAATTGAGCGGTTTGGCAAGGTTGATACATTGGTTAATAACGCCGGTGTTGGCATTGCCGCGAGCTTTGTGGATCAATCGCTGGAAGATTTCAAACAGGTGATGGACGTGAACTTCTGGGGTGCGGTGTATGCTTGCAAAGCAGTTGTACCGCACATGCGAAAGAATAAGAACGGGTTGATTATCAATATCTCTTCGATCTTTGGTAAGCGTGGGATGCCGTATGAAACAGCGTATTCGGCCAGTAAATTCGCGCTGGCGGGCTTTTCTGAAGCCTTGCGCGCGGAGTTGATGACCGAAAACATTGACGTCAGCACGATTTATCCCGGCGCGGTGCGGACCGAAATTTTCGAGACTGCGAAAAACGACACGGGCTTGGATTTAGGCGCGAGTTTGCCAAAGTTTCCCGCCCAAGAGCTGGCGCGGATCATTGTCCAAAACGCGCGCTTCCCACAAGCTGAAGTCGTGATGGCGGGCGATGCAATCGCACTGAACTTTTTCAATAAACTTGCCCCCGGATTAGTGGATTTAGCATTGGGTTGGAGCGTACCATTTGTCGAAGGCGCACGACGCGCCAAACAGAAACCATCAACTGACAAATAGAACATTATGGAAAACGCGACCAACCAATCTGTTTATGCCTCGAAACCCTGGCAACAACGCTATGATTACTGGGTTCCGAAAGAAATCCCCTTTCCGACGCAACCGATTTATCAAGTTCTCAACCTTGCTTCGGTCCATTATCCCGATCAACCGGCGAGTGCATTTTTAGGCGCAAAGCTGACTTTCAAAGAAGCGAAGCAACAAGCCGACAAACTGGCTACGGCCTTATCGCAACTTGGCATCGGTAAAGGTGACCGCGTGGGAGTAATGCTGCCGAATTGCCCACAGTACATCATCAGCTTTTTTGCCATCACGCGGCTCGGCGCAATCGTCGCCAATATCAATCCGATTTACACGCCGCGCGAGGTCGAACTGGTCGCCAAAGATTCCGGGATGCGTGCGATTATTGTTTTGGATCAGCTTTCACCAATCGTGATGAGCGTGCTCGCGCACACAAGCATTGAAAAAGTGATTACGACCAGTGTGCTGGCCTATTCGGCGAATCCGACGAGCGCGCCTGCTGCACCGGAAGGCACGTTGAGCTTTTCCGAACTCATCGCAGTCGTTGAAAAAGCGAAAGTTCCAAACGTTGTCATCAATGCGAAAGAAGATGTGGCCGCATTGGTCTACACGGGCGGAACAACGGGAGTGCCGAAAGGCGCGATGCTGACGCATTACAATTTGTATGCAGCGACATTGATCTGTGCTTTGTGGGGTGGGCCGCAGACAAAGATGGGCGAAGGCGCGATTTTATTGGTGATTCCGTACTTTCATATCTATGGAATGGTGGTCGGATGTCTCTATGGCGTGTGGCTGGGCGCGATGCAAATTCCGGTGCCAAAGTTCGATCCGCATTTGTTGTTGGACGCGATCAAGAATTATCAGCCGACGTTTTTTCCTGGCGTCCCGACGTTGTTCATTTCGCTCATCAACAATCCCGAAGCGGTCAATTGCGGGCTGGATAAAATTCATCGCTTCAACTCTGGCTCGGCTCCGTTGCCGATTGAAGTCATCGAACAGTTTGAAGCGATGAGCGGCGCGTCTTTGCTGGAAGGTTACGGGATGACGGAAACGTCAGCGATTACAACTTCGACAGCGTTGCTCGCGCAGCGGAGGCCCGGCAGCATTGGCTTTCCGATGACCAGCACCGAATGCAAGATCGTAGACTTGGAAACAGGCGAACGCGAATTGCCCGTCGGCGAGGAAGGCGAGTTGTGCATTCGCGGGCCTCAGATTTTGAAGGGGTATTGGAACAAGCCGGAAGAAACGGCGAATGCGATCAAAGACGGTTGGCTTTACACGGGCGATGTCGCGCGGATGGATGAAGACGGCTATTTCTATATCGTTCAGCGTAAGAAGGACATGCTGATTGTCAGCGGCTTCAATGTCTACCCGACCGAAATCGAAGAGGTGTTGTACACGCATCCGGCGATTCAGGAATGCGCGATCATCGGGGTACAGGATCAATATCGCGGCGAAGCGGTGAAGGCGTTCATCGTGCTGAAACAAGGTGCAACCGCGACCGACGAGGAAATCAAAGAGTTTTGTCAGGACAAGTTGGCGAAGTACAAACAGCCAACCATCATCGAATTTAAAGAGGCTTTGCCGAAAAGCGCAGTTGGCAAAGTGCTCAGACGAGAATTGCGCGAAATGGAAGAGGCAAAGTAGACGGTAGACGGTAGACGGTAGACAGTAGGCGGTAGACAGCCGACCACCAGCCACCGACCACCAACCACCAAACAAAGAGGATTTATTATGGCAAGCAAAGCAAAAGCAACGAATAGCAATAAGAGCGGTCAAGCTGCGGCGGAAGCGAAGGCTTCTGAAGCCAAGAACACCAACGATGCCGCCGAATGGGCGAATCAAGTCATCAATCACTTAGTCGAAGCACAAAAGACGTGGATCGAAATCGCTTCGCAGCAAAATGCGTTGATGCTGAAGGCGATTGAAGAAGGCGCGAATTTTTATCGTACCGCTCCAACGCCGGAACTGGCTTCGTGGGCACAACAGGGCTACGCCGGATTTGTCGAAGCGCAAAAACGCTTTTCCGAAATGGCTTCGCAACAGGGCAGCCAGATGTTTGCCGCGCTGCGCGAAGGCGTCAGCTTTCAACCCGGTGATGTGATGACGGCGATGTCGGATTATTTGGGACAGGGAATGGACACATTTGTCAAAGCGCAAACGCAATGGCTCGATTTCGCGCAAGCACAAAACACACAAGCCGTGCAAGCGATGAAAACCACGCTTGGCATTGATGATTCTTCACCTGCCGCAGCGCTCGCGGACTTCGCGCAAACCGCGATGACGAACTACATCGAAGTGCAAAAACGCTGGCTGGATTTGGCGACGCAACTTCCGTTTATGCGTTCGACGAAGTAAGCAACCGTATAACAAACTGTCAGTTTGTTTCGCCTGAAAATTCGTACTTCCAGAGAAAACCAGATGCCTTCTGACGCATTTGGTTTTCTTGTGTGAGGCGAGTAAAGTACACACGCAAACTGACAGTTGCGCTACCTTAATCTGAGGAGAATCGAATGCCCGCCACGAAAAAAAGCACCTATCCCTGGACAACGAAAATCAAAGGCCGCTCAATCACGTTGCGGCTGATGGCACCGACCGACCGCGACGCTGTGCTCGCGTTCGCGCAATCATTACCCGAAGAAGATTTGCTGTTTCTGCCGATTGATATTTCGCACCCCAAAGTTGTGGACGGTTGGATGCGTTCGATTGGTTCAGGCCGCACGACGACGATTGTCGCGGAAGAAAATGGCCGGTTGCTTGGGATGGGGACGCTCGTCCGCAGCGAAACGACCTGGGCGCGGCATCTCGGCAACATGCGCTTGCTCGTCAGTCCGAATGCACGCGGCATCGGCCTGGGATCAGTGCTGGCGAACGAAGTGTTTACGCAGGCGCAAGCAATGGGCTTGCAAAAGATCGTGGCGCAAATGGCATCTGGCGAACGCGGTGCAATTGCTGTGTTCGAGAAACTCGGCTTTCGTGCGGAAGCGTTGTTGACGGATTATGTGATGGATCGCAACGGACGCACGCACGATTTGATCGTGATGTCGTACGATGTGACGGGGCTGACGGAGTAACTGCGCAGTAAGTTGACAAGGAGGTCAGCGACTGTATGTTTTGCCCGAAATGTGGAACCGCAATTTCTGAAAAACTCAATTATTGCCGGAGCTGTGGTTTTCGTCTGGTTACGATTACGCAACTGGTCGAAAACGACGGGCAACCGGTCGAAGACCCAAACGCAAAGCCGCCTGATCCGCTGCAACTGAACCGCAAAGACCTGAATCTGGGCGCGGGTTTGATGTACCTCGGAACGTTGCTCGCGCTGTTCGTCGGCGTATTTTTTGGCGGCGCGCACAGTCAGGGCCCATTGGATGCGATGTTTGCTCTTCCGTCGGCCATCATCTGGTATTTCCTGACCAATGCGGTTGTGTTTGGCGCGCTGTTTTTGGGGCTGCGGTTTTCTTCTCGGCAGAAGGACATGAGTTTGGGCGCGACATTGATGTTCATGCTCAGCGTGCTGAGCAGTTTTGTGGTGGCGGTTCCGGCGCTGGGCATTGAAGTGGATACGGTAGAAATGTACGGTAAAGCAGAACTCGTCGCGCTGACGCTGAGTTTCGTGACAGTATTGTTTTTTGGGCAACCTTTGCTGCAACGGTTGTTGCGTGGTCTCTTCAATCTGTTTGCGGCAGAGACCACGACCCGCGAAGCCTCTCGAACAATTGTCGGCAACGAAAAGACGGCCTTGCCGCCTGCGCAAAATGAATCTGTCGAGACCTTTGTCCATCGTGATGCCGAGCCTCTTGAAGTTGCTTCCTCTGTAATCGAAGAGCCGACGCGACGGCTCGAACCTGAAACCAAACCGCTGTCACATTGAGTCGAGGTCGTCTATGCTCGTCCGGGAAATTACACGCCTGCAATCTGATGTTATCAAAACGCTGGGACAAAGCTTGACGCCGCTGATTGAAATGGGCGTCGGCAATCCGCTGTTGTGGCCGACGGGTGCGGTCGTGGTCGAAGTGATGGACAAAGATTCTGACCGCACGTACAAACTGCCGCTGACCGCAACGCGCATCGGCAATCTGCTTTTGCTGACCTCGTTGCGGCGTCAAGCAAGCTGGCTACAAAACCTGATGGCAAAGCCGGACGTGCGCTACTGGTTCGCGGGGCGACCGCAACTTGCCACAGCATTCGTATTGACGCCGGATGATGAACTGTCGGCAGATGAGCCTAAATCTACAACCTGCCTCGCGCGCTGGCTGCGACAACAAAGTCGTTTGACCGGATGGAGCTTTGCGATCCTTGCGCCGCGCGATTGATGAGAGAACACGATGAGCGAGAAACCCATATTAGCCCGCATTCCCGAACCGCCGGAAACCTTTCTGTTAGGCCATTTGCTCACGCTCAGTGCCGATAATACTGTGCAAGACTTGATTCGACTCGCACGCGAATTGGGACCGATTTTTCGGCTGGAAATTCGCGGGCGCGTCGCCATCATCGTGTCGGGCTTTGAGTTGGTGGACGAACTGTCGGATGAAAAACGCTTTGACAAAGCAGTGCGCGGCGCTTTGAAAATCGTGCGCGGATTCGGCGGCGATGGCTTGTTTACATCGAAAACAAGCGAGCCAAATTGGTCCAAGGCGCACAACATTTTGCTGCCGAATTTCAGCCACAAAGCAATGCTCAGCTATCACCCAATGATGCTCGACATTGCGGAACAATTGGTGCTGAAGTGGGAGCGGCTGAATCCCGGCGAAGAAATCGAAGTCACGCGCGACATGACCAGTTTGACGGTGGACACGATTGGCTTGAGCGGCTTCGACTTTCGCTTCAATTCGTTCTACCACGACAAAGAGCATCCGTTTGTCGGCGCGATGGCGGACGCGCTCGGCATCACGATGGATATGCTGCGCGATGTGCCGGGCGAGAGCCTGCTGCGGTCGAGTCGTGATCGCCAGTTGCAGGACGACATTCGCACGATGAATGAGACGGTGGATCGCATCATCAAAGATCGTCGTGCAAGCAGCGAAGATGCTTCGGGCAAAGCCGACATGCTGAGTTGCATGATGACTGGCGTGGATCGCAAAACGGGCGAAAAGCTGGACGATCTGAACATGCGCTATCAGGTCATCACGTTCCTGATTGCCGGCCACGAAACGACCAGCGGGCTGTTGTCATTTGCGATTTACGCTTTGCTCAAACACCCGGAAGTACTGGCGAAGGCGTACGATGAAGTAGATCGCGTGTTGGGCGGTGATCTATCAGCGCGACCGACATACGCACAGGTCAATCAACTGCAATACATCACGCAAATTTTGAAAGAGACGTTGCGCTTGTGGCCAACGGCTCCGGCGTATGGTATCGCGGCGAAAGAAGAAACGATCATCGGCGGCAAGTATAAAATCAAACCGCATCACAACATTTCAATCCTGTTGCCGATGCTGCACCGCGACCAAAGCGTGTGGGGCGAAGACGCGGAAGTTTTCAATCCTGACAACTTTACTCCTGAAGCCGAGGCGAAGCGTCCCGCCAATGCGTACAAGCCTTTCGGTAACGGGCAACGTTCGTGCATTGGTCGCCAATTCGCAATGCATGAAGCGACGCTGGTGCTGGGGATGATGCTGCAACGCTTCAAGCTGATAGATCACACGAACTACGAATTGAAGATCAAAGAAACCCTGACGATGAAGCCGGACAACTTCAAAATCAGAGTTCGATTGCGTGGGCCGGAAGACAGAAGCCAGAAGTCGGAAGTCGGAATACCAGCAATTACCAGCCACCGACCACCGACCACCGACCACCGACAAGGGATCAAACACGAAACTCCCTTACTCGTGCTCTATGGTTCAAATATGGGAACGGCGGAAGAGTTGGCGCGGCGCATCGCACAGGACGGCGAAGACAATGGCTTTGTGGCAAAGGTTGCGCCGCTGGATGATTACGTCGGACGCCTGCCGAAAGAAGGTTTGGTCGTGATTGCCACGGCTTCATACAACGGTTTGCCACCGGACAATGCCGTGCAATTTTGTGATTGGTTGCGCCGCAGCGAGTTGAATGCAGAATCGTTGCAGGGCGTGAAATATGCTGTGTTTGGCTGTGGCAATCGGGATTGGGCCGCAACGTTCCAGGCGATTCCGCGCTTGATTGATGAAAAGCTGGCGGCGTGCGGGGCCACGCGCATTGTCGGCTTAGGCGAAGGCGATATGCGCGAAGATTTCGATGGACAGTTTCAGAAATGGTACAAACCCGCACGCCTTGCTGTCGCCAATGAATTCAAGCTTACTGCGCCGATAGTTGATGAATCGAAGCCACTCTATAAACTCGAAATTGTTCCCGGCACGCAACCCAGCCCGTTTGTGGATTCGTTCGAGGCGCAACCGATGACTGTGCTGGTCAACCGCGAATTGCATCGCCATGACGGCGCGCATGCTTCAGATCGTTCGACGCGGCACCTTGAATTGGCTTTGCCGGAAGGCGTCACGTATCGCGCGGGCGATCACCTGGGTGTGATTCCGCACAACGGCGAAACGCTTGTCAATCGCGTGATCGCACGCTTTGGCTTTGCGCCGGGTACGCATGTTCGCCTGCGCCGCAGCACGAATCGCAAAAGCTTTTTGCCGACTGACCGGGCGATTTCGGTCGCGCAATTGCTGAGCGATTACGTCGAATTGCAGGACGTGGCGACGCGCTCTCAGATCAACGCGCTGATCGAATATACCGAATGTCCGCCGCATCGCATTCAATTACAGGCGTTGGCGCAGGACGACGAACGCTACAAAGAAGAAGTGCTGACGAAGCGCAAATCGGTGCTGGATTTGTTGGAAGAATATCCGGCCTGCACTTTGCCGTTTGAAGTGTATCTGGAAATGCTGCCGCCACTGCGCCCGCGTTATTATTCGATTGCATCATCGCCGTTGGTTGCACCAGGTGCGTGCAGCATCACCGTTGCCGTCGTCGAAGCGCCCGCACGTTCGGGACGAGGAACATTTGCGGGCGTTTGCTCGAATTATTTGCGCGAGCATCAAGCGGGTGAAGTTTTGTATGCCTTCGTAAAAGATACAAAATCAACATTCCGTTTGCCTGATGATTCCGCGACGCCGATTGTAATGATCGGCCCCGGCACAGGCTTCGCGCCGTTTCGTGGTTTCTTGCAGGAACGTGCAGCATTGAAAGCACAAGGGCAAGCCATCGGCGCATCGCTCCTGTTTTTTGGTTGCCGTCATCCTGAACAGGATTTCCTCTATGAAAGTGAATTGCGACAGTTCGAGGCCGACGGGATTACGCAAATCGCCACTGCCTTTTCGCGGGTCGAAGGCCAGCCGAAAAAATACGTGCAGGATGAAATATATTTGCGCCGTGATGAAGTCTGGCAATTGATCGAAGACGGGGCTGTCATTTATGTTTGTGGTGATGCCAGCCGCATGGCTCCCGATGTGCGGCGAACGTTCACTGCCATTGTCAGCGAAAAGGCGGGCTTGACTGCATCAGAAGCCGAACAGTGGATGAATAATTTAACTGCACAAAACCGATATTTGGTGGATGTCTGGGCTTCTAACTAGCCCCGAGGGCAAGAATGAAAACTGAGATTTATTGGGTGGAAGATGATTTGGCAATCCTGATGCGTCCACGCGGTGGGGATTGGTTGAATGATGAAATCAAGGACTGGACCCGCGAAGGCTTGGGAGCGATTGTCTCATTGCTCGCTCAACCCGAAGTGTCGGAACTGGGATTGGTGAATGAGGCGGCGGTCTGTGCAGCAGCAGGTCTGAAATTTTTCAGACTGCCGATTGATGACCTGAGCGTGCCGGAACATTTGATCGAAACCATCGGATTAATTGATGCTTTGTTTACCTTACGCGTGCAAGGCCAAAAGATTGGTATTCATTGCCGTCAGGGATTGGGCCGCTCACCATTGATTGCCGCTTGTTTACTGGTGCGATCCGGGGTTGAGCCAACTGCCGCCTGGCAACAGATCAGTCAGGCTCGCGGCACAACAGTTCCTGAAACCGATGAGCAACGGGAATGGTTGCTCAAATTTGCAGAAGAAATGAACGCTTTGAAATCGTCGGAATAACACCTATGTCCACGCCTAATTTAAATCATCGCCTCTCGTCGGTTGATTCCACGTTTTTGTATTTCGAGAAAAAAGAAGCGCCGATGCACATCGGCAGTGTCAGCCTCTTTGACGGCGAAATGCCCTTTGACGATTTCGTGGCGATGATTGATGCCAAGATTCATTTGCTGCCGCGCTATCAACAGGTCGTCACGCCTGACCCGTTCAATCTCGGTCATCCGACATGGGAATTCGATCCGCGCTTTGACGTGCGCAATCACGTTTTCAAAGTGCAACTCGACGCGCCGGGTACGGAAGCGCAACTCATCGAACTTGCAGGCAGGCTGTTCACGCCAATGATGGATCGCTCGAAGCCGCTCTGGGACATTTATTGGATTTATGGATTGGAAGGCGGCCATACCGCAATGGTTGCGCGTGTGCATCACGCCATGGTGGATGGGATGTCCGGCGTCGAGTTGCTGAAAATCATCCTGGACATTTCGCCGAATCCGGCGCCGATTCCGCCTAAGCCCGAAGCGCGCGTGCGGCAACCACAACCTGACCCGACGCGCCGCTTCTTTGATTCGCTGATTGGCGGGATGACGGAAGGGATGAACAGCCTGATGCAGTTTCAGAATGGCTTGCTGAATTTGACGCAGGCATTGGTGAATGAAACATCCCGCACGGCAATGCAAAATATCAGCCCGGAACTTCCGCGTCTCGCTTCGCCTGCAAATCCGTTGCCCTTCAATCGCGCCTGTTCAGGTGATCGCAAATTGGTGTGGAATACCTTTAGCTTTGCCGAAGCGCGTGCGATTCGCGGCGCGCTCGGTGGCACGGTCAACGACGTTGTTTTGACGGCGTTGTCCGGCGCAGTGTCGCGTTATGCCGAACATCACAATTTGCAAACCAGCGGACGCAATTTGCGTGTGATGGTTCCGGTCAGCATGCGACAGGAAGATCAGCGCACGGCGCTTGGTAACGTGGTTTCCATGTTGCCCGTCGAAATTCCGCTGGATTTGAAAGACCCGGTGGCTCGTTTCAAATACATCAATCAGAAAACCTCCGCCATGAAAGGTGGACGCGTGGCTGAAGGGTTGAATCTTGGCTCGGCGTTGATGGGCATTTTGCCTGCGCCGGTGCAGGCCTTGCTGGGGGCGCTGGCTCCATCGCATTTGCCGTTGCCGGTGTACAACATCGTTTCGACGAATGTGCCGGGGCCACAGGTTCCGTTGTATGCGATGGGGCGAAGGATGACGGCGTATTATCCGTATGTACCAGTTGGGTATGCGGTCGGTTGCGGCTGTGCGATTATGAGCTACGATCAGCATTTGTACTTTGGCTTGACCGCCGATTTGAACGCGATGCCGGATGTCGAAACCATGCGCGATTATTTATACGAGTCGTTTTACGAAATCCGGCGCGCTGCCGGGGTCGAAGAAATTAAACCGCAGGTGATGAAAGCAAAAGCTGCTTCTACCACATCAGGAACTGCTTCTTCGGGGCGAGCAGCGAAACCCTCACGATCACGCAGCAAGAAATAGTGGTTGGTGGCTGGTGGCTGGTTGTTGGTTGTCAGTCAAGTGCCGTCCGTTGTATTCTGCCATTGCGCGTTGTCCTGATGCGCCACACAGGAAACCTGATTTAGACGATAAGCACCGGCAACCGACCACCGATCACCGACCACCAATTAAAGGAGCCATCAACTATGTCCGCTACGACCTTCGTTTTTCATCCCGAAAAAGTCGCCTCTGTGCGCCCGCTTTGGCGCGAAACTTTTGCCGGTTTGGACTGGCTGGCGCTGAAAGCTTCTCCGGTTTATTACGGCTTTGGCGTCCCGCGCGGAGACGGCTCTGCGGTCATTGTGGTGCCGGGATTTATGGGGACCGATCATTACTTGTACGAACTGTATTTCTGGCTGCGGCGCATTGGCTACAAACCCTATTTGTCGAACATCGGTTGGAACGCCGAATGTCTGAACACGCTGGTCGAACGATTGACCGCGACGATCAACAAAGCGCAGCAGGAGACGGGCAAAAAAGTGCATCTGATTGGTCATAGTCTGGGCGGCGTGTTGTCTCGTGCCGCTACCATTAACCAGCCTGCGCCGATTGCTTCCGTCACCACCTTAGGCTCACCAATTCGCGGCATTCGTTCGCATCCGCTGGTGCTGCAAGCCGCCGAACGAGTACGAGAAAAAATCCTGTGTGATAGCAAACGCAAAGCCGAGAAACCGGATTGTTACACGGGGTATTGCGATTGCCCGGCGGTGACTGCCATGCACGAGCATTTTCCGCACGAAGTCCGAAAGACTGCCATCTTCACCAAAACAGATGGCGTAGTGGATTGGCAAGTTTGCATCACGGATGATCCCGCGAAAAATTTCGAGGTCACGGGAACGCACGTCGGACTGGCTTTCAACCCCGCCGTGTATTCAATTATTGCGAAGCGATTGGCCGAGAAATAAATCACTTCAATCCAGCGGGCTGCGCACCGCCAAGCCACCCCGATTCAGCACGTGGGTGTACACCATCGTCGTTTTCACATCGGCGTGACCGAGCAATTCCTGCACTGTGCGAATATCGTAACCGGATTCCAGCAAATGCGTTGCAAAGTAGATGACCATTTTCCATATATCATTTGCGATTGGTCATTTGCCATTGTCGTTGCGTGAGTGGGTTGGTGTTCTCTCAAGCCGCAGTCACCGTTTATTGGTTCGTGCGGTTTTGAGGGAGGCGGTGAAGAGACAGCAGAGTTCTTTGTTCTCGGCGATAATCCCAGCTAACAATTCCCGCTTGAGCAGTTCGCTTCGCTCAATCACGCGAAGCCAGATTGAGGTTTCATTTAGTTCCTTCAGCACGATCCCCAGTTTATGGATAAAGTCGGCATGACTTTCAGCGCCGCGTGCTTCGCCATAGTTCGGCGCAGGCGACGTGCCGGAGCGCAGGATTTGCCCGGCGATATGTTTTCCTGCCGGAGTCTTCGGCAAACTGGTCGAGAGCTTGATGAGCCGCACCGCAAACTCAATCAAGCGTTCTTCCAGTTCATCGGCTTTGGTTTGCGCACTTTTGGCAACGGGTTCATTTTCCATAACCAGTCTTCAAATGACAAATGATAAATCGCAAATGGAATATGGAAAATGAATTGATCCAATCACAATACGTTTCTTCGGTGCGATAGCTCATGCCGCGCAGGCGAATAATCGCACGCAATTGATCCATAAGCTTCGGGGGTGACGAGCCGGGGCTGTTCGTCATACTCTGCCTCCTCGTTAACAATTGGGTGTGTGGTTGCTGATGCTCTATTGCCTTGCTGTGACGGGGGCATTATACTCCGCTGCGATGAAGAAGAAAGCCGCCTTCATCACAATCAAGCAATTTCAGTCGGAGGCCGCGTCTGCCATGCTCATGAGTAAAAAGCTCAATCCGGGCCAGCCGGGCACCAAACGCTTAGTCAGTCAATACGGTGCGCGATTGGTATGCGTACGCTACCGCTATGATGGGGTGCAAGGCAAACGGTTCAAAACCGTGGAGTTGATTCTGGAAGAAGCCGTTTGGCAACCGCCCGTTCGTGCGTTTCAGGAGGACGAACTCATCGCTGTCCGTGTCGAACTTGCGGAAGTGGACTGGCGTCAACGCGTGAAACGGGCAGGCGGTAAATGGAATCCGGCGCGGAAACTCTGGGAACTCCCCTTTGGTCAAGTGCGCAAATTAGGTCTGACGGAGCGGATTCAATCTCCCGAAGTTTCCGCTAATGGAAAGTTGGCAGAACGCGGACAAGTACCAAAAGTTTCCGATAACGGAAAGAAATAAGTTTCCATTGGCGGAAACAAGTTTCCATTAGCAGAAACTTGTTTCCGCCAATGGAAAGTTTTGGCGTCCGGCTAATTAATCTAGTTCGGTGAAACTTGGTGAAAATGAAAGGCTTGCCTTATTGGGCAATGATAATAAAAAAAATCTGATTAATACCCAGCACCTTATGCGGTAAGCAGGGAAATACATATATGGGATTATTTAGTCGGAAAGAAAAATACACTCTTCAAGGATTTTGTCAGCATTACTTTCATCTGACCGTGTTACAGACAGAAGACTGTTACACCCTCATAGAGAAATTGAAAAATTCAGACGGTCAATTCACAGATAACGAGATTGAAAGTGCAGCCTTTGAATTATTAGCAATTAGAATGGAGCTTTTTGCCCTTGCTTGGAATTATGTGCTTAGGAGCGATGATTATATAGTTAGCCAATCAATATTCACCAAAGAATATCTTGACAGTCTTGGAGCATCGTCCTTATGGGAATCTATGGCAGAGTATAATAAAACTGTTTCCGCCTCAAGAAGGTTTACATCTGAAGGCGAGCCGCTATCAAAAATGGACGTACTTAAACTAGATCAAGCAATGTTGGCTTGGTTTACCCGAATGCATAATAAAGGATATGACGATGAATGTATTGGACGGTCTGCTAATCGGCTGCGTGCTGGAATGAAATCTGATAACACGCAGCTATTTATGTCATTAGCTGATAAATTTTGTCACCGATTGCAGGTCGTGCCTTCATTTCAAGTCACCCATGAGTTAATACAAGCATTTTACGATTTTTATGAGACCAGTAAAGCCGATATTTCAAAGGTCAAAATTACACTCAATTGAGATTTTATAGATAGCTGATTCTCTTCCGTGTGTATGCCACCACTAACCAACACCGAACATCCATCTGAGGTGGAGTTGTCAAGCCGAAATCAGCCGGTAGTCGCTTCGAGTAAAGGAATTAAGGGCGAATTGGTCTTGCGCAATTGGGCTAAATAGCCTGCTTCGTCATAGGGCGGCCTGGTTTGCCAATCTTTCCAAAGAATATGCCAACTCAATTGAATCACCTTATCATTGCTGCTCGCAACAAACAGGAATCGGCACACTTTTTAGCTGAACTGCTCAAACTGGGTCCGCCTGTGGCTGCGGGCCACTTTCTTGTTGTCACGCTCGACAATCACGTCACGCTGGATTACGTGGAAACGCCGATAGATTTTCAGCCCCAGCACTATGCCTTTTTGGTCAGTGACGATGTTTTCGATTATGCCCTCTCCTGCATCCACGAGCGGGGCATCGAACACTGGGCTGATCCGCGCCGCACCAAACCAAATGAAATTAATACCAATGATGGTGGTCGAGGGGTTTACTTTCTTGACCCTTCCGGTCACTACTTAGAAATCATCACCCGTCCATACGGCGGTGGTTTAGGGCTTGCCAGCGCATAGGTGTAACGACTGGGCTATGCAAGAATGCAAACCATCAGAATGGCCGCTAACGTCAGGTTGTTCGGTCAGGAGAGATCAGGAATATCCCTATGTTGCATCATCTCATCAACTCCCATCCAATCCGCTCGCTTCTGTGTTTGGTGCTCGTTTGCAGTCCCTTCGCTATCGAAATCGCCCAAGCCCAACAGGCAAAAGGCGCGCGCACGGTTCGTCTGTTGACGCGCGACGGCAAGGTGTTGGAAGGCATCCTCTCCGCCAGCGGTTTCACCGTGAATGATGGTCCTTCCCTCTCCGTGAAGGTGGAATCAGTGCTTTCCGTAAATCTGGCTGCCGAAGCCAACGCGCGGGAAGCTGAGCGCATCGCTGCCGGTCTTGCCATCATTCAAGGCACCGACCGCAGCGCCCGGAACGCAGCGGTGGCGGAGTTGACCGACATCGGGCTTCCGGCACTGACCCCAGTCCTCAATGCCTACAAAGATCGTGACCTGCGCGAGCCAGACGCGCTCTATCGCCTCTTTGGTCGCTTGATGCCTGGTTATGCGGACGCGGCGGATCGCTCGCTCGATCTGATCCGGCTGAAGAACGGGGACGCCATTCGTGGACGCATCGCGGCAGATTTGCTCACGATCCAATTGCCCGGCAGTTCTCCGATGAAGATTCCCTTCGCCTCGATTCGTTCGCTGGCGGTGCGACAGCGCAGCATCGAAAAGAGCTTTGAGCTGCATTCTCTGCGACACTGCACACAGATTGAGTTTTTGGATACTGGCGTAGTGATTGGCCCTGCTTCGCGCGTAGAAGTGAGTGCCGCCGGATATGTGCGGCTTTCTTTCGCCATTGATGGCTGGGCCTCCGATCCAGATGGGTTAAAGGTGCCGGGGCCGAATTACAAAACGAATCTGGTGGATGGATTTCCTTTTGGGGCCTTGGTCGGCAAAGTCGGCGTCACTGGGCCGCGATTTATGGTGGGCCGCCATCTGGACAAAACCGGACTGGGCGAAGGTCGCCTGTATCTGGCGGTGAACGACAATGGGCATTGGCAAAACAACATTGGCAGCTTTCGGGTGAAACTGCGTGTCAGTGATGCCTACGATGTCGGCGACCCGCAATAATCGTCGTTGTTCTGGCAGCAAAACCTAAATCCTCTGTGAGCGCACGCATCTGACAACCGCTATATAATCCGAATCGGATTGGCATAAATCCAGGGACGCCATTCGCCATCCAATTCCAACC